>JBDQGZ010000120.1:0-6068 GCA_040265115.1 Candidatus Nanopelagicales bacterium
ACTTCGATCGATGGATGTCCGCCGCGGAGGTCGCGTTGTCAGGCAGCGGAGTCGATGTCGATTGGTTCACTCCACCCGTCGAAGCGGGCACCATCGCGCCAGGCCTGCTCGATCACCGACGCGACTCGCCGATCACCGCGCGAGAGCAGCCCCTCGACGATCCCTGGCTTTCCATCGTGATAGCGCAGGCCGATCGCCTTGCCGTATTCGCGATTCGAGCGAATCGCATCCCGCAGTTGGGCGAGACGCGCATCGGTGGTCTCATGATCGAGTTGTGCTGCCCACTGGAAAGGTGTGTGGGGCTTGGGAACGAATCCGCCGATGGACACCGTGCAGCGGATATCGCGCCGGCCACTCACTTCGCGCCCAACGCGGATCACCTCGGCTGCCATGCGCGCGATCTGCAGCACGTCCTCATCTGTCTCTGTAGGAAGGCCACACATGAAGTAGAGCTTCACCTGCCGCCAGCCCGCGGCGTAAGCGGTCGCCACCGTGCGGATCAGGTCTTCCTCGCTCACCTGCTTATTGATGACCTTGCGCAGTCGCTCGCTTCCGCCTTCGGGTGCGAACGTCAATCCACTTCGCCGGCCGTTGCGAGACAGTTCATTCGCCAGATCGACGTTAAACGCATCAACGCGAGTGCTCGGCAGGGACAGCGACACTTGCGAGTCGGTGTAGCAGTCCGCGAGCGCGGTCGTCAGTGGCGCAATATCGGATTGATCCGCACTCGACAGCGACAGGAGACCCACCTCCTCGAACCCGGTTGCCGACAGACCACGGGCCACCATCGATTCGATGCCAGCCTTGCTGCGTTCACGCACAGGACGGGTGATCATCCCGGCCTGGCAGAAACGGCAGCCGCGAGTGCAGCCTCTGAAGATCTCCACGCTCATCCGCTCGTGCACCGTCTCGGCCAGCGGAACAAGGGGAGCGCGGGGGTAGTCCCAGTCATCGAGATCCATCACCGTGTGCTTAGCCACACGCCATGGGATATCCGGTCGTGACGGGACGACACGTCGGATCCGACCATCCTCGAGATACTCGACCTCGTAGAGCGATGGAACATAGGCGATGCCCGATCGCGCGACGCGCGCCAACAACTCAGTTCGACCGCCCGGTGAACCCTCTGCCTTGAAATCGCGGACGAGATCAGTAAGAGCGAGTGCCGCCTGCTCGCCGTCACCGAGCACCGCCGCATCGATGAAGTCTGCGATCGGCTCAGGATTGAAGGCGGCGTGCCCTCCGGCGATCACGAGCGGATCCCCGTCACCCCTCTCGACAGCGTGCAGCGGGATTCCGGCGAGATCGAGCGCCGTGAGCATGTTGGTGTAGCCCAGCTCGGTCGCGAAGGAGACGCCGAATAGATCGAAGGCACGAACGGGTCGATGCGCATCGACGGTGAATTGCGGAATACCGCGCTCACGCATCAGGGCCTCAAGATCGGGCCACACCGCATAGGTGCGCTCAGCCAGAGCGTCCTCGACTCCGTTGATCACCTCATAGAGGATCGCCACTCCTTGGTTGGGGGCACCCACCTCATAGGCATCGGGATACATCAGCGCCCAGCGAACAGTGGTGTCCGCCCACTCCTTCGAGACGGAGTTGACCTCACCTCCGACGTATTGGATGGGCTTGGACACCAGGGGCAAGACCTGTTCGAGATCCGGAAAGACCGACGACACCGTGCTCGAGGACATAGCCACCAGCGTATCGACTCAACCACGCACAGCCTGCGAGACCGCCTCAGCCAGATTCGCGGCGAGGCGGGTACCGTCCGGAAAAGCACCAGAGGAGAACGGGACTCCGATGAACCCCGCTCCCGCATCGCTGGCCGCTGCTAGGTCCCAGGTGGCATCACCGATCATCGTGGCTGATGCGGGATCCACCGAGAGCGCTTCGCAGGCCAGGATCAGTCCGTCACCGTGCGGCTTCGGGCGACTTCCCGGTTGCCGGCCGATCACGACATCGATCTGGACGCCGTGGTGGGTGAGAACCTCACGGGCGACATCGGGAGGCAGCAGCGTGATCACGGCCACGGGCTGGTCCCTCGCCAGACCCATCGCCTCGGTCAATCGCGGCATGGCGATTGACTGCGGGATAGCGGCTCGTTCGTGGCGGGCGATCACATCGGAGGCCTCCTGCCATGTCGATGTCCCCGCGAACGCGACGAGCGCTGACATGCAGGCCTGCGTAGGACGGTCCCAGTCGGTCTCCGGGACAGTGGCTGCGGAGGACTCGCCGAGCAACGCGCGAACGCTTTCCCAGGCTGCGGCGTAATCAGTGAAGGACTGCATATCGACAAGTGTGCGATCGAGGTCGAACAGGATCGCCTTGCTCGCAGATCGGGCACCCATGGGGCAAGCGTAGGAGCCAGAGCAACTCCTAGCTAGGTGTTTGCCGCGGTGTGTACTCGCACATTCGCCAGTAGGCCGAGCGCTATCCACGACGCGAACATCGATGTTCCGCCGTACGACACGAAGGGCAGTGGGACGCCCGTGATCGGCATGATGCCGAGATTCATGCCGATGTTCTCGAAGGTCTGGAAGGCCAACCAGGCCATGACACCTGTCGCGACAAGCCGACCAAAGAGATCGTCAGCGCCCATCGCGATGCGCATGCCTCGCCACAGCACGATGCTCAGTCCGATGATGAAGGCCATCGCTCCGATGTAGCCGGCTTCCTCCGCGATGACGGTGAAGATGAAGTCGCTTTCATTGACCGGGACGAAGTTCCCCTGGGTCTGCGGCCCGGAGAACAATCCGTGGCCAAACCAGCCCCCACCGCCAATGGCGATGCGCGCCTGCACTGCGTTGTAGGCCGCAGCTCCCTCGCTCCCCTCGGGATTGAGGAAGGACGTCAATCGGGCGATCTGATAATCCTGGATGACACCGAACTGCAATGCGAGGAACACCGCAACAAGGCCGCCACCGATCAGGCCGGCGAGCCACCGCCGCCTGGCTCCAGAGACCGCCACGAGGGTGATGACGATGACCGACATGACGAGCGCGGTACCGGTGTCGTTTTGTAGCAGGACGAGTCCGATGGGGACAGCCGCCAACGCGAGAGCGAGAAGAACATCTCGATCACGCGGTTCGGATTCGGCATCCCGCTTCTCCGCGAGGATGAGCGCCATCACCAAAATGATCGACACCTTCGCCAATTCCGCTGGCTGCAGGGTGAACCCGCCGGGCACTGAGATCCACGCTCGTGCACCGGCGATGGTGACACCGAGCGGCGTGTAGACCATCAGGATCCCCAGGATGGAGAGCACGTAGATCACCGGGGTGTAGGCCCGCAGGAGACGGAAGTCGAGTTTCGAGACGATGAAGGCGAGCACGACACCGATGGCGATGTTGATCGTGTGTCGGACGAGGAAGTACTGCGGGTCATCTTCCGGGGCAAGATCTGCCCGGCTCGCCGACCAGACGAACACCGTGCTCCCCGCCGACAACAGCAAAGCCGAAATGACCAGCCACCAGTCCATTCGGCGTAGATACGACTGGCGGTCCTGTGCGACGGCGCCGACGAATCGCTGCGGGCGAGGCTCAGTGACGCTCACGGCAGCAACCCGGAGCCGGCGCGCGTCGACGCATCCTGCCCCTCCGCGTCAAGACCGGAGGGCCGCATGCCCGGGGTGATGGGCGTGCCGTCGGCACGCACGATTGGCAGATCAGCCGAGGGCGCGCCATCGATCAGCACACTGCGGTCGGGGTCGACGTCGGTTCCCACGACTCCGAAGATCTCCTCGTAAATCGCTCGCACGCTCGGACCCACTGCCGCCGAACCGGTTCCGCCCTCGGTCACCATCATCACGACTGCGTAGCGAGGGTCGTCCGCGGGCGCGAAACTCGCGTACCAGGCGATCGTGGTCTCGTTGCCGAACACCTGAGCCGAGCCTGTCTTCGAGGCCACGGGAACCTGGTCGAGCGGGAATCCAGCGAACGGTCCGCTACCCGTTCCCTCTGCGGTCACGGCCGCGAGGGACGTCCGCAGGAAGTCCAGTGTGTCGGTTTCCGAGAGCACTCTGGTGACCCTGGGTTCGATCTCGCGCACCACCTCACCGCTGCTGGTGAGTACGGCCTTCGCGACGTGGGGTTCGTAGATTCGACCACCATTCGCGATCGCGGCGTACACCATCGCTAACTGAAGGGGCGTGATCGCCGTGTCACCCTGACCGATGGACGCGTTGATCGCATCACCGTTGCGCCACCGGAAACCGTCGAGACAGTTCTCCTTCGCGAGAGCGGTGAAGTAGTCGGCGAGATCGGGATCCTCCGCACGCGTCTCGGGGTAGCCCTCCTTCGCGTCCGCGCACCAGTTGTCGCGTCGCTCCTCCCAGGTCTGCTGCTTCTCAAGTCGCCCGGCGACCAGCCCTGCCGCCTCACCCGGCAGGTCGATGCCGGCGGGGCGCCCCAGGCCGAACCGCTCTGCGGCATCGGCAATCGGATCCGGAGACTCCAAGGTCGCAGCATTGCCACCAGCGGTCAGCCACATCTCGTCGGCGATCCGATAGAACACCGTGTTGCACGACACCTCGAGTGCACGCTGCAGTGAGATCGGACCGAATCCCTCGGACTCGAAGTTGCGGAAAGTCTGAGAGCCGACCTCGTATTCGCTCGGGCAGTCATAGGTGCCCCCGAGGTCGTAGCCCTGCTGCGCTGCCGCATAGGTCGTCACAGGCTTGAACGTGGAGCCCGGCGGGAACGTGCCCTGAACGGCATTCGAGGACAGGGCCTTCGACTTCAAGAGACGGTCGTAGTCCTTGCTCGAGATCCCGCCCACCCACAGATCGGGGTCGTAGGTCGGATAGCTGGCCATTGCGAGGACCCCACCGGTCTGCACGTCGACGACGACCGCCGCACCTGACGTGCCCTGGTTCCCCAGGTCCCGGGCTCGGAGAACCGCGGCCTCTAGTTCTTCCTCAACAACGGCCTGCAGATGGGAGTCGACATTCGTCACCAGATAGTTGCCGGGCACAGGCTCAGTGATGTCGAGCGTCCCGGTGACCCGACCGACAGTGTCGACCGCCAGGGTGGTGATGCCGGGGATACCTCGCAGATCGAGGTCGTATTGGGACTCAAGGCCGGTGCGTCCGACGATGTCGCGGCTGCGCAGCCGCGCCGGATCGCTGGTCTCTCCCTGGGCATCCAGTTGCTCCTGGGACACCGGGCCGAGATAGCCGAGCAGGTGCGCCATGTTCGCGTCGAAGGGCTGCGGATACTCGCGCACGGCCTCGAGTTGGGCGATGATCCCGGGGAACTCACCGCGCCGCTCCATGATCGCAAGCGCAGTCTCGGTGTCGACATCCTTCGCGACCGGGATGGGCTGATACGGAGAACCATCCCAGCACACCGGCGGCGGCGCCGCGCCATCCTGCCCGCACGGGATGAGACGCAGGGCAATCTCTGCCTCCGAGACGTCCAGAGCCTCCGCAAGACGACCGATCACGGCCGCTCCCTCGTCTTCCTCTCGCGCCAGGGTCATCCGATCGATCGAGACCACGAGCGACACCCGGTTGGCCACGAGTGGGCGCCCCCGCTGGTCAAGGACCAAGCCGCGGACAGCCGGCGCGATGACTTCGCGGGTGGAGTTTTTCGCCGCGGCCGCCCGATACTCATCGCCAGCGACGAGTTGCAAATACGACAGCCGCGCCACGAGGGTGCCGATCAGGGAGACCACCAGGACGCCGAGGATGATCAGACGCAGGGAGGACCGCTCGCTCATGCCCCTGCCTCACCACCCTCGCTTGGATCTTCCCGAGCCCGGTCGACCCGCGCCGCGGGTCGGACGCGCCACAGCCCCCCTGCGGTTCCCCTCAGGTCAGCGGGGGAATGCCTCGGGCACGACCCGTCGGCTGATACCGCGCACGAGGGGCACGACGACAAGGGACAGCACCCCGGCATACACGGCAGCAGCCACTGTCATCGAGGGTACCTCGTCCCAGCGCACCCTTGGGTCACCGAGCAATCCACCGAGGGCCGCTCCAGCGAGGACCGCGAGCCCACCGGCAGCGGCAGTGAGACCGGTGGTGATCAGCCAGGGGCGATCATCGGAACCGAACACCCGTC
>JBDQGZ010000121.1:0-6059 GCA_040265115.1 Candidatus Nanopelagicales bacterium
CAAGTCGGCGATGATGGCCGCGGGACGCAGATCGAATACCTCCTGCACGATCTGCTGAATCTTCTCATCGGGCAGGGTGCCAGTACCGAAGGTTTGCACGAACACGCCGACCGGTTGGGCCTTGCCGATCGCATAGGCAACCTGCACCTCGCAGCGCTTCGCCAATCCCGCTGCCACGACGTTCTTGGCAACCCAGCGCATGGCATAGGCGGCGGATCGATCGACTTTTGAGGGGTCCTTGCCCGAGAAGGCACCGCCACCATGCCTGGCCATGCCGCCATAGGTGTCCACGATGATCTTGCGACCGGTCAATCCCGCATCTCCCATCGGGCCGCCGATCTCGAAGCGTCCGGTCGGATTGACCAGCAGTCGGACATCGCGTGAGTCGAGATCGACGGTCTCGAGGATCGGTTCGACGACGTGCTTGCGAATATCTGGTGTCAGCAGGGTCTCGAGATTGACATCTCGAGCATGCTGACTGGACACCACAATCGTGTCGAGTCGAACAGGGCGATCATCGGCGTCATATTCGATGGTGACCTGAGTCTTGCCGTCTGGCCGGAGGTAGGGCACATCCCCGGACTTGCGAACGGCCGAGAGTTGCTCAGCGAGTCGATGCGCGAGCGAAATCGGCAGCGGCATGAAGGTGGGCGTCTCGTCCGTGGCGTAGCCGAACATGAGCCCCTGGTCTCCTGCGCCCTGTCGGTCGAGTGGGTCCGCGCTGTGGTTGACCCGCTCCTCAAATGCGTCGTCGACTCCCTGGGCGATGTCCTGGGACTGCTTGCCGATGGAGACCGACACCCCGCAGGATTCACCGTCGAATCCCTTCACAGACGAGTCGTAGCCGATCTCGAGCACGACGTCGCGCACGAGTTGCATGACATCGGCGAATCCCTCGGTGGTGACCTCGCCTGCGACATGGACCTGGCCCGTGGTGATCAACGTCTCGACCGCAACCCGGCTCGCCGGGTCCTGTCGGAGCAACTCGTCGAGGATCGAGTCGGAGATTTGATCGGCGATCTTGTCGGGATGTCCCTCGGTCACAGATTCCGAGGTGAACAGGCGTCGTGACACTCTCACTCCTTCAGTGCGGGGCAGGAGCGTCAGCGACGCGCTTGCCCAAATAGGCCTCGTCTTCACCCGGGGCACCCCACCGCGCTGACGAGGGTTGCCGGCCAGCAAGCCGGGGCTTCGCGCTGGCGCTCATTACGATGCGCATCACTGTAGCGGGTGGGCTACCAGCGGGCGGCGACGACGTCGAGGAGCGTGTCGGCGAGCGCCGCCTTGCTCCCCTGCGGCACCTGCAGTTCCTCTCCCGACGCTTGGCAGATGACGGCCTCGTTGGAGTCCCGACCGAAGACGCGGTCGTCGCTCACGTCGTTCACAACGAGGATGTCCACTCCCTTGGTCGCGAGCTTGGCTCGACCCTGCTCAAGGGCGGTGCTCACACCATCACCCGTCTCAGCAGCGAATCCCACGACGATCTGACCGGGTCGACGGTCCCGCACGATTTCGGACAGGATATCGGGATTGCGCACGAGTTCGAGCACGCGAGCTTCCTCGGCCGCCTGGGGATCCTTCTTGATCTTCGTCGCCGAGGCCTCTCTCGGGCGGAAGTCGGCAACGGCTGCCGCCATGATCACGGCATCAGCTGAACCGGCAACATCGTGCATGGCTGAGCGCATCGATTCGGCCGTATCCACCTCGATCACCTTCGCCGACGTCGGTGTCGCGATCTCGAGGTGTGCAGCGACGAGGGTGACCGATGCCCCGCGCGCCAGTGCACGTTCTGCGATGGCGACACCCTGCTTACCGCTGCTTCGGTTACCGAGGAAACGAACAGGGTCGAGCGGCTCCCGAGTGCCACCCGCTGACACGACGATGTGACGGCCCAGAAGGTCGCGAGGGGCGAGCAGGCTCAACGCTCTCGCCATGATGTCTCCCGGTTCGGGGAGACGACCAGGCCCGCTATCGGCCCCCGTCAGCCGACCCACCGCTGGTGGCATGACATCGAAGCCACGGTCCATCAGCGTGGCGACATTTGCCTGCGTCGCCGGGTGATGCCACATCTCGGTGTGCATGGCCGGGGCGAAGAGAACCGGACAGGTCGCCGTCAACAGCGAGGTAGTGAGCAGGTCATCAGCGAATCCGGCCGCAGCCCGAGCAAGAAGATCCGCGGTCGCGGGAGCGACGATCACCAACTCGGCCCAGCGACCTCGCTCGACGTGACCCACGGTGTCGACGTTCCGCCACACCTCATGCGTGACGGGGTGGCCCGACAGCGCCTCCCAGGTCGGCGCACCGACGAAACGGAGGGCAGCCTCGGTGGGGACGACACGTACGTCGTGCCCATCCTCACGCAGCAAACGCACCAGCGAGCAGGCCTTGTAGGCGGCGATGCCGCCTGAGACCCCCAGCAGAATGCGTGCGCTCAGGACGCGTCCTCGGGGGTGGTGTCCTCGATCACGGTGAAGGGGTCGACCGGCGCATCGGCGATTACCACTTCCTCGGCCGGGACAGCGCCAGGCTCCGCATTGGGGTCGATGGGCTCAGCGGTGAGGAGACCAGCATCGATCTCGCGCATGGCAATCGACAGCGGCTTCTCCTGAACATGGGTTTCCACAAGGGGTCCGACATACTCCAGCAGCCCTTCACCGAGCTGGGAGAAGTAGGCGTTGATCTGACGGGCACGCTTGGCGGAGTAGATCACCAGGGAGTACTTCGAGTCTGTGCGCTCGAGCAGATCATCGATCGCCGGGTGGGTGATGCCCTCGGGACGTGGTGACGACACGGGCTTGGGCCTCTCTAGACGGGGGTGACCGGAGGTGCCTGGACCGGCTCCGGCGGAGAGAGTCTACCCCGTCAGCACGCGGACGATCTCCTCGGCCGCGCCCGGCACGCTGTCATTCACCACGACGACGTCGAACTCGGACTCCGCCGCGAGTTCACGTCGGGCGGTCTCCAGCCGTTCCGCAACCACGTCGGGACTCTCGGTGCCCCTCCCCGTGAGTCGCTCGACCAGCACCTGCCAGGAGGGGGGCGCCAGGAACACCAGGAGGGAATGCGGCGCCCGCGAGCGCAACTGGCGGGCTCCCTGCAAGTCGATCTCGCAGATCACCGGCTCCCCTCGCTGGAGTCGCTCATGGACGGGGGCCGCAGGAGTTCCGTATGAGTTTCCGGCGAAGACCGCCCACTCGAGCAATTCCCCCTCAGCGGCCAGGCGGTCGAACGTCTCCTGGGTGACGAAGTGGTAGTCGACTCCATCGACCTCGCCAGGTCGAGGGGCTCGAGTCGTCACCGAGATCGAGAACCACAGGGCCGGGTGGTGCTCCCGCAGATACGCCACCACCGAGGACTTACCCACGCCCGAGGGACCAGACAGGACGAGAAGTCGGGCGGGCAAATCGCGGGACTCCTGGGCGGTCACGGTCGACATCAGTCGTTGCACCTGCAGGTCACCGAGATGACCCAGGCGACGCTCACCCTCCACAGAGCACTCGACGAGGATGCGTCCTGCGCGTGCCGGCCCAATCCCAGGAAGTGCGGTCAGGACCTCCCGGATGCGAAGCCGGGAGAGCACCGGGTCGCGTCGCTGAGACAGCAGCGTGCCCAGATCGGACTCGCCTGACGCCAGGGACGACTTCACCTCGGCGCGTCGACGACGAGCCTCCATCGCCCGCTGGCGCCCCAGAGCCCGCGAGTCATCGTCGAGGGGCGGCCGAATCATTGACGCTGCACCACCGTCATGGCCGGGGTGGGTAGATGATGGAGGGCAGTGACGAGCGACATTCCTCGGCGATCAATTCGGCTGCCCGTCGTGGATCATCGGCACCCGTGATGGGACGGCCGATGACGAGCAGGTCAGCTCCCGCGGCCAAGGCCTGGGCCGGAGTCGCAATCCGTTGCTGGTCGCCCGCGGCAGATCCAGCAGGACGGACTCCAGGAGTGATCAGCACGATGTCGCCGCCGACACTCGAGCGAACAGCTGCGACCTCCTGCGGCGAGCACACGATGGCACGCGCGCCGGCATCGACCGCAATAGACGCCCAGCGACAGACCAGCTCTTCCACTGCTGCGCCGCCACGATCATCCGCGGAAAGTATGCCGAGTGCATCAAGATCAGTGGGCGACAGAGAGGTCAGCACTGTCACTGCGGTGATCCTCGTGTCGGGGAGTGTTCGTGCCGCCTGCTCGACCAT
Organism: Candidatus Nanopelagicales bacterium; assembly: GCA_040265115.1. Lineage (GTDB taxonomy): Bacteria > Actinomycetota > Actinomycetes > S36-B12 > S36-B12 > M55B157. Next base: position 4,200 of record JBDQGZ010000121.1, read on the forward strand.
CGCCGGACCACCTGACGCATGGACGGTGAGAAAGTCAGGTCGCAATCCAGCGACGGATCTCGCAGCACCCGCCACGGTCGCCGGAATGTCATGCAGTTTCAAGTCGAGGAACAGTGAACAGGTGGTGTCCTCAGCGTCGATGGCGCGTCGCGTCCGATCCACCGCCTGCGCCCCGTCTCGCAGATAGGTCTCCAAACCAATCTTGATCGTCCGCACGACCGGTGCCACAGCAGTCGCCCACGCCTCCATGGTGGCCGGATCCGGAGCATCGAGTGCCACAGCGATGGGGGCCTTCAGCCCAGCGGGGCCCTGGGAATGCCGAGTCATGTTCCGTAGCCGCCTGATGGATCCTCAACCAATTCCTCATCCAGTTCGGCCATCCGGTCTTCTTCATCGACACGGTCAGCGAAACCGTGCGCATAGGAAACGGCATCGACAAGTCGAGGAATCCCGCGCTCGGCGAGAGCAGTCTGCAATTCGCGGTGGATCCGCATCGGTGAGGTCGGGTCGTTGAAGACCGTCGTGCCAACCGACACGGCATTGGCTCCAGCAAGGATGAACTGCAGCGCATCCAATCCAGTTCGGATTCCTCCCATGCCGAGGATCGGAACGTCGGGAAGTGCTTGACGGATCTGCCACACGCACCTCACAGCCACGGGTCGAATCGCCGGACCGGACAATCCGCCGGTGATCCCGGCCAGTGCCGGACGCATCTTGTCGGTGTCGATCACCATTCCCAGCAGAGTGTTGATCACCGACAGGCCATCGGCACCGGCTCGGACACAGGCCAAGGCAATGCTCGTGATGTCGGTGACATCGGGTGAGAGTTTGGCGAGGATGGGAGTTCGCGCATCGGTGTTGCGGCGCACCGCTTGAATCACCGCAGCGGAGGTATCCGCGTGACAGGCGAACACCTTGCCTCGATCCTCCACGTTCGGACAGGAGATGTTCACCTCGATGGCACTGATGCCCTCGTGCATCCGCAACACCTTCGCAAGTTTCGCGTAGTCGTCGACACTGTCACCCGCGATCGACACCACCACGCGTGCGCCACGTTGGCGAAGCCAGGCGAGATCACCTTCCACGAATGACGATATTCCCGGGCCCTGCAGTCCAATCGAGTTGAGCATGCCGCTGGGCGTCTCCGCCATTCGCGGTGTGGGACGTCCCGAGCGAGGTTCGACCATGATGCTCTTCGTCACCACCGCTCCGATCGCGGTGATGTCGAAGAAGGCATCGAGTTCACGGCCCGCAGCCGCACACCCCGATGCGGTGAGGACTGGGCTTGGGAGCTCCACGCCGGCCAAAGTCGTCGACATATCGATCTCGTCATGGATCACCGGCGCGAGAGCCTCCGCTGGACGCACGACAGCCCGAGTCATCACAGACCTCCTTCATTCGCCGGTGCACCCAGGGTGTCGGCGGGTACCGTTCCGACCTCAGCCCACCGCACTCGATCACCGCGAAACACCGGGCCCTCGACGCAGGATCGCACCATGCGAGTCACCCCGTCGTCACCGATGACTGGCAAGACGCAGGTCATGCACACGCCGATTCCGCATGCCATCGACTCCTCGACAGCACACTGGCTGTAGACGCCACGTTCTGCCGCCATATCCGCGACGGCAGCAAGCATCGGCATAGGACCACAGGCGTACACCACGTCGGTGTTGTTGCGCTCCATCACATCGCCGAGAACATCGGTCACTCGCCCCGTCGCTCCCAGCGAGCCATCCTCCGTCGTCGTTGTCACCGTCGACGCGATCCTTTTCGCTTCGAGGACGCCGAAGAGCCGCTCCTCGGTGCCTGCACCGAGCACCATGTCGACTCGGCAACCACGCGCGCGCAGATGATCAGCGA
>JBDQGZ010000122.1:0-6017 GCA_040265115.1 Candidatus Nanopelagicales bacterium
CGACTCGCGGGTAGTGAGGCCGCCGACGAGGTGCGCGCTGCCGTCCTGGTGTATTCCCGGGAGGTCGCCTTCGCCGCCGCCGAGGTCTACGCAAGAGCCGCCGAGGCGCGAGGCGCCTGGGACGCACGCCTGGAAGCCCTCGTCCTCGACGGCATGCTCCGCAGCGACTCCGACCCTTCCCTCCCTGCACGCGCGGCTGCCTTGGGCTGGACCGCTGACACCGGTGCGGTCGTGCTCGTCGGTTCACCACCGGAGTCAGTGGAGGCACAAGGTGGCGAGTCGGTGGTCGACCTGCTGAGGCGCACGGCGCACCACCACAGCATCGACCTGCTTGCAGGTTTGCACGGTCGGACCCTCGTGGTCATCGCCGCCACCCCCTCGCCCGCCGATACCGCACGGGTCGCTCGGTTGCTCGTTCCACATTTCGGTCCGGGTCCGGTGATCCACGGTGCACCTGCCACCGGGCTCGCCGAGGTCGCCGCCACGGCCCATGAGGCCCTCCTCGCCTGGCGTGCTGCGCCCGCCTGGCCACAGGCACCCCGGCCTGTCGCCGCAGTCGAGTTGCTCCCTGAGCGAGCGCTCGCCGGCGAACCCGGTGCTCGAGAGGCGCTGATCGCCGACATCATCGACCCTCTCCGACGATCCGATCCGGTGCTCGTGGACACCCTCGCCGCCTTCCTGGAGCAGGCCGGCTCCCTCGAGGCCACCGCACGCCTGCTGTTCGTCCATGTCAACACGGTGCGGCATCGACTCCGCCGCATTGAGACGCTCTCGGGCCGCAGCCCTACCGAACCGCGGGATGCCCTAGCCTTCCGATTGGCCCTCGTCTGGGATCGCCTGGACGCAGGCTCCCCATGAGCTCGTTGTAGGATTCCTCTAATCTTTACTGGTCGACATTGGCACCGCTCGCGGGGCCAGCCAGCCACTGGTAGCGGAAGGGTATGGGCGTGCTCGTCATCGTCGCTCCCGGTCAAGGCGCCCAGGTCCCCGGCTTCCTCACCCCATGGCTCGAGGCTCCCGGTGTGCGAGAGCGGGTGGAGTGGCTGTCCACCGTCGCCGGTGTGGACCTGATCACTCACGGCACGATCTCCGATGCCGCGACAATCCGCGACACCGCCATCGCCCAGCCCCTCCTCGTCGGCGCTGGTCTGGTCACCCTGCTGTCACTGTTCCCACATCCGGCCGAGGCCTTCGTGCGCATCGGTGCCGGTGCCGGCCATAGCGTGGGTGAGATCACCGCGGCCGCGGCCGCCGGTGTCCTCACCGCTGAACAGGCCATGGTCTTCGTTCGCGAACGCGGCCGCGCGATGGCCCTGGCGGCCGCCGCGGAACCCACCGGGATGAGCGCCGTCCTCGGGGGAGACGCCGAGGAGGTCATCGCCGCAGCCGAACGCCACCACCTCACCCCAGCGAACGTCAACGGCGGCGGCCAAATCGTCGTCGCCGGTCGGAAGAGTGATCTCGCCGACTTCGCCGACGATGCCCCAGAGAAGGCGCGCGTGCGTCCACTCGAGGTCGCCGGCGCCTTCCACACCCGATTCATGGAGTCCGCAGTCGACGTTCTCGCCCGACATGCTCGCGCGATCTCCACGCATGATCCGCGCATTCGCCTCATCAGCAACGCCGATGGCCGCATCGTCCACGATGGACGAGACGTGCTCCGACGACTCGTCCATCAGGTGGCCAAGCCGGTGCGCTGGGATGCCTGCCAGGCCACGATGGCCGATCTCGGCGTGACCGCGCTCCTGGAGATTCCACCCGCAGGGACTCTCACCGGCCTTGCCAAGCGATCCCTACCCGGGGTCGAGACGCTGGCGCTGAAGACCCCCGATGATCTCGACGCGGCCTGGGATCTCATCTCCCGACACGCCCCCGGTGTGGATTCCCTGTCGGCGTCGCCGAGTTGGCGACTGGTCGTCGCTCCGGCCAAGGGCATCTTCACCATCGCCGATCACATCGCGCCCGGCACAGGCGTCACCACCCTGCCCCCGGGTAGCGCCATCGGCACGGTGGCCAACCTTCGCGAGTCCATCGACATCACCGCACCCCACGGCGGGACGATCGTCGAGTGGGTCGTCGAGGATGGCGATCCCGTCTCCCCCGGCCAGCCACTGCTCCGCCTCCATCCGATCATCAGCGTTGAGGAGTCCCCCGCATGAGCACGACCCTGCGCACCTCCACCGGTCCCGCTCACGCACGCATCATGGGAGTTGGGAGTTATCGCCCAGATCGCGTGGTGACGAATGCCGAAGTCTGCGAGCGCATCGACTCCACCGACGAATGGATCCGGGAACGATCCGGCATCGTGGAGCGGCGCTACGCGGCCGAGGACGAGACCGTGTGCGACATGTCAGTCGCCGCCGCAGAGAAGGCCCTCGCTGCCTCCGGGGTGACGGCTGATCAGATCGGCACCGTCATCATCGCCACCGTCACGCACCCCTATCCCACGCCGTCGGCCGCGGCCGAGGTCGCCTACCGACTCGGCACGAACAACGCTGCAGCCTTCGACATCTCGGCGGCCTGCGCCGGCTTCTGCTACGGCATCGCTCTCGCCCAGGATCTGGTGCGCGGAGGGTCGGCGGAACATGTGCTGGTGATCGGCGTGGAGAAGCTCACCGACTGGATCGATCTCACCGATCGTTCGACGGCCTTCATCTTCGCTGACGGAGCCGGAGCTGCCGTCGTCGGACCGTCCGACGAGCCCGCGATCGGCCCAGTCGTCTGGGGCTCCGACGGCGAGCAGTACGACGCCATCACCATGACGCAGTCGCTCATCGATTATCGAGATCACGGTGGCGAGCGGTTTCCCACGCTGTCGATGCAGGGCCAGCAGGTCTTTCGCTGGGCCGTCGCCCACATGGCCAAGGCCGCGCAGGAATCCCTCGATGCTGCCGGTGTCGCGGCTGATGACCTCGATGCGTTCATTCCCCATCAGGCGAACATGCGCATCACCGACGCCATGATCCGCGCCCTGAAACTCCCCGAGCACGTTCCCGTGGCACGGGACATCGCCACGACCGGCAACACCTCGGCGGCATCGATTCCGATCGCGATGGATCGAATGCTGTCCACCGGCGAGGTCCCCCACGGTGGCACCGCCCTGCTGATCGGCTTCGGCGCGGGCCTGGCGTACGCGTCGCAGGTCGTGCGCCTACCCTGATCAATCATTCGCACCACCCGTCGATTCACACCACAGATGAGAGGAAACAGTTGTGAGCGAGCAGATCCTGTCCGGCCTGGCCGAGATCGTGAATGAGGTCGCGGGCGTTCCCGTCGATGACGTCCAACTCGACAAGTCCTTCGTCGACGACCTCGACATCGATTCGCTGTCCATGGTCGAGGTCGTCATGGCCGCAGAGGACAAGTGGGACGTGAAGATCCCTGACAGCGAGGTGAAGAACCTGCGCACCGTCGGCGATGCCGTCGCCTACATCGAGAAGGCCACGGCCTGACCGTGGGCATCGTCGTCACCGGGATCGGCGCCACCACACCGATAGGCGGGGATGCCGCAAGCACCTGGGCGGCAGTCACGTCCGGTGTTTCTGGCATTCGCCCTCTCACCGAGGAGTGGGCGGCCGATTTGCCGGTGCGCTTCGCCGGGACCCTCGCGGTTGAACCATCCGAGGTTCTCGATCGAGTGGAGTTGCGGCGTCTCGATCGATCCCAGGCAAGTGCCCTCATCGCCTCGCGCGAAGCATGGGCCGATGCGGGATCGCCCGAGATCGAACCTGATCGCATGGGGACTGTCGTGGGCACGGGCATCGGTGGTGTCATCACCCTGCTCGATGCCTACGACGTGCTCAAGGAACGCGGACCCTCTCGCATTTCCCCGCACACCGTTCCCATGCTGATGCCGAACGGACCGGCTGCCGTCGTCGGCCTCGATCGCATGTCCGCTGCCGGGGTGCACGCGCCAGTGAGCGCATGCGCGTCCGGGGCGGAAGCGATCGCGGTCGCAGCAAGGATGATCACCGATGGTCGGGCGGATGTGGTGATGGCGGGCGGAACAGAAGCCCCCATCCACCCGCTCACCATCGCCGGCTTCGCCTCGATGCGAGCCCTGTCCATGCGCAATGAGGATCCCGAGATTGCCTCGCGGCCCTATGACCTCGCTCGGGATGGCTTCGTCATGGGCGAAGGGGCAGCGATGCTCGTGCTCGAACGAGAGGATCACGCCCGAGCGCGAGGTGCACGGATCTACGCACGCTTCGCCGGGGCCGGGATGACCGCTGACGCCCATCACATCGCCCAGCCGGATCCGGAGGGACTCGGCGCCTCTCGTGCCATGCGTGCCGCACTCGAGGCCGCGGATGCGACCGCGGCCGATGTGGTCCATGTCAATGCGCACGCCACCTCGACCCCCCAGGGTGATATCGCCGAGGCCGTCGCGATCCGCGCAGCGCTCGGCGAGGACACCACGGCGATCGTGTCCGGAACGAAGTCGATGACGGGCCACACCCTCGGAGCTGCCGGGGCACTGGAGGCCGTGTTCACCGTCCTCGCCCTCCACCATCGACTGGCGCCCCCCACCATCAACATCGATGATCTCGATCCACAGATCGGACTCGACATTACCGCCAACGACGTCCGCCCCCTACCTGCCGGGGACCTGCTGGCGTTGAACAACTCCTTCGGATTCGGCGGACACGATGTCGCTCTCGCCTTCAGGACGGTGTCGTGACCGACTCGACCGTGGATCCTCGCTCCCCCCGCGTACGCCTCGAGCAATTCTTCGATGAGGGCACCTTCACCATCATCACTCCTGAGGACGACAGCGGTGTTCTGTCGGGAGTGGGGCGTGTCGATGGCCATAACGTGGTCGCCTTTGCCACCGATCCCACGGTCCAAGGCGGCGCGATGGGCGAGAAGGGATGTCGCGCGATCGTCACCGCCTATGACCGCGCCTTCGCGGACTCGTGCCCGGTCGTCGGCATCTGGCATTCCGGTGGCGCACGCCTGCGTGAAGGGGTGGCGAGCCTCGACGGCGTGGGTCGAGTGTTCGCGGCCATGACCAGGATCTCCGGCAAGGTGGCGCAGATCTCCATCGTGCTCGGCCCCGCAGCTGGCGGTGCCGCCTACGGACCTGCCCTCACCGACGTGGTGATCCTCGGGCCCGAGGGTCGTATCTTCGTCACCGGCCCCGAGGTGATTCGATCAGTGACTGGCGAGCAGGTGGACATGCTGCGCCTCGGCGGCCCGGACCCGCATGGGCGTCGCAGCGGTGTGGTCCACATCGTCACCGAGACCGAGCGCGCGGCACTCGACGAGGGCCGCCGCGTCGCGTCACTGCTGGGTGCTCAGGGCTCACTCGATCTGGAGTCGGTCACCGATCGTGATCTCGCGGGCCTGCTTCCCGACTCCAGTCGACGCGCCTACGACGTTCATCCCCTCATCGAAGGGGTGCTCGACGACGGCACCATGGTGGAGTTGCACGCGAAATGGGCACCCAACATCGTCGTGGCACTCGGCCGACTCGGTGGTCGCACCGTCGGTGTCGTGGCCAATAATCCGCTCCGCCTCGGTGGCTGCCTGGATTCCGCAAGCGCAGAGAAGGCCTCGCGATTCGTGCGGATGTGCGATGCGCTTGCCGTGCCCCTCGTCGTCCTCGTCGATGTTCCTGGCTATCTGCCGGGTGTCGGGCAGGAATGGGACGGTGTCGTGCGGCGGGGTGCGAAACTCCTGCACGCCTTCGCCGAATGCGTTGTGCCTCGTGTCACCGTCGTCACCCGCAAGGCGTATGGCGGCGCCTACGTCGCCATGAACTCTTCGTCTCTCGGTGCCACCAGGGTCTTCGCATGGCCGGACGCGGAGGTTGCCGTCATGGGCTCGGTCGCCGCCGTTCGCATCCTGCACCGACGACGTCTGGCTGAGGCGACCGATGAGGAGACCAGGGCCCAACTAGAACTCGAACTTGCCGCGGAGCATGAGGTGATCTCCGGCGGCATCGGTCGAGCCCTCGACATCGGTGTCGTCGACGAGATCGTCGAACCCCAAGACACTCGACGACGCATCGCCCA
>JBDQGZ010000123.1:0-5982 GCA_040265115.1 Candidatus Nanopelagicales bacterium
AGTCGCGGCGAGGTTGAGTCTGGCGACCGTCCTGCGGGAGTGGGCCCGTGATGGCAGTGCGGTGCGCTGCCTGGGCGAACTAGGTATTCACGAGGGAACGCTGACGCGGATCGGTGCCGATCATCTCGATCTCGCCGAACACGACCGGGACGATCCCCGCGGTGTGCGTGCAGAGCGCACCCTCCCGATGTCAGCGGTGTGGGCGATCCGCCGTTGGTGACCGCACTAGCGGAGGGTTAGTCGCTCACCCCGGGTTCATCCGCGAACGGATCTTCCCGCCCGAAGGGATGGGCGCGCACGAAATCTTCAGTCGCCGAGTACATCCTGTCGATGTAGGACTCCAACTCCGATTCCTCGACCCGCCACTGCCCACGCCCGCCAACCTTGATCGCGCGCAGGTCACCGCTGCGCACCAGGGCGTAAGCCTGGGCGGCGGAGATGTTCAGCACCTCCGCGATATCAGCGAGTGTGAGGAATCGGGGCACGGGCCTGATTCTGGCAAAGAAGACCGACATCGCGCACTGCGACATCCACAGGGTCGCTCGGTTTGAGTTGCATCGATCCGGTCATCCATCGCAGGATCAGCGCGGGGAAGGGGGCACGCCTTCGACCATCGAGCAGTTCTGGAGCAGGCCATGTCCCCACGTTTCACCGCGGTCCTCGACCGCGACCGTTCCACAGGTGCGCCCGTCGTACCGTCGCCGCCGGCTGTTCGCGTTCAACGCCGCTGGTGGCGAGATTCACGGGTGGTTCTCGGCTCGCTCCTGGTCATCGCCTGCATGATCGTGGGGGCGCGGCTGATGACCATGGGTGCCGACACGACCGATGTCTGGCAGGTCGAGCGCGACCTCGCCGCGGGGGCGGCGTTGACATCGGAGGATCTCGTCGCCGTCAGCATCGATTCCTCGCTCGTGGACGCCTACGTCCGCACCAGCGAATTCCCGGCCGGTCGCCTGGTCCGGGATCTGGCTGCGGGGGAAATATTGCCCCTGGCCGCGATCGGCTCGGACACATCGACCGATGTGAGATGGGTGAGCGTGCCCCTTGAACCGCTGCACGCTCCGGCGGATCTGGCCGCCGGTGAGCGGGTGGATGTGTGGGCGACGCCGGATGCCAGCCGCAGCCTGGAGATCGTGGCGGAGCCCGAACTGGTTCTCGCGGGTGCACTGGTCTCTGCGATTGATGTCGAGGCACGTGGTTTCGCGGGCGACTATGGCGTCGTGGTCGAGGTTGCCCCGCAGGATGCGCAGTCCGTACTCGCGGCGGTGCGGGGAGGGATGATCGACCTGGTGCGTGTACCGGTCGGAGCCAGGATCGAGGCCACGCCGTGAGCGTCCCGGTGGTGCTCGCCGCACCCGGATTGCCCGGCGAGACCGATCTGGTGGCCGCTCTTGCCCGACCAGGTGCGCAGGTGACCGTCGTACGACGGTGCGTGGACGCCATCGATCTCGTGGGTGCGGCGGCCTCTGGTTGCGCCCATGCCGCGGTCGTGAGCCCGTCCCTTCCCCGACTCGCCCGAGACACGATTGCTCGACTTGCCGATGCACGTGTGGGGGTGCTCGGCGTCGTGGCGCCGGGAGATGACGCGGGGGAACGGACTTTGCGTGACCTGCAGGTCGACCATGTCGTCGTGCTCAGTCCCGGTGACCTGCAGCGATCGATCGGGCGCATCGCCAGTGCCGTTCGAGAAACAGAACTCGCCTCATCGTCTCCGCCGCAGGTGCGGTCCAGTGTCGACACCGATCCGCTGGTGGGTGACGACCCTCCATACAGGGATGGGGACGTGCCCATGGAACTCGCACCCGGGGATCATCCCCATTCCGGCCCGGGATCGCTCGTCGCGGTCTGGGGCCCCCACGGTGCACCAGGTCGCACCACTGTGGCGATCGGCCTGTCCGATGAGATCGCTCGATCGGGCGGAGCGTCTCTCCTCATCGACGCAGACACGCAGGGCGGTGCGGTCGCGCAGAGCCTGGGAATCCTCGATGAGGTCAGTGGAATAGCGGTGGCGTGCCGGCATGCTGATGCGGGCAGTCTCGATGTGCTCGCTCTCGCGCAGGCTGCTCGGTCACTTGAGCACCGGTGGCGGGTGCTCACCGGGATACCCCGCGCGGAACGGTGGAGAGAATTACGCGGTCCGGCCCTGGCCAGGCTCTGGGAGGTCGCTGGCGCGCTCCCCGGAGTCACTGTTGCGGATATCGGAGGCGGGCTCGATGTTCCCGGCGAACGCTGGGCGGGTGGCGTCGATCGCTTCGCGGCGGCCCATACTGCGTTGGAGGCAGCGGACACCGTCATCATCGTCGGAAGCGCCGATGCCATCGGCATAGAGCGGTTGATCGATGGACTCGACATGGTGCGCCAGCGCACTGATGCCACGACTCGGGTCGTGGTCAACAAGGTGCGCCGCGGCCCGCTCGGCCGCGATCCTCAGGGGCAGGTGCGCGATGCCCTGGCTCGCCATGCGGGGGTGAAAGATGTGGTGTTCATCCCCGATGATCGGGACTCTCTCGACACCGCTCTGCGAGAGGGGCGGACACTCGCGGAGTGCGCGCCTCGGTCGACTGCTCGTCAGGCGCTGCGCACCCTGGCGGAGGAGATTTCCGCGACCCTGATGAATATCGATGCCGCGTAGGACGGTCGCCCATGGCTCTCCCGATCGACAAGGAGCCGACGTTCTTTCGCTTCGCGCATCGCTGGATGCAGGTATCGAGCCGCTAGCGCACGCGAAGAACGATCTTTCCGAACACTGCTCTGTCGGACAGGCGCTGGAGCGCGAGCGGTGCTTCTGTCCAATCCATGACATCCGCGATCACAGGTTTCACGTCGCCCGCAGCCACCAGGCCCGAAAGAAGTTCCAGGGTCTTGGTTCCGGCGTAGTCACCCATGAGATCCGGATACAGCAGGAACGGCCCATAGGTCACGCCCGGCATTGTGGCGTAGAGGCCCGCGGGAAATGAAACGTCGGCCAAGGAGGCTTCCCCGTACTGCACGATGGTGCCTCGTTCGGCTACGCGTGCGAACGCGGCACCCAGGCTTGCGCCTCCCACAGCCTCCATGATCAGGTCGAATTCGCGCGGACCTTCTGGAGAGAGTTCGGGCAGTGCTTCATCGGCTCCAAGATCGAGCAGGGCCTGTCGACGCTGCGCGCTACGAGCCACACCTGTGACGTGAGCACCCGCCAGTTTGGCGAGTTGGATGGCGTAGACCCCCACCCCGCCAGCCGCGCCGGTGATCACGACCCGCTGGCCAAGGAGGAGCCCGCCCCTGCGCAGGGCTCGGTAGGCCGTCTGACCTGCTACGGGCAGGGTCGCCCCCTGCTCATCGGTGACTGCCTGGTCGAGACGTCCCAGCAGTGCGGTGGGCACGGGTGCATATTCGGCCCAGCTTCCGCGGGCTGGGAATCCGGCAACACGTGTGCCAACGGCGGGCCCAGTCCCGTCGGCGGCGCCGGCAACGACGGTGCCTGAGAGCTCGTACCCCGGAATGCTGCCCATCGGCATTGACATCGTGCTGCCGTCCATCCGGACATCCCAGAAGTGGGGCAAGGAGACCAGTTCGCCACGATTCACTGACACGGCAGAGACCTCCACCAGGGCCTCGTCCGGTCTGGCTGTGGGTGTATCCACCTCGGCCATCTTGATATAGGGAGGTTCGGGTGTCGTCGTCCAGGCGCGCATGCGGCCGAGTGTACGTGGCTATCTCGCCAGGACTGGTCAAGATGATCTCCAGGCCTCCTCAGTCGCGGAGGGTCTGGATGGCCTGCTCCTGCAACTCGGGGAGATGAGGTCGTCCCCGCTCCCCATGACGGCGGAGACGCGAATGTAGGTCGCTACCCTGGTCCCTCAACAGGCCTGCCCGTCGTGCCTCTTCACCACAAGGGCCTCCCTCGGAACGAGAGTAGAAGGAGTTGGCATCGTGGCGCTGACAATCGGCATCGTCGGCTTGCCCAATGTCGGCAAGTCCACCCTGTTCAACGCCTTGACCAAGAACTCGGTCCTTGCAGCCAACTACCCCTTCGCCACCATCGAACCGAACACGGGTGTGGTCGGGGTACCCGATCCGCGGCTGGACTCCCTCGCGGAGATCTTCGAGTCCAAGGAGATCCTGCCCGCGACGGTCACGTTCGTCGATATCGCCGGCATCGTTAAGGGTGCCTCGCAGGGTGCGGGGCTCGGGAACAAGTTCCTCGCCAATATTCGCGAATCCAATGCCATCTGCCAGGTACTCCGCGCGTTTCATGACGACGACGTCGTCCATGTCGAGGGCCGTGTCTCTCCTGCAGAGGACATGGAGACGATCAACACGGAGTTGATCCTTGCCGACATGCAGACCCTCGAGAACGCGATCCCGCGCCTGACGAAGGAAGCGCGCAACGACAAGTCAAAGGCGCCAGCGCTTGCCGCGGCCGAGGCGGCGAAGGAGATCCTCGACTCCGGCCACACCCTCTTCTCAGCCCGGTTCGACACCGAGGCCGTCAAGGAGCTATTCCTGCTCACCGCCAAGCCGTTCCTCTATGTCATCAATTGTGATGAGGGGCAGCTGACCAACGAGGAGTTCAAGGCACGAATGCGCGACCTGGTGGCGCCCGCCGAGGCGGTCTTTCTCGATGCGAAGGTGGAGTCCGAGCTCGTCGAACTCTCCGACGAGGAGGCACTGGAGCTATTGCAATCGGTGGGCCAGGACGAGTCGGGACTGCATGCGCTGGCTCGCGTGGGATTCGACACCCTGGGCTTGCAGACCTATCTCACCGCCGGGCCGAAGGAGGCCCGGGCCTGGACCATCCCGAAGGGTGCGAGCGCCCCCCAGGCGGCGGGAGTCATCCACACCGACTTCGAGAAGGGCTTCATCAAGGCCGAGGTCGTGAACTTCGACGAATTGGTCGATGCCGGATCGATGGCGGAGGCGAAGTCCCGCGGCAAGGTCCGCATGGAGGGCAAGGACTACATCATGGCCGATGGCGACGTCGTCGAGTTCCGCTTTAACGTATGACGCTATGAGCGACTTCCTTTATTCGGTGGAGCGGGAATTCGACCTCCCGCTGGACATCCTGTGGGATGCCTGGACCAGTCCTGAGGATTTGCAGGAGTGGTACCACCCGGTCGGACTGGCCTGTGTGCCCGGATCCGTTCTCTCCGAGCCGGTCGAGGGAGGCGCATGGGCGGTCGCAGTGGATGTCCCCGACTACGAACTCGTGGCGCACTTCTTCGGCACGTACACGGTGATCGTCCCGCAGGCTCGAATCGAGCACACGCTTCACTACACGGAGTCTGCTGAGGAATTCGCGCAACGTGATCTTTCGACCCTCCACCATCTCGTGCGAATCGAGTTCGAGAGCCGAGGAATGCTCAGTTGGGTCAAGTTCAGCCAGTTCGGCGACATGCCCGAGTCGGAGGCGGTCGCTGCCCAGGAGGGCATGGAGAGCTACTTCGATTCACTCGAAGATTTCCTCTCGGTGCACGGCGACACCGCAGGTTGATCAACCTCCGTCGAGTTCCTCGGCGATCATCCGGATCCGGTGAGCCAATTCGATGTCCAGTTGGGTGACTCCACCTGCACTGTGCGTCGACAGGGTGAAGGTCACTGTCCGCCAGCGGATGTCCATGTCGGGATGGTGGTTCATCTCCTCGGCCTCGATCGCCACACGATCGACCCCGGTGATGGCGGCGGGGAAGTCGGGAAAGGCGTAGCTGCGTGAGATTGCTGCCTCAGCTCCACTCCAACCGGGAAGCGACTCCAGCTGCTCGGTGATCTCTGCGGCACTCAACACTCGGCTCATCTGGGCAGACTGACAGACTTTTTCAGCATCGGCAGTGCGAGAGGAAGGGCATCGTGGTGAAAGACCAGTCGGTGATCGTCGCGGCCGCGATCACCCGGCACGGCCGGCTCCTGCTCGCGCGTCGCACCCGCCCGCCGCCATCACCGGGGTCGATCGTGTGGCGATCGAGGCCGAGGAGATGAACCACCATCCCGACATGGACATCC
>JBDQGZ010000124.1:0-5977 GCA_040265115.1 Candidatus Nanopelagicales bacterium
CCGAAGGGACTGATCGCCCTCCCCGTGCGCGAGCTGCTGCTCACGGACAAGATCCGTGAGAGGGCTCGAGCACTAGCCCAGGCCCATCCGGAACTCGCCGATCTCGCTGGCCGGATGGCCGAAGGGCATGTCGTCGATGGCATGGAGGCTCTCGCTCCGGCACTGGTCGACGAACTCGCGCTCCTCATTGATGTCCTGCCCGCGGGTTCCGTCCTGCTTATCTGCGACCCCGAACGGGTGCGCGGGAGAGCGGAGGACCTCGTGGCGACCTCGGCGGAGTTCCTGGAAGCGTCCTGGCATTCCGCTGCGGCGGGTGCGGCGACACCGCTCGACCTGGCGGGATCGGCCTATCGCACCCTCGGTGACATCGACGCGGTGGCGATCGCGCGGGATGTCGGTCGCTGGAGCACCGGACCCTTCGACTGGGGTGAAGGCTCGGTCACGGTCCCGGTCGAGGCGGTGCAGCCCTATCGCGGGGATATCGCGAAGGCGGTCTCGGACATTCGCGCCTGGCGGGATGGTGGGGCCGCGGTCGTCATCGTCGCGGAAGGTCATGGTTCGGCTGAACGGCTGGCGGACAGTCTGCGCGACGAGGGTCTGCCCGCGCGTCAGGTGGAGTCCCTCGATGGCGCACCCGCCGAAGGCGACGTCCTCGTCACCACCGCACGATTGCGCGATGGAGTCGTGCTTCCCGGTGTCGTCGTCATCACCGAGGGTGATCTCCTTGGAGAACGAACCCAGGTGCGGGATCTGGGTCGGATGCCCTCGCGTCGTCGACGCACGATCGATCCTCTGCAGCTGAGCACCGGTGATTACATCGTCCATGAGAAGCACGGTGTGGGTCGCTATGTCGAGATGGTGCAGCGCACCGTCGCGGGTGCGACCCGGGAATACCTGGTCGTGGAATACGCGTCATCGAAGCGCGGACAACCCGCGGATCGGCTGTACGTTCCAACCGACCAGCTCGATCAGGTCACCCGCTATGTCGGAGGGGAAGCGCCCAGCCTCCATCGACTCGGCGGAAGCGACTGGCAGAGAACGAAATCCCGGGCGCGACGCGCCGTGCGGGAGATCGCGGGGGAACTGATCCGGCTCTTCGCCGCTCGCACAGCGACGAAGGGTCGCGCCTTCGCCCCCGACACCCCTTGGCAGCACGAACTCGAAGACGCCTTCGCCTATGTCGAGACGCCCGACCAACTCGCCTGCATCGACGAGGTCAAGGCCGACATGGAGCGCGAGATCCCCATGGATCGCGTGATCTGCGGTGACGTCGGCTATGGCAAGACCGAGATCGCGGTCCGGGCGGCGTTCAAGGCGGTGCAGGACGGAACCCAGGTCGCGGTGCTCGTACCCACGACCCTGCTCGTCCAACAGCACCTCGCGACCTTCTCGAGTCGCTACGCCCCGTTCCCGGTGACGGTCGCTGGGCTCTCGCGCTTCAACACCGATGCTGAGGCAAAGAAGGTCCTCGCTGGCCTCGCCGACGGCAGCGTCGACATCGTCATCGGAACCCATCGACTGCTCACCCCGAATGTGCGGTTCAAGGACCTTGGACTCCTCATCGTCGACGAGGAGCAGCGCTTCGGGGTTGAGCACAAGGAGCACATCAAGGCGCTGCGCACCTCTGTCGATGTCCTCACCATGTCGGCGACCCCCATTCCGCGCACGCTCGAGATGTCCCTGACGGGCATTCGTGAGATGTCGACGATCCAGACCCCGCCCGAGGAGCGACTGCCGATCCTGACCTACGTCGGGCCATATGAGGACCGACAGGTTGCCGCTGCGATCCGCCGGGAACTCATCCGCGATGGTCAGGTCTTCTTCGTGCACAACCGGGTTGATTCCATCGATCGTGCGGCAGCCAGGGTGCGCGATCTCGTGCCGGAGGCTCGCGTGGCGGTCGCGCACGGACAGATGAACGAACACGAACTCGAACGGATCGTGGTGGCATTCTGGGAGGGCGAGGTCGACGTCCTCGTCTGCACGACGATCGTGGAGAACGGCATCGACATCGCGAACGCCAACACCCTCATCGTGGACCGAGCCGACACCCTCGGGCTGTCCCAACTGCACCAGTTGCGCGGCCGCGTTGGGCGCGGTCGCGAGCGCGGCTACGCCTACTTCTGCTATCCACCCGAGAAGCCGCTGAGCGAAACGGCCTACGAGCGACTGTCGACCATCGCGCAGCACAATGATCTCGGTGCGGGGATGCAGATCGCCATGAAAGACCTCGAGATCCGCGGGGCCGGCAACCTGCTGGGCGGGGAGCAGAGTGGCCATATTGCTGAGGTCGGCTTCGATCTGTATGTCCGCATGGTGGGAGAGGCACTCGCCGCCCATCGCGGGGGTGGCGAGGGGGAACGCCTCGAGACTCGGGTCGAGCTTCCCGTCGACGCCCACGTCCCCCATGACTACATCGCCGAGGAGCGGCTGCGGCTCGAGGCCTACCGCCGTCTCGCAGACGCCACGACCGAGGCCGAACTCACCGCGGTCGCCGAGGAGCTCCTCGACCGGTACGGCCCGCTTCCACCACCGGTCGAACGCTTGCTCGCCGTGGCCCGTTTCCGCATCCGAGCATCGGCGGCCGGGCTCGAGGAGATCGTGCTCCAGGGCAACGCGGTTCGGATGCATCCGGTGGAGCTCGCCGAATCGGCGTCCATGCGCCTCACCCGGCTCTACCCGGGCACGACGGTGAAGCCGGCGGTCCGTACGATCCTCGTACCGCGTCCGAAGTCCGCGACGATGGGAGGTCCGCCCCCGGCGGACCTTGAACTGCTGGAGTGGGCGACGACCGTGGTGGACACGATCAGCCCGGGGACGACAGCCGGGACGGCCTGAGGCAACGACTGGGAGTAGCGCGTGAGCATGACCCGATCCACCCGAGTGCGTATGAGTGTCGGCCTGGCGCTCGCGGGGCTCACCCTCGCCGCCTGCGGTGGTGCCGTTGCTGCGGGGTCGGCCGCCGTGCTCGGCTCGGAGAGGATCCCGACCAGCGAGGTCGCCGCGCAACTCGCGGAGGTCAACACCGCCCGTGGGCTTCCGGCGGATACCCCGAACCAGGTCGTGACCACCGGCATCATCAACCGCCTCGTGATCACGAACCTGGTGGAGCAGGCCGCCGATCGATTGGGTGTGACGGTGACCGATGGCGCTGTCGACGCCGATGTGCTCCAGCTCGAAGCGAACGCCGGCGGGCGCGAGGCCCTCGAGGATGCCCTGCTGCAAAGCGATATCCCGCCGTCGCAGTTGATATCCCAGGTCCGGGTGTCGCTGCTGGTGCGGGATATGGGCGTGGTCCTCGATCCCGGGGGCGATCCGCAGACGCAGAACTCCGCGGTGTTCGAGTATGTCGTGGCGCTGTCGGAGGAACTCGACGTCACGGTGTCCCCGCGCTTCGGCACCTGGGATCCAGCCCAGCTTTCCCTGGGGCCGGTCCCCGACGATCTGTCGACCCCCGCCGCCCAGGCGGAGTGAGCGCGGAGCAACTGTGACCGCCGGACAGGCAGCGACCACCGGTGAGCACGTCACCGAACTCGTCGCGGTCATGGATCGCCTCCGTTCCCCGGGCGGTTGCCCCTGGGATGCCCGCCAGACCCACGCCAGCCTCGTGGAGTACCTCATCGAAGAGGCCTATGAGGTGGTTGAAGCGATCGAGGCCGAGGACTCAGAAGCCCTGCGGGAGGAACTCGGTGATCTGCTGCTGCAGGTGGTCTTCCACGCGCGCATCGCGCAGGAGGATCCCGGAGAAGGTTGGGACATCGACGCCGTGGCGGATGGCATCGTCGCGAAACTGATCCGGCGCCACCCCCATGTGTTCGCCGACGACACCGCGTCGACCCCGGAGCACGTGGAAGCCCGCTGGCATGAGTTGAAGGCCGCCGAGAAGGGTCGCGAGTCGGTGACGGAGGGGATTCCCGCCGCCCTACCCGCGCTGCTCTCGGCAGCGAAGTATCTGTCCCGCAGCGCCTCGCTCGATGTCGAGGTTCCTGCGCGCGAGGATGCCTCTGCAGCTTTGGCCGGGATCGACGGGGAACTCGAACTCGGGGAGTTCCTGCTCGGCGTTGTTGCTGAGGCGCGCGCTCGTGGCTGGGATGCGGAGGGCGCGTTGCGAGCAGCTACTCGCGCGCATGCAGATCGGATTCGTGCGGTCGAACGGGGAGAACTGACATGAACGCCGCCACGGAGGAGTTCCGCTCCGCAGCAGCGGCTGCGATCGACGACCTGCTCGAGGCCAATCCTGTGTCGGCCACCTCGATGGGTGATCACCGCTTTGATGACCGCCTGCCCGATCGTACGCCAGGTGCCGTCGCCGATCTGGTGGTCCGACTCGACGATCACCTCACTCGACTCGATGCTGTCGACGACGTCGAACTTGACACTCGCGACCTGGTGGATCTCGAGATCCTGCGGGCCCGCATCACCGCGTTGCGCTTCGATCTTGCCGAAGTGCGACGCCAGGAATGGGATCCGATGACCTGGAATCCCGCGACGGCGCTCTATCTCCTCACCGCACGCGACTTCGCGCCCGCAGCTGAACGCGTCCAATCGGCGGCTGCGCGGCTGGTGGATGTGCCGAGGTTCCTCGCCGACGCGCGGAGCACCCTCGGCGAGATGAGCGGCGTCCACTGCGAGACGGCGATCGCGCAACTGCAGGGCTTCGCCGGTGTCGTCGAGCAGGTCATATCGCTCGCGGATTCCTGCGGCATGGACGTTATGGGCGTCGCTGAGCAGGCAAAGACCGCGGTCGATGAGCACATCACCTGGCTAGTTGAGCAGCAGCCGATGGCGCGGCGGGATCCACGATTGGGTGTTCGGCTCTACAGCGCAGCCGTGTGGCACAACCTCGATGAGGAGGTCGCGCCGGGAGAGATCCTCGAGGCGGCGGAGCGCCATCTCGATGAGACCACGACGCGCATGCGCGAACTTGCTGCCGAGTTCATGGGGGAGAAGCCGGTCGCGGGGATTGTGCGACGGGCGCTGGATCGCATCGCGACCGAGTCACCCGTGACCGATGCGACGATCCTTTCGCTCTCCGCCGATGCGCTGCAGCGCACCACCGAGTTCGTCCGATCCGCGGGAATCGTCAGCGTTCCCGACATGGAGACGCGCATCATCGAGATGCCCGAGATCCATCGGGGTATCGCTGTCGCCTACTGCGATGCACCCGGACCTCTGGAGACGGCCGATGTCGCGACGATGGTCGCAGTCGCACCGACCCCGGATGACTGGCCAGCAGAGCGCATCGAGTCGTTCTATCGCGAATACAACGGTGTGTTGCTGCACGACCTGATGATCCACGAGGCTATGCCCGGACATGTCCTGCAACTCGCGCATGCGCGCCAGGTCGACTCGATGACGCCGGTGCGTCGTTTCGGCTACAGCGGTGTCTTCGTCGAGGGTTGGGCGGTCTACGTTGAGGAGCGGATGTCGCTCGCGGGATACACACCCGATGATCGACCCGACGCCCACCTCAGGCTTGAACTCCAGCGGTTGAAGATGAGTGCTCGGATGGCGCTGAACGCGATCCTCGACGCGCGGGTCCATGGCGGTGACATCTCCGAGCCCGAGGCGCTGGAACTCCTCGATCGGCGTGGGTTCCAGGAGGAGGGTGAGGCGCGCGGCAAATGGCGACGCGCGTTGCTCACCGCAACACAACTACCGACCTACTTCGTCGGCTGGCGGGCGGTGCGGGGACTCGCCGATGACCTCCGGGTGGTGCACCCGGACTGGAGCGAACAGCAGGTGCATGACCTCATGCTGTCGAAGGGATCACCGGGGCCGCGCCACCTCAGGGCCCTGCTTGGCTTGTGAGCCATGGCACGGCTCGGTTGGTGTGCGCTGCTGGGGCCGCCGCATCGGCGTTGTCGATGAAGTTCGATCCCGGGGGTGGCAGTGTTTCGCTCGCACTAGGCTTGCCGCATGGCCAGCATCGACGACGTCCTCGCCCGCGAGATCCTCGATTCTCGCGGGCGAGGAC
>JBDQGZ010000125.1:0-5975 GCA_040265115.1 Candidatus Nanopelagicales bacterium
ATGCCGGGTGACCGAACCCGATCGAGGTTCAGACCTGTCGCTCGATATCGGCTTGCTCGCGGCAGCTCCGCGCGCCGTTCGGACCCGGGTCCTCCGCCGCGCCGCGATCGAATCGGGGGCTATCGCTGCTGCGTTGACCCGGGATCACATCACGTCCGTCGAGGCTCTCATCAGCGATTGGCATGGGCAGGGGCCGGTGGATCTGCCGGGCGCCCTCCGTGCGAGCCGGCGATGTGGGAGGCTTCACCTTGACCGCAGCGAACCTCTCGGGAGTCACCCTCGTGCATAGCGATCACGTGAACGGCGATCTCGCCGCCGTGCTGTTGACCGATGACCAGATTCAGGCGCGACTTGCGGAGGTTGCCGCGCAGGTCGATAGCGACTATGCAGGCCGCGAACTCCTGCTCGTCGGGGTGTTGAAGGGCGCGGTCATCGTCATGGCTGACTTCATGCGGCACCTGAAGTCGCAGGTGTCCACCGACTGGATGGCTGTGTCGAGTTACGGCTCCGGCACGACCTCCTCGGGCGTCGTACGCATCCTGAAGGATCTCGATATCGACCTCGTCGGCCGTGATGTCCTCATCGTCGAGGACATCCTCGACACGGGCCTGACCCTGTCGTGGTTGATGAGCAACCTCCGGTCGCGAGGACCTGCCTCGGTGGAGGTGTTCACCTTCCTACGCAAGCCCGACGCCGTCCAGGTCCCCATCACCCCAAAGTACGTCGGTTTCGACATCCCCAACGAGTTCGTGGTGGGCTATGGCCTCGACTATGCGGAGCGCTACCGCAACCTTCGCGAGGTCGCGGTCCTGCGCCCCGAGGTCTACAACCACTAGGGGCCTGCCGAGGGGTTTTCCTCAGGGGACCTGATCAGTCCGGCCCTGATCAGTCGGCCCCGAGCGGCCGGCGCGGAACGCCCACCCCCGGTGTACCGTCATAGGCAGGATGAACGTCAAGCGCCTGTTCCGTGGACCGATCTTCTGGGTCGGCATCGTCGTGCTGCTCGTGCTGCTCGGCTCCTCCATCATCTCCAGCCTTGGGGGCCCCACCCAGGTTGACACCAGCCAGGCGGTGTCCGATATCCAGGCCAATCGTGTGGCCGGCGCCACGATTATCGACCGAGATCAGGTCCTCGAACTCACCCTTCGCGACGGCAGCGAGATCGTCAGCCAGTACGTCGATGGCCAAGGTGTGCAGTTGCAGGAGCTGCTGCAGACGAAGGTCGACGCCGGACAGCTCCCGGACGGCTACAACATCGTCGTTCCGCAGGACAACATCCTCATCAGCCTGCTGTTCACGCTCCTGCCGTTCGCGCTCATCATCCTGCTGCTGTTCTTCTTCATGAGCCAGATGCAAGGCGGCGGCTCCCGATTGATGTCCTTTGGCAAGTCGAAGGCGAAGATCGTGTCCAAGGACATGCCGCAGACCACCTTCGCCGATGTCGCCGGAGCCGACGAGGCGGTCGAGGAACTTCACGAGATCAAGGACTTCCTATCCGAGCCCGCGAAGTTCCAGGCGGTTGGCGCCAAGATTCCCAAGGGCGTGCTGCTCTACGGCCCGCCGGGAACAGGCAAGACGCTGCTGGCTCGCGCCGTTGCTGGCGAGGCCGGCGTTCCCTTCTATTCCATCTCCGGCTCGGACTTCGTCGAGATGTTCGTCGGTGTCGGCGCCTCGCGAGTTCGGGATCTATTCGAACAGGCCAAGGCCAATGCTCCCGCGATCATCTTCGTCGACGAGATCGATGCGGTCGGTCGCCATCGCGGCGCCGGCCTCGGCGGTGGACATGACGAGCGAGAGCAGACGCTCAACCAGATGCTGGTCGAGATGGACGGATTCGATGTCTCCAGCGGTGTCATCCTCATTGCGGCGACGAACCGTCCGGACATCCTCGACCCCGCGCTACTTCGGCCTGGCCGCTTCGATCGCCAGATCGCGGTCGAGCGCCCCGACCTGAACGGCCGCTACGAGATCTTGAAGGTGCACGCGAAGGGCAAACCCTTCGCTGAGGGTGTCGACCTGATGTCGGTCGCCCGCCGCACCCCCGGTTTCACGGGCGCAGATTTGGCGAATGTCCTGAACGAGGCGGCATTGTTGACTGCTCGCACCGGTGGGCAACTCGTTGATGATGAGGCGCTCGACGAGGCGATCGACCGGGTCATCGCCGGACCGCAGAAGCGCACTCGCATCATGGACGATCACGAGAAGGCGATCACGGCCTATCACGAAGGTGGGCACGCACTCGTCGCCGCCGCGCTCCCGGGGAACGACCCGGTACACAAGATCACGATCATGCCTCGCGGACGTGCCCTCGGTTACACGATGGTGCTGCCCGATCAGGAAAAGTACTCCACGACGCGCAGCGAGATGCTCAATCAACTTGCCTACATGCTCGGCGGTCGCGCGGCGGAGGAATTGATCTTCCACGACCCGACGACGGGGGCATCCAATGACATCGAGAAGGCCACCGCGCTCGCCCGTGCCATGGTGACGCAGTTCGGGATGACCGAACGGCTCGGTGCGATCCGCTACGGCCAAGAGCAGGGCGAGGTGTTCCTCGGCCGCGACATGGGACATGTGCGCGACTACTCCGAGGAGGTCGCCGGCGCGATCGACGAGGAGGTGCGCACCCTCATCGAGACCGCGCATCAGGAGGCCTACGACATCCTGGTGGAGAACCGGAACGTCCTCGACCGGCTCGTGCTCGAACTGCTCGAGAAGGAAACCCTGGATAAGGCTGAGGTCGAGGCGGTCTTCACCGATCTTCGCTTACGCGAGTCTCGCCCCGCCTGGACCGGCTCATCCCAGCGCCGCCCGGATGAGCGCGGCCCGGTTCGAGTACCGTCGACGGAGTCGCCGAATGGTTCGGCGAACGGCTCGGTCAACGGCTCGGGCCCGACCCACGACTGACGCGAGTTCGACCGCGACAACCCGAGAGGGCCTCCAGGCATGAGTGACGACTCCGATATCGATCCGATCCGTCACACCGTGGAACCTCCAGCGCGCGCTCCCTTCGATGCGGAGCGCGCGGAGAACGCCGTCCGCGAACTGCTCCTTGCGATCGGTGAGGATCCGGATCGTGAAGGCTTGCGCAAGACCCCGGCTCGAGTCGCGCGCGCCTATGCGGAGATTTTTGCCGGGTTGCACATGGTCGGCGAGGACGTGCTCACGACGACCTTCGATGAGGGGCACGATGAACTCGTCCTTGTGCGCGATATTGAGGTGTACAGCACCTGCGAGCATCACCTCGTTCCCTTCCATGGGGTCGCCCATGTCGGCTACATCCCCGCTCAGGACGGTCGCATCACCGGCCTGTCCAAGCTCGCTCGCCTCGTGGACGTCTACGCCAAGCGCCCGCAGGTCCAGGAGCGGCTCACCACCCAGATCGCCGATGCCCTCGAGCGGGTCCTCGAACCACGCGGCATCATCGTCGTGATCGAGTGCGAGCATCTGTGCATGTCCATGCGTGGCGTGCGCAAGCCGGGAGCAAAGACGGTGACCAGCACAGTGCGGGGTCAACTCGCTGAGCCAGCTACTCGCGCCGAAGCGATGTCGCTGATCCTGGGCTGAGTGCACCAGTGTCCTCGATGCGTCACCCACACGGACTGCCGGCGGATCTCGCCGCCCTCGAGCGCACCCTCGTCATGGGCGTGTTGAACGTCACCCCTGATTCCTTCTCCGATGGCGGCCGCTGGCTCGACCCGGCGATCGCGGTCGCGCACGGCACGCGTATGCATCGGGATGGAGCAGACATCGTCGATGTTGGCGGGGAGTCGACTCGCCCAGGCGCGCAGCGGATCAATGCGGAAGAGGAACTCCAGCGGATTGTTCCTGTAGTCGCCGGATTGGTTGCGGCCGGAGTGCCGGTAAGTATTGACACCACCAGGCCCGATGTTGCTGCTGCTGCGCTGGAGGCCGGCGCCTGCCTGGTCAACGATGTCAGCGGGGGGCGCGCAG
The DNA here is from genome assembly GCA_040265115.1 of Candidatus Nanopelagicales bacterium. Lineage (GTDB taxonomy): Bacteria > Actinomycetota > Actinomycetes > S36-B12 > S36-B12 > M55B157. The sequence goes on from JBDQGZ010000125.1 coordinate 3,955, forward strand.
ATCAGCAGATGCTGTCCTGGCTCGCTGGTGTCGAGGTCCCCTATGTCGCGATGCACTGGCGCGGCCCGAGTGATGTCATGGCGAGCCTCGCGGTCTATGACGATGTGGTGAGCGAGGTGGTGGCGGAACTTTCGGATCGACTTGACGCGTTGGCCTCAGCCGGAGTCGATCTTGATCGAGTGGTGCTCGATCCGGGCATCGGATTCGCGAAGGAAGCCGACCACAACTGGGCGCTGCTGCGTGCTTTGGACGCTGTGCTCGCCCTAGGTCGTCCGGTGCTCGTCGGGGCGTCGCGCAAGCGGTTCCTCGGGGCGCTGCTCGCCGATGAGAGCGGGGAATCTCGGCCGGTAGAGCAGCGGGATTACGCCACCGACGCGATCAGCGCATTGGCGGCGGGCGCGGGTGCCTGGGGAGTGCGCGTGCATGATGTGCGTGGCAGTCGGGATGCTGTTGCGGTCGCCGCTGCCTGGAGGGAGGGTCGCCAGCCATGAACGCGCATGACCGCATCGAAATCATCGGCCTGCGGGGCATCGGCCACCACGGTGTGTTCGACCATGAGCGCCGTGAAGGTCAGGAGTTCGTGGTCGATCTGAATCTCGAGGTCGATATGCGTGCCGCGGCAGCAAGCGATGACCTCGCCGACACCGTCGACTACGGAGCGATCGCCACTGATGTGCACGCGATTGTCACCGGTGAGCCGGTGGATCTGATCGAGACCCTCGCCGCCCGCATTGCTGAGGTGTGCCTCGCGCATTCAGGGGTGTGCGCGGTTGAGGTCGCGGTCCACAAGCCGCAGGCGCCGATCACCGTCCCCTTCGATGATGTGGTCGTTCGGATGCGCAGGATCAAGGACGCCGACGCGTGACGACTCGTGCAGTGCTGGCACTCGGGGCGAACGTCGGGGATCGCCTCGCCGCACTCCAGGGAGCTGTGGATGCGCTCGGCGCCCACGGTCAGGTCGAGGTGCTCGCGGTGTCGTCGGTGTATTCGACCGCGCCGGTGGGTGGGCCGGAGCAGGACGACTATCTCAACGCGGTGGTGCTCGTCGACACCGAACTCTCCCCGCATGAGCTCCTCGCCCTCGCTCAGCGCATCGAGGCTGATCATCACCGCACGCGTGAGGTTCGCTGGGGGCCGCGCACCCTGGATGTCGACCTCATCGCACTGCAGGATGCCGGGGGCGAGGTCCTCATGGACACCGCTGACCTGACCCTGCCGCATCCGCGGGCTTTCGAGCGGGCGTTCGTCTGTGTGCCCTGGACTGATGTCGAGCCTGAGCGCGCCCTTCCCGAGTTTGATGCTGCCGATGTACACCGGATAGAGGAGGAGTTGGTGATCCGGTGATCAAGCGCACCTCGATCGCCTGGCTGATCGCGCTCGCCCTCATCGGTGTGGCCATCGGGTGGGTGCTGGTGCGGATCGTGGATGCGACAGTCGGCCGGATCCTGGGTGTCCCGACGCTGGCGAGCCTGGGGCTATGGGCGTTGGCGATCGGGGTGTTCCTCTGGGCGGTGATCAGTCGACCGCGATTGGTTCATCCGGATGATCGGGGGAGAGGGCGCCGACCCGGATCATCACCGGCCTATGTCGCCACAGGGGATCCGCAGGCGCCACGGCATGGACATCCCGAGCGGATGCCGCCGCTCCTGGCGGCGCGAACAGCAGCGTTGGCGATGGCGGCCTCCCGCACTGGCGCGGTGATCGGGGGCTTCTATCTCGGAATTTTCGCCGCCCTCGTGGGAGTGATCTCGACCCCGAGTGGCTCGGATTCGGCGACCGCGTCACTCATCGCGGTGGGAGCCTGCGTCGTGCTGGTGGGTTCGGCGATCTGGTTGGAATCGATGTGCCGCCTGCGCGGTGAAGATTAGGGCTCAGCCCACCCGCTAGGGTTCAGGCCATGAGCGAGGCACTCGAGGACCTGCCCTTCGACGAACTGCGCCACCGCGCCTTCCACGTCGCGGAGCGCCACCTCGACATCGGCTTCTTCTCCAGCGTGTTCTCGCATATGCCGGGGATGCACG
>JBDQGZ010000126.1:0-5971 GCA_040265115.1 Candidatus Nanopelagicales bacterium
CAGGAGTCGGCTCGGGAGTGGGCTCGATCACCACCGGCGGGGTGGTGGGATCGGTATCGGCGAGGGCGATTCCCGTCGTGCTCACGAACGCGGATCCCGCCATCAGGGCAGACGCCACAGCGACGACGATGCCTCGACGTGCCACCTGTCGCACGGGCTATTCCTCCTGCACGGGACGGTCGTGCGGGGCCGACATGGACCCCGGGTTCATGACTGCTCCCATTATGCCTGCGCACTGCTCCTCCACGCACGCCCCGGGGGTCGGCGCGCCCGGGAATCTTCCGGGGGTATACCCGATCGCCGGCGCGCCGACATAGGCATCAAGCGTTGGCCTGATCCCGCAGGACTCGGCGCAGGATCTTGCCCGAGGCCGACTTCGGGATCTCCGCGGTAAGCACGATGTCGTGCACGACCTTGTAGGTCGCGAGGTGCTCGGCGAGGAATGCGGTGATCTGGGACGGGTCGAGGTCCTGCCCCGGTTTGGCGACCACGTAAGCCCGCGGCACCTCCCCCGCCTCATCGTCCGGGACGCCGATCACCGCGGCGTCGGCGATGCCGGGATGCGTGAGGAGCACCGCCTCGAGTTCCGCCGGCGCCACCTGGAAGCCCTTGACCTTGATGAGCTCCTTGAGGCGATCCACGATAGAGACGTGTCCATCACTATCGATCACCGCGATGTCGCCGGTGTGCAGCCAGCCCTCCCGGTCGATCGTCGCCTCGGTCGCCTCGGGGTTGTTGAGATAGCCCTTCATCACCTGCGGGCCCTTGATCCACAACTCACCTTCGGAGTCGACGTCGAGATCCTCACCGGTAGCGGGATCCACGATGCGGCATGCGGTGTTGCCGATGGTGACTCCGACGGTGCCGGGCTTGTAGTTCCCGACTGGCGTGAGTTGCGTGACGGGGCTGAGTTCGGTCATGCCGTATCCCTGCACGACCTCGCAGCCGATCCGTTCAGCAGCCTCGGCTGCTAACTCCGCACCTAGCGGCGCAGCCCCGGAGAACACCTGACGCAGACTCGACAGGTCGAACTGATCGACCAGCGGATGCTTCGCGAGAGCCAGCACGATGGGGGGAACGGCGGGGAACCGCGTCACCTGATTCTCCTGGATGAGCGTGAGCGCCTGCTCGAGGTCGAACCTGGGCATCGTGATCACGGTGGCGCCGCTGGCCAGCATGCCGTTCATCACGACCTGCATGCCATAGATATGGAAGAACGGAAGAACCGCGAGCCCGACCTCATCCTCTCCCACCGCGAGACCCGGCTCGATCTGCACGAGGTTCGCCACCAGATTTCGGTGGGTGAGCATGACTCCCTTGGGCAGTCCGGTCGTGCCCGAGGAGTAGGGCAGCACGACGATGTGTTCGGTCAGATCGACCTCGACCTGCTCGATCGACTCCGCAAGGAGATCGGTCAGCGAGAGTGTGTCCTCGCCCTGGCCGCCGATGAGAACGATCGTGTCGACATCGGTGCCCTGGATCGCCTCCCGGGCCGTGTCGAGGAACATCTCGATCGTGACGAGCATGGTCGCCCCGCTGTCGATCAGCTGAAAGCGGACCTCTTCGGGGGTGTAGGTCGGGTTGATGGTGCTCAAGGTCACACCCGCTACCGCTGATCCGTGGAACACGATCGCGTACTCGGGGATGTTGGGAGCCATCAGCGCGATCGTCGATCCCGGACCGAACCCACGAGCCGCGAGCCCACCGGCGAAAGCATGGATGGCCCCCGCGAGTTGGCCGTAGGTGTAGCTGCGCCCGGTCGGACCGTCCATCAGCGCGACTCGGTCCGGCACGACTGCCGCGTGACGCACCACGTACTCGGTCATCGGGATGTCGGGAATGACGACATCGGGAAGTGGGCTCTCGTGGATGATCATGATGCCTCCCTACAGATGGACGCCGCGCGTGAGCGCGCCGTCGACGACGAGGTTCGTGCCCGTCGTGAAACTGGACACCGGTGACGCGAGGAACACCACTGCCGCGGCCATCTCCTCCGGAGTTCCCATCCGGCCGGTGGGGTTCAATCCGAGTGCCATGTCATAGAGCTCTCGGTTGCCTTCCTTGATCTGCTCCCAGACGCCACCCTCGAAGAACGTGTTTCCCGGGGAGACGGTGTTTGCTCGGATCCCCTTGCCCGCGAGTTGAAAGGCGAGTCCCTGGGTGTATCCGACCAGCGCAGTCTTCACGGTGCCGTATGGCCCGGACGCAAAGTCGACCTCCCTACCACTCACGCTCGACACCGTGACTATCGAACCAGCCTTGCTCTTCTCCAGATAGGGCATAGATGCCTTCACGAGCCGCACCGTGCCCATGAGGTCGACATTGAGCGAGGCCTCCCAGTTCTCATCGGTATCGGGAATCGCGAGTGCGCTGACATTGCTCACCACGATGTCGACGCCCCCGAGTTCCTTCGCCGAAGCATCGACCCAGGCTGAGAGGGCGGCTGCATCTCCTACATCGACGGAACTGCCGAAGGCGCGAGCACCGCGCCCGGACAGTTCCTGGGTCGTCGACACCACCGCGTCGGCGTCGCGCGCGCAGAAGGCGACATTGACACCCTCGTCGAGAAAGGCCTCGACGACTGCGCGACCGATACCGCGAGTTCCGCCGGTGACGAGTGCGGACAGTCCCTGTGCCTTCAGATCCATCGTCTTCTCCTTGCCTATGTGGACGTGATGTAGTCGAGGTGGGTCGGTCAGATGAGCGTGCGTGCGCGATCGCGCAGGTCTGCATGGATGCCGTCGAAGGCCGAGGCTGCCGGAAGGATGGTCTTCGGCGCCTTGACCACCACGCTGTAGTTCGCGTCGACGACATTGGCGATCGGGGCCAGGGCAATCTGCGACAGCAATTGATAAGCATCCATGGAGTCGAGGCCGTAGAGCTGTTCGAGCCAGCGCACCATCTCGACGTTGCCGATCCGCCAGGAGTCCTCCAGCGGTCGGGCTGAACCCACGGCCATCCAATGCTCATCGTCTTCGAATCTCGGCCATGCAGGTGCATGCCCCTTGATGAGGTCGACGATGACCAACGAGTTCATCGCACCCTCAATTGCGGTGCCGCAGGATTCCCCCTCGCCCTGTCGATAATGACCATCGCCGAGGGAGAACATCGCCCCTTCGACGTTCACCCCCAGGAAGATCGTCGTGCCCGCGCGAGCCTCCGGGGAGTCCATGTTTCCGCCGAAACGCTCGGGGACAAGAGAGGTCCGCACTTCACTCGCGCCGGGAGCAACACCGACCGTCCCGAGCATCGTGTTGATCGGCAGCGCGATCTCGAAATCGGAGTGCCTCGCTTGGAATCCGACCATCTGTCGCGCGGAATCCACCTCGTAGATCCAGGTCGTATCCGGCAGTGCCTCCTGGAGCATGGACGTGACGGGGGTGGAGGTCAAGCCTCCGAAATAGGGGATCGCGGCCGAAGCACCGAAGCCGCGCGCCGGTGTCAGCTCGACGATGTGGATGGCCAGGGTGTCGCCAGGCTCAGCGCCATCGACATAGAACGGACCGGTCTGCGGATTGACGAAGCGCAGATCGATCTTCTGAGACGACAGGTCCGAGGTGGAGCGCAACGCGAAATTGAAAGCATCCTCCGACCACAGTTTCAATGCCGTCCCCGGCGTGATCCGCATGACCGGGGCGACTCCGCCGAACGTGTAGGCGTACTGCTCCGGAGTCGGGGTGAATTCGATGACCTCCATGCGTTCCTCCTGACGTGTCTAGGACCGAAGACAGTCCGAACCGAGTTGATCGATGGATGTGCGGCCGAGGAGCTGCATCGTGATCGTCATCTCCTCACGAAGGAGATCGACGACCCGTTGTACCCCAGCTTCTCCGCCGGCCATGAGGCCGTAGAGATAGGCCCTCCCGACCGCGACCGCATCAGCCCCCCGGCAGAGGGCAGCGACGATGTCGGCCCCGCTCATCACACCCCCGTCGATGAGGATCGATGCGTCCGGCCCAAGCTCTTCCCGAACCTCGGGGAGGATGGAGAACGGTAAGGGTGGACGCTCGAGTTGGCGGCCGCCGTGCGTCGACAGGATCACCCCGTCCGCGCCATGGTCGACTACCATCCGGGCGTCCGCCGCCGTCTGGATCCCCTTCACGGTCAAGGTCCCCGGCCACGCGCTGCGCAACCAGTCGAGGTCGTCGATCGTGATCGACGGATCGAACACTCGGCCGATGAGATCGGCGACGGTTCCTTCTGTGCTGGTGAGCGTGGCGAAGCGAAGCGGTTCCGTGGTGAGCAGATTTCCCCACCAGCGCGGGTGGAGCGCCATGTCGGCGAGGGTCCGCATCGTCAACTTCGGCGGGATGGTCAATCCGTTGCGGACATCCCGATGACGACGCCCGGCAACGGGGGTGTCGACGGTGAGGATCATCGTGCGGTACCCGCTCGACCATGCCCGATCGACGAGTTCCTTGCCGTAGCCACGGTCGGTCATGAGGTACAGCTGAAACCAGCGGTCGAGGCTCGGCTGCGCCTGCGCTAGGTCCTCGATAGATGTGGTGCCGAGGGTGGACAATCCGTAGGGGATGCGTTCGCGCGCAGCGACCGCGGCGACCGCGGGCTCTCCCTGATAGTTCATCATCCGCGTGAATCCGGTGGGACCGAGCACCAGTGGCATCGACACATCGACGCCGAACAGATCGGTCGACAGATCAACCGACGAGACATCCTGCAGAACCCGCGGAACGAACTCGACCTCGGCGAACATCCGTCGTGCTCGATGCAGGCCAGATTCATCGCCAGCGGCTCCGTCGGTGTAGTCGAACACCGACCGCGGGACGCGCCGGCGCGCCAAAGTCCGGATATCGGCGACACTCGCGCAACGGGACAGCATGACAGCGTCCCGATCAAAGGTGGGCCGACTCAGGCCGATGAGCGGTCGCACCTCCGAGAGCCTCGGGATTCTCCGCCGCTGCATGGCGTCAGGCTAGGCCACTGGCCACGACCGCGCAGGACAACGCCTCAGACCTCAGGGACGCTCGGTTCCACCGGGATCTTCGAGCGGCTCGTGCGCGTGGCAATCACGAGTCCAATCAGAATCACCACCCCTCCGAGGGCATCGGTGAGGTTCAGCGGCTCTCCGAGCACCGTGACGCCGATGAGAACGGCGAACAGCAGGATGAGGTAGGTCGCATCGCCGGCCACCGACGCTCCCCCGGCCCGGATGAGCGAATGCTGCAGGATGTATCCGATTCCTGTTCCGAAGACGCCGAGCACGAGCAGTCCGACGATCGCGGACACATCGAAGGCGGCCGGGATCGCAAAGCCGAAGGGCAGCACGAGAGTGAGCTGTAGGGCAGCGATACTCAACTGCCCCGCGGCGATCGCCACAGCGGAACCGGTCATGTTGCCGAGCTTCAGGCGCGCGTACACGATGCCGGCCGCATAGGAGGATGTCGCCCCGAAGATCGCCAGGATTCCCCACAGATCGGTAGCACCCCAACCGGCCCACGGCTGCACCAGGATGATGACGCCTAGCAGGCCGAGCAGCACACCGAAGAGCCGTGGCTTGGTGATGCGTTCCATCGGCACGAATGCGGCCACGAGTGCCAGCGTCACCAGTGGAGCGGTGGAGTTCACCACACTGGCCTGAACGGAGGAGATGCGTGTCATCGCGATTGCCATGCAGGTGAAGGAGATCGTGTTGAACAGCAGCGCCGCAATGAACAGGTGCTTCCACACCGTTCGATCCCGCGGCAGTCGGTCCCCGGTGATCGCGACGACGATGAGAAGGGTGATGGCCGCAAGAAGGGAGCGACCCCAGGCCACCTGGACGGGGGTGAACATCTCGATAGCGAGCTTCACCCAGAGGTAATTTGCCCCGAAGGTGGCCGACGCGACGACGAAGAGGACGACCAGGCGCAGGTTCGTCCGCGGGGCTATCTCCATGTCGGCGCCGCGGGGACGGATCCTCCCGAGGACGAGATAAGGCCCTCCCCCACGCTTCGGCCGAGCAGCCAGGCGA
>JBDQGZ010000127.1:0-5861 GCA_040265115.1 Candidatus Nanopelagicales bacterium
CTATGGGCGCATGGTCACGCTCGGGTTCCTCCACGCCCACCCCGATGACGAGGCGCTGCTCACCGCGGGCACGATGGCGCGCGCCGCCGCCGAGGGACATCGCGTCGTCTTGATCACCGCCACCGATGGTGCCGAGGGATTGGCGGCGGCCTCCTTCGGTTCTGACCTGGCACAGACTCGGGAGCGAGAACTTCAGGAGTCCGCTCGGATCCTGGGAGTCTCAGCGATCCATCCGCTGGGCTTCCATGACTCAGGTCTTCACGGCGATGCTCCCGGTGGGTTCGCGAGTCAACCCGTGGGTGACCTTGCGGAGCGAGTTCGCCAGATCATGGACGCTGAGGGCATCGATGTGCTTATCGGCTATGACCCGTCCGGGGGCTACGGCCATCCCGATCACATCCAGGTCCACCACGTCGCTCGAGCCGCATCCGTCATGGGCGGGACGAGGTTATTCGAGGCGACCCTTCCTCGCGAACCGATCTCTCGCGCCGTACGACTGGCTGCTCGCATGCGCGTAACCCCGGCCGACTTCGACCCGGCTGAGTTCGCCCAGGCCTACACCCCACGTGCCGACATCACCCACCGTGTGGATGTGCGGGCATTTCTCGACGAGAAGCGAGCCAGCATGAAGGCCCACGCCAGCCAGGCATCAGCAGACGATTCCACGCGCACACTGGCGGTTCTCAGCGGATTGCCGGGGCCGGTGTTCACCGCGCTGCTAGGAACTGAGTACTACGTGCGGGTCCCCTGACCGACCTCCTGCGCCATGCGCACCGCCATCTCGGATCCGCTCCACCACGTGATGCGGGTATCAGCGCGGAAGCGGCGCTGCTGACGACGGGCGAACTTCACCGTCGTCGTCACCGTGTCGGCATGAGCGTGAGCCTCGTCAGATTTCCCCTCGAGTAGGTCGATGATCTGGCTGTAGCCCAGCGCCTTGCTCGCCGTTCGTCCAATGCCGGATTCGCGCAACGATCGAACCTCGTCAACGAATCCGGCCTGCCACATGTCATCCACGCGCTTCGAGATGCGTTCATCGAGCAGGTGCCGGGGCGCGTCGATCCCCCACCACAGGGTGGGGCTCCACGACACCGGTTCGGGCAGTGTCGCCGTGAATGAGCCGGTCAACTCGATCACTTCGAGGGCACGGACAATGCGGCGTCCATTCCCCGGCAGGATCGCCGCCGCGCTCGCAGGATCTCGCCGTCCCAACTCCTCGTGGAGAGCATTGGATCCCACGCGCTCGAGTTCGTCCTGCCACTTCTTGCGCACCTGCGGGTCGGTCGGTGGGAAATCGAGTTCGTCGACGATGGCCTGGACATACAACCAGGACCCACCGACCACGATCGCCACTCGGCCGCGGCCCTGGACATCCTCGATCGCCGCCCTGGCCGCGTCACGGAATTCCACCACGCTGATCTCCACTGTCGGCTCCCACACGTCGATGACGTGATGTGGGATCCCCTGCCGTTCTGCAGGCGGCACCTTCGCCGTGCCGATGTCCATGCCGATGTAACCCTGCATGGAGTCCGCGTTGATCACCTCACCGTCGATCAGAGCCGCCAACTCCACGGCGAGGGCGGATTTCCCCGCAGCGGTCGGGCCAACGAGCGCGATGATCGGTTGCGTCACGGACCCTGGCGCCAACCTGCAACGAGATACTGCACACCGAGTGGATCCGCTGCCAGATCGACCTCACCCGACCATTCCCCGGTCTGTGTGCGCGCGAAGCGGGCCGCCACCGCCCACGCCCCCAGGCCCTGCACTCCGAAACGCTCGACATCGTCCACGCGAGCCGGGTCGAGGAAGTAGTCGACATCGACTGCGCTCACCGCATCGGTGAGTCGGTCGTCGAACTCCAGAGCACCCTCGACGAAGGATCCGGGCGCCTTCGGGGTCCTGGTCGCGGAGCCATCGGCGATGAGGACAACTCCCACGTCGCCTTGCCCGAGATCAGGGGTGGGGTGAGCGAGCGCCTGAGCAGGATCCGCGGGCACAGCCCAGATGCTCGCGATCTCCACTTCGACTGCGGCTGCGAGCCAGGTGCCGACCATGGCACTCACCACCGGGCGCGTCCCCGATGAATCCCGGGTCGCAGCGTCCGACGAGGTCGGTAGTCCGAGTCCGGAGAGATCGAGGCTGGATGAAGCGGGGAGCTCGACGACGCTCCGGACACTGGGATCCGCGGCCAGGATGATCACCCGATTCTCGGATCCGGCCGCCCACCTCACCCGCTGGAGCGCGGCACCCCGAACATCGTGGAACTCAGCCGCCGCTCCCGCGGCTACCTCGGGAATGAGCAGGGGTGTCGCGGGAACGGTGGCGATGCGCGTCGTCACGCCCCCACCTTCGGAATCCCGAGCATGACGCCCGGCCCGGCATCGTCACCGGAGTCAGGCGATGACTGACGTGCCTGCCAGGCATCGCCCGCGCGCGTGGCGCGGACGCGGTGCACGTCATCGGCGACGAGATGGTGGGGCGCAGCGTGGGTCACCGTGGCGGTCACCATGTCGCCTGGGCGAACCGAGAGGTGATCGGGCAGACCCACATGCACAAGTCGATTGTCAGCGGCACGCCCGGATATCCGGTCGGTGCGCTCGTCCTTGCGCCCCTCCCCCTCACTGACGAGCACCTCGACCTCGCGGCCGAGGAATGCCCGGTTCTCCTCCCAGGCGATGTCGTTGACGAGCGCGATCAGGCGCTGATAGCGCTCGGTGACGATCTCAGATGGGATCTGATCGGGCATCGTGGCTGCCGGGGTGCCGGGGCGCGGCGAGTACTGGAAGGTGAATGCACCAGTGAAGCGCGCCTGCTCCACGACCGTGAGGGTTTGCTGGAAATCCTCCTCGGTCTCACCGGGGAAGCCGACGATGATGTCGGTGGTGATCGCCGCCTCCGGCATCGCGGCTCGAACTCGATCGATGATGCCCAGATAGCGCTCAGCTCGATACGAGCGGCGCATAGCCTGCAGAATCCGATCCGATCCTGATTGCAGGGGCATGTGCAGCTGCGGCATGACATTTGACGTCTCGGCCATCGCCGCGATGACGTCATCGGTGAAGTCGCGCGGGTGCGGGCTGGTGAAGCGAACCCGTTCCAGACCCTCGATCTGACCGCAGGCGCGCAGCAGATCGGCGAAAGCACCCCGGTCGCCGAATTCCACCCCGTAGGCATTGACGTTTTGCCCCAGCAAGGTCACCTCGATCACGCCTTCAGCGACAAGGGCCTCGACCTCAGCAAGAATGTCACCGGGCCGGCGGTCCTTCTCCGTTCCCCGAAGGGAGGGAACGATGCAGAACGTGCAGGTGTTATTGCAGCCCACGCTGATGGACACCCACGCCGCGTAGGCAGATTCGCGCCGGGTGGGCAAGGTCGAAGGGAACACCTCGAGGGAGTCCAGGATTTCGACCTGGGCCTCCTGCTGGATCCGGGCCCGCTCTAAAAGGGCCGGGAGGGATCCGAGGTTGTGGGTGCCGAAGACGACATCAACCCAGGGGGCGCGCTCGGTGACGACGTCCTTGTCCTTCTGGGCAAGGCACCCACCCACCGCGATCTGCATCCCGGGCCGCTCGGCCTTGATCGGCGCGAGATGACCGAGGTTGCCATAGAGCCGGTTGTCGGCGTTCTCCCGTACCGCACAGGTGTTGAACACCACGATGTCGGCCTGCTCGCCCTGGGGAGCCGGAAGGTAGCCGGCAGCATCGAGGACACCGCTGATCCGTTCGGAGTCGTGGACGTTCATCTGGCAGCCATAGGTGCGCACCTCATAGGTGCGCGGCTCCTCGGTGACATACACCTCTTCCACAGTGCTCCAGCCTAGAGCGCGGCTACAAAGTGGGTGTCACCCCGGACATCACACACCGACCGGTTCGCGCTCCGGCTCAGAGCCACCCTCTTCAACGTCCTCGATGATCTCGTCCTCGCCGTGCTCGACCTTGATCGTCGGCAGGATCTTGGACAGCCAGCCGGGCAACCACCAGTTCGCCTTGCCGAGCATGCTCATCAGCGACGGCACGAGGATCATGCGCACGATGAACGCGTCGATGATCACCGCACTCGCCAAGGCAATGCCGAACAGCTTGATGGTCGAGTTCGGCGAGGGCACGAAGGCGAGGAAGACGCTCGACATGATCGCTGCGGCAATGACGACCACGCGCCCCGAACCCGCCAAACCACGCCGGACCGCCGCGAGGTTATCCCCGGTGCGCTGCCACTCCTCCTGCATGCGGCTGACGAGGAAGACCTGGTAATCCATCGACAGTCCGAACAGAATGGCGAACACCATGACGGGAAGGAACGGGAAGATCGGGCCCGTGCCGGAGATGCCCAGCAGGTTGGCGGCCCACCCCCATTGGAAGACAGCAACGGTGATGCCGAGCGCAGCCGCGAAGGAAAGCAGGCTGGTGACGGCGGCGGTAAGAGGCACCACGATGGATCGGAAGAGAACCATCAAGGCCAAGAAGCCCAGGGCGATCACGACACCGAGGAAGATTGGCAGGGCATCGGTGAGCACCTTGGTGAAGTCCTGGGTGATTGCTTGGGAGCCACCGATATAGACCTGCGCTCCGGTCGCCTCGAGGATCGCCGGGTCGGTCTCGGAGCGGAGTCGATCCAATAGTTCCGCCGTCTCCTGGTCCTGCGGTGCGCTGTCGGGCGTGATGAGCACCGAACCGACCAGACCGTCGGGAGAAAACGACTGCGGGTTGTTCACCACGAGCGGCAGCATCTCGACGGTCGGGACAGTCCCCGCCACGCCGGGGGTCTCGTTGAAGGCGACGACCGCTGACGCATAAGACTCGGTATCCCCGGGTTCGGGCAGCACTACCGCTGCGAAGAAGGGACCGTTGGATCCCGGGCCGAAGCCTTCGGCGAGCAGGTCATAGGCGATGCGCTGGGTCGAACCCTCCGCACGACCGCTGTCATCGGCGAAGCCCAGGCGCAAAGACAGGGTGGGAATCGCGATCACGAGCACGACCGCGAGAGCGAGGACCGTGGGGATGATAGGTCGACGCTGCAAGAAGTGCGCATAGGCCATGAAGCGCCTGCCTTCAGGATGCGGAGCTCCGTCCGGTCGTGCCTTGCGGGCCCAGGGCATCCGAAGGGACAGGGACTTGTTCCCCAGGAGCGACAGCAACGCGGGCAGCAGCCACAGCGCGGACAGCATGACCGACAGGACGGTGACCGCGGCTGCCAGCGAGAGCCCGTTGAAGAAGCCGATGCCGAGGACGAACAGGCCCAGGAGGGCGAAGATCACCGTGATGCCGGCGAACTGCACGGCGCGGCCCGCGGTATTCACCGACTCCAGGGCCGCATCCTTCGCGCTGTGCCCGGCGAGCACCGCCTGACGGAATCGGTTGAGGACGAACAGGGCGTAGTCGATGCCGACACCAAGGCCGATCATCGCGGCCAGCGTCGGGGCGAAAGTGGCCACATCCATGAACCTGGCGACGAACAGCACCAGCATCTGGCCCATCGCCAGACCGAACAGGGCCACTACGATCGGCATTCCTGCTGCGACCACGGAGCCGAAAGCGACAAGCAGGATCACGATGTCAACGAGGATGCCGATGGCCTCACTCGACGGGGGTGCGGTGGTGGCGAACTCCAGGATCTGTCCACCGATCCCGGCTTGGAGATTGGCGGAGTTGAGGCTCTCGACATCACTCACGATGGCCTTGAGGTTCTCCGTGCTGATGACGGGATCGCCGCCCGACAGTTCGAAGGAGTCATTGAGCTCGCCACCGAGCTGGGTGCCGATGCCCACCGCCGCTCCGACGGCGAGGAACCAGGCGATGAGGGCGATGACCGGACGGCGAACCGCCCAGCGCGACAGCAGACCCACGATGACACTCCATTTCGAC
>JBDQGZ010000128.1:0-5858 GCA_040265115.1 Candidatus Nanopelagicales bacterium
CGCGCGAGGTGAATGGCTTCAGCGGTCGCGGTCACGACACCACCGGCGCCTCAGGGGACTGTGTCACGAAGGCAAAGTCTGCAAACATGGTCTCCACCGTACGGGACCCCACATCGGAGAGAACCGAGGCCGGGCGGTCACCACCTCGGATGACCTGCACCTCGACGTAGGCCTCCGTCATACTCCTGCCCAAGACCGCAGCGCGGGCCGCCGACAAAGCGATGAGCAGGGTGCCAATATCAGTCGTTGTTCGGGCCAGCGATCCGAGACTGGTGAGGATCTGGCGCAGCCGTTCGGGGGATTCAGGTAACCGGGCCAGGACGGCCACCCACACGTCCCGGAAGCGAAGAGCACCATCGCGCTCGTCCTCACCCGGAATGGCGAGTGTCGCATAATCCGCGGCAGTGATCCCGTCGAGCCGCTGGCGCCCTGGCCTGATGACGAGAACAAACTCATCATCTTCGTCGCGAACCTCGATGGCCTGCGGCACATCGACAAACACCCCACCTACCGAGTCGACCAATCCAGCGAAGGCCAGCCGGTCCAAGGTCCAACTTCCCTCGATATCAAGGTCGAGCGCGGCCCGCATCGACTCCCACGGAGTGAGGGTGTCCGGATCCGTCGCGGTCGCACCCAACGTCATCAGACTCTCGCGCACAGGAACCAGCAGGCTGGATGGAACGAATCCCATCTGTACCTCGGCGACCCCGCTTCGCGGTCCTACCGGTTCCGTCCCGAGCAGAGTGTTCCCGGCCGCATAGCCGGTGCGGTCTTGAACCTGTACGAGCAGCAGCACCGGCTCGATGATCTCAGTGGCGTCGGTGTTGGTAGGGGTCGGCTGGTTCGGACTCGATGAGAAACTGGTGAACGACGACCCGCTGGGATCAGGGGGCGCTGCCTGGGACGTGCAGGCACTCAGCACCAGCACCCCCGCGATGACAAGACCCCATCTCCGGCGCCGGGTGACAGTCACGACCCCGGCTCGTCGCGGTACAACCCGCGCTTATCGATGTAACTCTCCACTCCAGCCGGAACAAGGTAGGAAATAGGCGCACCGGCTGCCACCCGACGGCGGACATCACTGGAGGAGATCGCCAGCGCCGGCACCTCAATGAGAGTCACTCGCCCCGGGCTGAGCCCAGGGTCGACGAGGGCGTGACCGGGGCGGGTGACCCCGACCAGATGGGCAAGCGCCAACACTTCATCGGTGCGCTCCCAGCCGAGAATCTCGGAGAGCGCATCCGCCCCGGTGATGAAGAACAGTTCCGCACCTTGCCCCATCGCGTCCGCGAGATCGCGCAGGGTGTCCGCGGTGTAGGTCGGACCTGGTCGATCGACATCCACTCGACTCACGGTGAAGCGTGGATCGGCCGCAGTCGCGATCACTGTCATCAGATAGCGGTCCTCGGGCTCGCTCACCCCCCGGTGAGCCTTCTGCCACGGCCGACCAGTGGGCACGAACACGACCTCATCGAGACCAAATTCGTGCGCAACCTCGGACGCGGCCACGAGATGGCCGTGGTGAATGGGATCGAAGGTGCCGCCCATGACGCCAATGCGCATGACCGACCTCCCCTCGAAGGCTCGGATGAGAGTCGAGGCTAACGGTCGACGTTGATCATCAAGGTGATGACCAACAGCAGTAGCAGGACACCGAGGCCGACCGCCCCGAAGATGTAAGGGCTGACGACACCACCCTCGGCAGCCTCAGAGGCGACAATGGCAGCGGAGTTCGCGGTCATAGGGACACTCTAACGCCCCGGCAGCTCGCCTACTGCCTGATGTGCCCGTTGCCGGTCACGACGTAGGTCGTGGTGGTCAATTCAGGTAGTCCCATCGGCCCACGCGCATGCAACTTTTGGGTCGAGATGCCGATTTCGGCGCCGAAGCCGAACTCCCCGCCGTCGGTGAACCGGGTGGAGGCGTTGACCATGACCGCCGCGGAATCGACCCCGCCGAGGAAGGTCGCGATGGCGGACGCCGAATCGCTAATGATGGCCTCGGTGTGACCGGAGGACCAGCGCCGGATGTGAGCGAGCGCCTCATCGATGTCGTCGACCACACCGGCGGCGATATCGAGGGAGTAGTACTCGGCTGCCCAATCGTCGTCAGTCACGTTCTCGAAGGCAACCTGGGTTTCCTGGGCCGCAGCTCGCATTCGCTCATCTCCATGCACCGTGACACCGGCCTCCGCGAGGGCGGCGAGCGCACGCGGAAGGAATTCCTCGGCGATCTCGGCGTGAACGAGGAAGGTCTCCGCGGCGTTGCAGACACTCACCCGCTGGGTCTTGGCGTTCACCAGGACCTGAATGGCCATATCGATATCGGCATCAGCGTCGATGTAGACGTGGCAGTTGCCGACGCCAGTTTCGATCACCGGCACGGTCGAGCCCCCGATGACGGATTGGATCAAGGAGGCGCCACCGCGCGGGATGAGCACGTCGACGAGTCCACGCGCGGTCATCAGGTGCTTCACCGACTCATGCGAGTCGCCGGGCACGAGGGTGATCGCTGTTTCGGGAACACTCGTGGCGCGCAGCGCCGAGCGAAGGACACGTACGAGTTCGGCGTTGGTGGATCGCGCGGAGGATGATCCCCGCAGGAGAGCGGCATTGCCGCTCTTTAGGCACAAACCGGCGGCATCCACCGTGACATTGGGCCGCGCTTCATAGATGATCCCGACGACACCGAGGGGAACCCGAACCTGTCGAACCTGAAGCCCGTTGGGAAGGGTGTAGCCGCGAACGACATCCCCGACCGGATCGGGAAGCTCGGCCACCTCCTCCAGGGCATCGGCGATGGCGGCGATCCGATCCGGGGTGAGGGTCAATCGGTCGATGAGCGCCGCAGAGGTGCCGTCGGCCCGAGCTCGATCGAGGTCTTCGACATTGATGGCGACGATGGAGTCGGTCGCTGACCGAAGCGCATCCGCCATGCGCCGCAGGGCATCATCCTTCACGTCACGGGTGAGCGTGCGCAACGTCGTCGCCGCGTCACCAGCCTTCCGCGCAGCGTCGAGGACCGCGGACTGGATATCGACGGAGGCATCCATGGAAACCAAGGCTACGCGTCGATGATGATGAGGTCATCACGGTGCACGACCTCACGCTCATAGGCGGCCCCGAGTTCACGGGCCAGATCTCGGGTAGATCGACCGAGCAGGGTGGGCAGTTCCTCGGAGTCGAAGTTCACCAGGCCCCGGGCGCGGACTCGGCCGCCCGCGTCAAGAAGCTCCACCGGGTCGCCGGCGGTGAAGTCCCCCTCGACACCGGTGATACCCGCCGGCAGCAGGGACATCCGCCGTTCGATGACTGCCGCTATCGCACCATCGTCGAGTCGTAGTCGTCCTCGTGGCGTGCTGGCATGGCCGAGCCACAGCAGGCGCGTGGGCACCTTCCGACCGGTGACATGGAAGGCGGTGCCGACATCACGTCCCGCAATGGCATCCTCGGCCTCGACGGCCGCCGCCAGGATCACCGGGATCCCCGCGGCCGTTGCGATCCGTGCAGCTTCGACCTTCGTCGCCATGCCGCCCAGTCCCACTCCAGCGGCGCCGACGCCTCCCGCGGTGACATCATCGAGATCCGCCGGGCCGTGGACCTCCGCAATCTTGCGCGCGCCCCCCTGATGCGGTGGGCCGTTGTAGAGACCATCAACGTCGGAGAGCAGGACGAGGCCCTGAGCGTGCACCAGGTGGGCGACGAGCGCCGCCAACCGGTCATTGTCACCGACCCGGATCTCATCCGTCGCGACCGTGTCGTTCTCATTAATGATCGGTACGACGCCGAGATCGAGCAGGGTTTCCAGCGTTCGCTGAGCATTGCGGTAATGGCTTCGCCGCGTCATGTCATCAGCGGTAAGCAGTACCTGCCCGACGGTGAATCCATGTCGCTCGAAGGCGGCGGTGTATCGGGCGAGCAAGAGTCCTTGACCCACGCTGGCCGAGGCCTGCTGGGTCGCAAGATCTCTCGGTCGTCGGCCGAGGCCGAGGTGGGGGAAGCCGGTCGCGATCGCGCCGCTGGAAACAACGACCACCTGCGATCCGCTCTGTCGGCGTCGCGCGACGATGTCGGCGAGCCGATCGACCCGCTCCGGATCGAGACCGCCGCCGGGCTGAGTCAACGATGACGATCCGATCTTCACCACGAGCCGGTTCGCTTCGCCAATCTGCTGTCGGGGCAGCGTGCTCATGACTCCGCCAGTCGCTCATCGGTGCCGCGGGGTCCATGCGCAATCCCGGATCCAGCAATGATCGTCGGCTCCCAGTCGAACACGACCGCATCATCCCCCGGTCCGATCACCACCGTGCTGCCGGCACGCGCTCCCTGCTCGACGAGAGCCTCTTCGACCCCGAGCCGTGCGAGGCGATCAGCCAGGTAGCCGACCGCCTCATCATTGGAGAAGTCGGTCTGCCGCACCCAGCGTTCCGGTCGAGAGCCCGTGACGCGATAGAGCGGCGCACCGGTATCGAGCTCCGTTTCGACGGTGACGATGAAACCAGCGTCATCGACCGGTGTCGGGGTGATGATGATCCGAGTCGCTTCCGCCGGCTGTTGCGCTGCTCGATGGGCGGCGACGAGTTCGGCCATCGCGAAGGACAATTCCCGCAGCCCCTCATGGCTCAATGCCGACACCATGACCGAGCGCAGCCCCCGTTCGTCGAGCAAAGGCTGCACCATCTCCGCGACAACTCGCCCGTCCGGGACATCGATCTTGTTCAACGCGACAAGGCGAGGCCGATCGGCGAGCCCGCCATAGGCATCGAGTTCCGCCTCGATCACGTCCAGGTCAGCGAGCGGTTCACGCTGGCTTTCCAGCGCTGCGCAATCGATGACGTGCACGAGCACCGAGCAGCGTTCGACGTGACGCAGGAATTCCAGACCGAGCCCTCGTCCCTCGCTCGCCCCGGGGATCAAGCCGGGCACATCGGCGACGGTGAAGACGGTGTCACCCGCCGACACCACCCCCAGATTCGGCACCAGGGTCGTGAAGGGATAGTCGGCGATCTTGGGGCGGGCTGCAGAGAGTGAGGCGATGAGGCTGGACTTGCCGGCGCTCGGATAGCCGACGAGGGCAACGTCGGCGACGGTCTTCAGTTCCAGGGTGACATCATGCGATTCGCCGGGTT
The DNA here is from genome assembly GCA_040265115.1 of Candidatus Nanopelagicales bacterium. GTDB lineage: Bacteria > Actinomycetota > Actinomycetes > S36-B12 > S36-B12 > M55B157. The sequence goes on from JBDQGZ010000128.1 coordinate 5,129, forward strand.
CGCCGAGCAGGGCGAAGCCCGGAGCCTTGCGTCGCGGTGACGCCAGGGCCGCATTTCCCAGTCCGCCGCGGCCTCCCCGAGCCAGGACATAGGAGGTTCCGGCGCCGATGAGGTCGGCGAGCGGTTCACCGTCCGAACCGAGAATCACGGTCCCATCGGGAACGGGGATGATGACATCGTCACCGTTTGCCCCGTGACGGTTCGATCCCTGACCCGGCTTGCCGGAGGTTGCCCGCTGATGCGGCCGGTGATGCAGGGAGAGCAAGGTGGTGGTGCCCGGATCGACCACGGCGATCACGTCTCCGCCTCGACCACCGTTTCCGCCGTCGGGGCCGCCGAGGGGCTTGAACTTCTCTCGGTGCACGGACGCGCACCCATGACCGCCATCACCGGCAACGGCGTGGACGAGAACTTGATCGATGAAGGTGGTCACGGCCGGAGGATCACCGACCGGGGCCGGTCAGGCGTCGGGGACGACGTTGACGACGCGGCGTCCGCGAGCGGTACCGAACTCGACGCGGCCCTCGCTGAGTGCGAACAGCGTGTCGTCGCCGCCACGTCCGACGTTCGCCCCCGGGTGGAAGTGGGTGCCACGCTGGCGCACGATGATCTCTCCGGCGCCGACGAGCTGGCCGCCGAACCGCTTCACGCCCAGACGCTGGGCGGTGGAGTCCCGACCGTGGCTGGTGCTCGATGCACCCTGCTTGTGCGCCATGGCGTTACTTCCCAG
>JBDQGZ010000129.1:0-5816 GCA_040265115.1 Candidatus Nanopelagicales bacterium
ACCTCACGCATCACCCAGATGCTGGCCTGTGATGCCACCCTCGCCCCCCTCATCCTCGATCGGGAGGGGCAGATCGCCAGCGTGCTCCCCGGCACCCGCACCATCCCCACAGCCTTACGTACCGCGATCTTGACCCGAGACCACCACTGCCGATTCCCGAAGTGCACCGCCCGCATCGACGAGGTGCACCACATCACCTTCTACTCCCACGGTGGACACACAACGAGGTCGAACCTGGTGGGGTTGTGTTACTACCACCACCAACAGATCCACACCGGCGGCTGGGCCATCACCGGCAATCCCGACGCCGAACTGCGATTCACCCACCCCGCCCACTACAACCCACACCCCTCAACCCCCACCGGGTTGGCTGACCGGGCCACCCGGCGACGACAAAAACATCTCGCCCAGCAATTGCTACCCCGAGAACGACAACAACCCCCCGACCCACCCTTCTAGGTGGCAGTAGCGTGTTGCCATGACCGATATCCGTCCTGCTCGGGAATCGGATGTCGCCGCCATCCTCTCCTTGATCATCGACCTCGCCGTATACGAGAACGACCCCGATGCGGTGGAGACCACCGAGGCCGACCTCCAGGCGGCACTCTTCGCCGACGAACCACAGGTCTTCGCCCACGTCGGCGAGGCCGACGGCCAGGTCGTCGGCTTCGCACTCTGGTACGTCAACTTCTCCACCTGGACCGGAAAGCACGGCATCTGGCTGGAGGACCTCTTCGTCCAGCCTGCCCACCGTGGCTCAGGATTGGGCAAGGCACTTCTCGCCGAACTCGCCCGGATCTGCGTGGAGCGTGACTACCGCCGCCTCGAGTGGTGGGTGCTGGATTGGAATGAGCCCGCCAAGGGCTTCTACGACTCCCTCGGTGCCGTGGCCATGGACGAATGGACAGTACGACGACTCGACGGGCAGAACCTGGCCCGATTGGCGGCTGATTCGGATTAGCCATGCAACATCACCACTACGTGGCCTAGCCTTCGACAACGAAGCCATGAGATCACAGCTGTGGGGGGCGCCATGAGGACCTGGATTATCGCTGCTGCGGCGGCGTTGGCGATGGGTGTAGGGCTCGCCGCGCCGGCCTCCCAGGCTGATGAAGGATCAGGTGACTCCCCCGCGGCCGTCACAACTCAGCCGCCCGGGATCCTGTTCGTGACCGGGGCAAGCAAGGCGAACCTTCGCAGTATCGACGGATCCATTCGATTGTCCATACCAGCACGGACGATGGTGACATGGTTCACCGATCGGCCTGATCGCCGCTCCGGTCGCACCGATGTCGCGCGACTGGTGAAGACCTGGGAGGCCTCCGGTTTCGACACTGATCCGCCGAATGCAGCGCTGTTGCTCACCGATAGCGCGGGTCGACAGCTCATCCACGTGGTGACAGCAACGAACGCTCGTCGCGCGGGGAGTTGGGTCCACCTCGACATCACTGCTATCCCTGGCGAGCAGGCAGCCGGATTCGCCCATACGCATGCACTTCGCACTGGGTCCTTCACTCGCGCAGCACTCTTCATCGATGACGCGGCCTACCCCCCATGCCCCTCGCTCGTGACGGCAGCAACCGACTGCATCATTACGAACACCGATGTCATCTTCCAATGGATGGAGGCGAACTCCGTTGGTGAGATCTCCGCCTGCGGCATTGGGCCCGATCCAGCGGTGTGGTTGGTCCAGGCGGAAATGACGATCGTCAACGGCGACCGGATCGACCATCGAGGGCCGGTCTTCGCGAACGGACGATTACTCCAGGCCTGCACCCTCGGTGTGGACCAGCCAATACCAAGTCCCAGCGAGGTGCTGCCAGTCTTTCCCAGCACCACCGGCGGACCAGAGACACAGGTCACCATCATCAACTGGTCCTACCCACCTGGCACTCCCACAATCGGTGACACCGGAGTTCCCCAGGATCCGCCGGGCTCGCCCGTACTCTTGAGCTACCGATCGGATCCCACGGCGGGCTGATAGATCAGCGCCCAGGCGCAGGTGAACCACGAGGACACGAAGCCCAGGCCCAACCAGCCGATGAACGCGCCGGGCGATCCGGTGACGAAGAAGCCCGTAGTGACGGCCAGCACCCAGATCACCAGCGCGGTGATTCCCATGAGGGCCACCGTGAACAACCAGGAACCGACTCGCCTGCCCATCACGGAGAAATTCGCCTTCATCGGATTCGAGCGACCATCCAGGACAGCGAGCAGAAGGTAAGGCGTGATCGCCAGGATGATGAATCCGGGCAGTAGCCACAGCGAGAGTCCCAGCAGGACGACGATCAACAGGCCCAACGACCACAGCACGAGCATCGGCAGCCGCTGCCGGGCCTGAACCAACACCTGGCGCGCGTCGACCCTGCCGACCGCCGCCTGCAAGACGGCAGTCCCCACGAGAGCAAAGCTCACAATGAGAACGAACAGTGACACGATCGCGAGAAGGACAAAGCCAACGGTCAGGTCGGGTGTCGCATCGGGCAGTACCAGGAGCGCCTGAACCATCGCATTGACCACGATGACGGGCAGGACGATCGCCCAGCCCCGCCACATGCGCACGAGCGCGACGAAATAGGCGCTCACGACTCCTCCAGCAGGGCGTCGCTGAGAACCTGTTCGGCGGATCCTGTGAAGATGACCTCGCCCCCCACCTCGATGGTGAGGTCATAGGGCGCAGTGGCCTTCGCCGTCGCCGTGATCTCCAACCCGTCGAGGGTGGAACCGATGCACAGGAAGGCATCAGCGGCTTCCTCGCAGATGGGCGCGACCTTGATCGGTACCTGCTGATCGACAAGAACGACATAGGTGGCATTGCGCACTGTGGTGATCGGACCTCCGCTGACCGGCTGCAGCGCATCGATCTGGGAACACCCCGTGAGCAGGAGCCCGGCGGCGAGGGCGACACCGGAGAGCAGACGCCGGTTCACGACTGTCCTCCATGCGCCATGAGACGTGCTCGCGCCGCCATCTGCTGGGTTTCCAATGCCTCATCGGTGATGGTGTTGAATTCGAAGGGAGCAGGCAGGAGCAACTCCACGTTGCGATCCAGTGGCGAACCCGCGCGCAACGGCGGATCGGCGAGCCAGGAGTTGGCCGCGAGTTCACGACTGAGGGATGCCAGACCCACCTGGCTGAAATCGCCGGGGGTCCACGTCGGTGGGGCAGCATGATCGAGGGCGGTGACGAAGATCGACAGGGTGCCGTCTCGGTTGTCGACGAACTCGACGAGTTGCTGCTGCTGGGGGAAGTCGACGCATGACGCTGTCGTGATTTCCCAGAATCCACCCGGATCGGTGCCCCGGCGATGCGGAGTGACGGTGTTGATGTGGGTGTGCCCGTTCAACCACGCCACACACACGGGGTAATCGAGGAGCATCGAGATGAACTCCTCCGCGTGCACGAGCCGCTGACCACCGGTGACGGGAGTCGCGTCGTTCTCCAGGGTGTATGAGTTGTGGTGGCTGCACACGATGGCCATGACCCCGTCAGCCTCGCAGCGCGCCAGTTGATCGCGCAGCCACAGAAACTGATCCTCCGGAACTGCACCGTCCGCGCCCGCCGCCATATTGCAGGTGTCGAGGCCGAAGACTCGCAGGAACGGGGTGATCTCAGCCGACCACCATGTCTCACCGGTGTCGATGTTCGACTGGGTCCAGCCGTGTCCGACCGGTCCGGGAATCGCAGGTGACTCCAGATGCGCCTGCATGAACTCGGTGCGCTCGAGCATCTTGCGTTGTGGATCTGAGGTGACCACACGCATGCCCGGCTGCAATCCCAGCCGCTGGCGCAGTGTGTTGATTGCCTGCTGCGCCACGCTGAGATCGGATGCATAACCCTGCAACCAGGTGGGCGCAAGAGCATCCGCTACCGCAGCCTTACGCCCGCCGACCGCCCAGGCATAGAGGGACGGATCGGGCCGGAAGGTGCCCATGAACGTCGCGTCGTGATTGCCGTACACCGCGAACCACGGAACCGGCAGACCCTGCGAGGTCACCGGTCGCGTGACAGCAGCCTCGAGCATTCCCGGGATCGTGGGATAGCCGTATGCGCCATACACATCTCCGGACGGATCATCAGGGTGATACGCGTAGGTTGCCTCCGCCCAGACCTGGGGGCCCTCGTAGCGGGCGGGGTCGCCGCTGTTCGGTGTGACCTCCTTGCCATCGAGGATGTCGATGTACCAGCGCGTTTCGAGTTGGGAGAGGTTGTCGGCGCTGTCACCTGTCGAGAGCGCGCACGCCAGCGGTGCACCTGTCACTGCGCTGACCTGGGCGTCGACGACGCTATCGACGACTGAAGCGAGGACCTGGGTGGTGAGGGTGTCCTGCGGACGGCAGGCATCGGTGAACAGTTCCGGGGCGACACTCTGGATCGCATCCATGCGTGCTGGCGTCTGGGCGTCGATGACGTGGATATCCGACAGGTGCGCCAGATAGATCAGGGAACGACGCGAGGCCGTTCGCGCGGAGTCCGCTTCGCGACCTAGGAGGTCGTATCGGGGAATGAACTCCTCGCCTGCACCTGCAAGCAGAATCCGATACGAACCCCGCGCAGCCTGCGCTGACAACTTGATCGTCTGAAGCAGTGTGGTCGGGATGTCACCGGGCCGAAGTGGCGCGGCGAGGGACTGGCCCAGCACCTGGGTGGAGACACCCCAGGCGGCAGCGAGGCCACCAACACCGGCGAGGAATGCTCTGCGCGAGAGACCCATTTCGGGTCAGCGCACCGGAAGGTGGGCGCGATACCAATCCTGGGCGGATGCGCTCATGTTCGCCGCGAGCACGGCGATGGAGATCGCCAGCGTCACCCATCCGTAGATGTGGCCGAGGCGGAACATCGAGAACACGATGTTGAGAACCGCGAGCAGGGTGATCGTCATGCCCGCGCCGTAGTCGCCACGCAATGCCATGCGTCCCACCCAGATGAAGCCGACGACCAGGACAGCGTCGAGTCCGCCATTGATGATCCAGTACCAGTCGGTGACAGTGCTTCCGAAGAGCAACTGCTGTTCACCGGGGTTGAACAGCATGACGAGGTTGATCACCACCCCTACGGCGTATCCAACCGAGCCGATGAACATCATGATCGCGGCGAAGGTCACCGACGTGGGTCGTTGAGTCATGGCGGGAAGACTACGACGTCGGACCCAGCATGTCCTCGGTAACACCCCGACTCAGCAACGCCACGATCGTGACCCCGGCCACGACCACGAGGCCGATGCCGAGGATGCGCGAGGTCGGATCGGTCGAAAAGGCGAGAGGACCTCCCACGACGAGCGCGATGATCTGAGCGAGGACCGCCGGGGCTCGCGCGGGCCGCTTCGCCTGCCAGAGCCCGCGCGCGGTGAAGAGCAGGGCCACTCCGAAGCCAAGGAAGATGAGGACCTCGAGCACGAAGGCCGGCACATTGGAAACCTCGGCCGGTCCGGTTAACCCAAACCGGATGACCTCAATGACGACGATCACGGCATTGGTGATGAGGGCGAGGGCCTCGACCGCGACCAGCGGAGCACTCACACGCAGCCCCAGGCTGGCAGGCACGGGTCCGAGCAGCACCCGACCAGGGTAGGCCCTGCCCTACGCGGGTAGCCTCAACCGGGTGCGCGGCCTGCTCGTGGTGAATCCGCAGGCAACTGCCACGTCTCCCCGGACCAGCGATGTCCTATTGAGCGCCCTCTCCTCGCAGTTGGACCTCAAGGTCGTCCCTACCTCTCACCGCAACCATGCACGAGAGCTCGGGGAGCGCGCTCGAGCCGACGGCTTGGACATCGTGGTGACTTTCGGAGGCGACGGGACCCTCAACGAAGTGGTCAA
>JBDQGZ010000130.1:0-5806 GCA_040265115.1 Candidatus Nanopelagicales bacterium
GCCTATATCCTCGGCCGCGACGACCTCGACCTGTACGACCACCACGTCGGGGTGGAGTTCGCCGAGCTCATCCGGGAACAGGCCGCCTTCGACTCGCTCGAGGCGCTCGTGAAGCAGATGGCCGATGATGTGCGCCGCGCCGGCGAGATCACCGCGGTAGACCCCTCCTGATACCCTGGTGGACGACGGTTCCGGGGCGGGCGCCCTGGGATTCGTGTCAGGTCGCCGCCGGCGATCCAACCCCCTGGCAAGGTGCCAGGGCGAGTCGCGCCCGAGAGGACATCACTTCATGCCGCTGGACACTGCCACCAAGGCCGAGATCATCGCTGAATACGGTTCGTCGCCGACGGACACCGGGAGCCCTGAGGTTCAGATCGCGATGCTGAGCCGTCGGATCACCGATCTGACCGAGCACCTGAAGTCCCACAAGCACGACCACCACTCACGCCGCGGTCTGCTGGCGCTGGTGGGTCAGCGTCGTCGGTTGCTGAAGTACCTCGCCGAGACCGATATTGCGCGTTACCGCGCGATCATCGAAAAGTTGGGCTTGAGGCGATAGCCGAAGGCCCCGAGCAAGGGCCTGAGGCGATAGCCGAGAACCGCACAATCGAATAACACAAGAGACGCTCGTTCGAGCACCGGCGCGAAAGCCCCAGATCGTCGGTCCTCGGTAGTGGCTTCCGGGTGGCATCACCCGTGGGCCTCGATCGAAGACCGGCCCCGGCCCATCGCGTACGGGGTGGTCGACGCGGGCGTCCCTCACTGAAGGGAAGACACCCGTGGACGGGTCAACTATTACCGCCACCGAGGCGGTGCTCGATAACGGGCCATTCGGCTCGCGCACTGTTCGTTTCGAAACCGGCCGTCTCGCTCGCCAGGCGGGCGGCGCCGTGTCGGCCTATTTGGACGACGACACGATGCTGCTGTCGACGACGACGGCATCGAAATCTCCGAAGGAGCATTTCGACTTCTTCCCGCTCACGGTGGATACCGAGGAGCGGATGTATGCCGCAGGACGCATCCCCGGCTCCTTCTTCCGTAGGGAAGGCCGGCCGAGCGAGGACGCGATTCTCACCTGCCGGCTGATCGACCGCCCGCTGCGTCCGACATTCGTGAAGGGCCTGCGCAATGAGGTGCAGGTCGTCATCACGGTCCTGGCGTTGAACCCGGATGATCTCTACGACGTGCTGGCGATCAATGCCGCGTCTGCCTCGACCCAACTGTCAGGTCTGCCGTTCAGTGGACCGATCGGTGGCGTGCGAGTAGCCCTCATCGATGATCGCTGGGTGGCCTTCCCGCGTCATTCCGAGCTTGAGCGTGCCGTGTTCGACATGGTCGTCGCGGGTCGTGTGGTGGGCGATGACGTCGCCATCATGATGGTCGAAGCCGAGGCGACCGAGGCGACCATCGAACTCGTCAGCGGTGGCGCTAAGGCGCCGACGGAGGAGGTCGTCGCCGAAGGACTCGAGGCGTCGAAGGCGTTCATCCGGGTGCTGTGCGAAGCCCAGGAAAGCCTGGCGGCCACCGCTGCGAAGCCGGTGCAGGACTTCCCGGTGTTCCTCGACTACACCGATGATGTCTATGACGCCGTCGCTGCTGTCGCGTCGGGTCGTGTCGCTGAGGCGATGACGATCGTGAGCAAAGCCGAACGTGAGGATGCTCTCGACCAGATCAAAGCCTCCGTGCTCGAAGAGGTCGGCCCCCAGTTCGAGGGCCGCGAGAAGGAGATCTCGGCTGCTCTGCGAAGTGTGACCAAGGAACAGGTGCGACAGCGGGTGCTGCGCGACAAGGTTCGTATCGACGGCCGTGGACCGACGGACATCCGAACCTTGTCAGCGGAGGTGGAGGTGCTTCCGCGCGTGCACGGCTCGGCCCTGTTCGAGCGCGGCGAGACCCAGATCCTTGGTGTCACCACGTTGAACATGCTGCGCATGGAGCAACTGCTCGACACCCTCTCCCCGGAGACTCGTAAGCGCTACATGCACAACTACAACTTCCCGCCGTATTCGACCGGTGAGACTGGACGAGTGGGCAGCCCGAAGCGCCGCGAGATCGGCCACGGCGCCCTCGCGGAGCGTGCGCTCGTGCCGGTGCTACCGACCCGCGATGAGTTCCCCTACGCGATCAGGCAGGTATCCGAGGCGCTGGGCTCGAATGGTTCGACGTCCATGGGTTCGGTCTGCGCCTCGACGATGTCGCTGCTCAACGCCGGTGTTCCGCTCAGGGCACCTGTTGCGGGCATCGCGATGGGTCTGGTGAGCGGTGAGGTCGATGGCTCCACTCAGTACGTCGCGCTCACGGACATTCTTGGTGCCGAGGATGCGTATGGCGACATGGACTTCAAGGTGGCCGGAACGAAGGAATTCGTAACCGCGCTTCAGTTGGACACCAAGCTCGACGGTATTCCCGCATCGGTCCTCGCCTCGGCCCTCGGCCAGGCGAAGGATGCGCGCATGACGATTCTCGAGGTCATGAACGAGGCCATCGATGCGCCAGATGAGATGTCGCCGTATGCGCCTCGGATCATCTCGATCAAGATTCCGGTGGACAAGATCGGCGAGGTGATCGGGCCGAAGGGCAAGATCATCAACCAGATCCAGGAGGACACCGGCGCCACGATCACGATCGAGGATGACGGAACGATCCACATCGGGGCGACTGATGGTGATGCTGCGGAGGCGGCACGTTCGAAGGTCAACGCGATCGCGAATCCGACGATGCCAGAGGTCGGGGAGCGCTATCTGGGCACCGTGGTGAAAACCACCACGTTCGGCGCATTCGTCTCGCTCGTCCCGGGTCGCGACGGATTGCTGCACATCTCGGAGATCAAGAAACTCGCACCGGGCAAGAAGCGCATCGAGAACGTCGAAGAGGTGCTGAAGGTCGGTGACAAGGTACAGGTGGAGATCAAGGAAATCGACCAGCGCGGCAAGTTGAGCCTGCAGCCGGTGCTCGACGAATCCGCAGCCGAGTAGTTATCCGCTCACACGTCATGTCGCGGCGCGCCACCACCCGAACCCTCCTCGATGAGGGAGATGGGTCGGTGGTGCGCCGCACGACGTTGAGCAATGGGTTGCGCATCGTCACCGAGCATGTTCCCGGTGTTCACAGCGTCGCGGTCGGAGCCTGGGTGGGCGTCGGCTCACGGGACGAAACGCCGGCGCAACTTGGTGCCGCCCACTTTCTCGAGCATCTGTTGTTCAAGGGCACCGGTCGGCGCAGTGCCTGGGAGATCTCCTCGGCCATCGAATCGGTCGGTGGCGATATGAACGCGTTCACCACGAAGGAATACACCTGCTACTACGCCCGTGTCCGAGACCGCGACATGCCGCTCGCGATCGACGTCGTGTGCGATCTCGTGAGCGAGGGCGCGCTCACCTCCGCAGATATCGAGAGTGAGCGAGGAGTAATCCTCGAGGAAATCGCGATGTCCGAGGATGATGCATCTGACGGTGTGCACGACCTTGTGATGTCTGCGCACTTCGGCGCGACGCCGCTGGGTCGGCCGATTCTCGGCACCATCGAATCGATCGAGGCGCTGAGCCCACGGGGGATCCGCGGGTTCTACCGCGGACTTTATGCGCCGGAGTCCATGGTGATCGCGGTCGCCGGAAACGTGGAACACGACCGCGTCGTGCGCGCCGTGCGACGCTCACTTCCGCGATTCGTTGAGGCCCCGGACCGAGAGCCGCTCCCGCCCCTCCGGGGTCGACGTCCGCGACGCACGGGTTCCACCCCGGTGAGGGTGCAGCATCGCTCAATCGAGCAGGTGAATCTCGTTCTCGCTCACACCGGGGTCTCTCGGCACGACGAGCGCCGATATCCGCTGGCCGTGATGAACGCAGCACTCGGCGGCGGCATGTCCTCCCGCCTGTTCCAGTCGATTCGCGAGCAGCGCGGCCTGGCCTACTCGGTGTACTCCTTCTCCACGCACTTCGACGACACAGGCATGGTGGGCATGTATGCCGGCTGCCTGCCCGCCAAGATCGACGACGTGGTGTCGATCGGTCGCGATGTCATTCTGGAGGTCGCGGAAAACGGCCTGTCCGAGGAAGAACTGCTGCGTGGCCGCGGACAGGTCACCGGTCAGATGGTCCTCGGCCTAGAGGACACCGGTGCGCGGATGAGTCGCATCGGCAAGTCCGAACTGCTCTACGGCGAGATCCCCGCGGTGGACGATGTGCTGTCACGAATCGATGCGGTCACCCTTGACGACGTGCAGTCAGTCGCCCGGGACCTGCTCACTCACACGCCAACCCTCGCGGTCATCGGACCCGTCGATGAGGACCGGATCTCCAGCCTCGCCGCGGGTATGTGATGCGCGGCTAGGCTGTCCTCTGTGACTCAGGAAAACACCGCCATCGCCGTTGCCGTGCTCGGCGCCGCCGGTCGTATGGGATCGGCAGTCTGTGCTGCTGTGGATGAGGCCTCGGACATGAGGCTCGTGGCGGCACTCGATGTCGCGGACGACCTCGAGCAACTCGTGACCTCAGGGACCGAAGTCATCGTGGACTTCACCACCCCGGAAGTCGTGATGGAACATGTGGACTGGGCAATCGTGCGCGGCATCCACGCCGTCGTGGGAACGACCGGATTCACCACCGAACGCCTCGACCGGGTGAGGCACGCATTGACCGCTCGGCCCGAGGTAGGCGTCCTCATCGCCCCGAACTTCAGCCTCGGCGCAGTCCTCCTCATGCGTTTCGCCCGCGACGCAGCACCTCACTTCGAATCCGTCGAAGTCATCGAACTGCACCACCCGGACAAGCTCGATGCTCCTAGCGGCACCGCCCGGCACACCGCGGAGATGATCGCCGAAGCGCGACAGGCCGCAGGGATCGATCAATCTCCGGACGCGACCGCGGAGGAAATCGCGGGAGCTCGAGGCGCGATGATCGAGGGAGTCTCAGTCCATTCGGTCAGGTTGCGCGGCCTGGTTGCCCACGAGGAGGTCCTGCTCGGCAATCCCGGCGAGGTGCTCACCCTGCGTCATGACTCCCTTGATCGATCCTCCTTCATGCCCGGGGTGTTGCTGGGCATTCGCGAGGTTCGTTCGCGACCCGGCCTGACCCTCGGCCTGGAGGCTCTACTCGACGCATGAATCCTCGGATCTGGGTCACGATCATGGTGGTGGCCATCGGTGGCTATCTCCTTCTTGCCGTTCTGCGAGGCGGTGCTTTCCTCGGTAGCGGAGATCCGCTGAACCTGCTTCTCGGTGCGTCGGTCATCATCATTCCCGTCGTCGGCGGCTGGCTGGTCTGGCGCGAGATCGTCTTCGGCCGTCGGATGCAGACCCTCGGGCACATCCTGGGGCAGGAGGGCGACCTGCCGGTCGATGATCTGCCGCGGACCCCATCGGGGCGCATCGAGCAGAGCGCTGCTGAGGAGTTTTTCGCACGGGAGCGCCAGCGGGTGGAGTCTGAGCCCGAGAGTTGGCGTGGGTGGTACCGACTCGGCCTGGCCTACGACGCGGCGCGAGATCGACGGCGGGCCCGCGAGTCGATGGGTGAGGCAATCAGATGGGCACGTGAACCCGGTGGCCCACTGGCGTGATCATGCAGCAGAGGGTGGTGATGTTCGGGACTCGCGCCACCAGGTCTGCATCCGGTCGACGGCGATCGACCACGCCTCGGTGCGAAGGAGCGTATCGAGGGTCGCAGAACCAATCGACGTGCGGATCATTCCGTCGGTGGTGACGAGGATGACCTGATGGCCGCCCATGCCTGCCTGCTCGTCGACGGAATCGATCGCCGGCCAGGGCACGTGTTCGGTGCGCCACCAGCGGGAGATCTTCACTCCCGTGTCA
>JBDQGZ010000131.1:0-5795 GCA_040265115.1 Candidatus Nanopelagicales bacterium
ACAGGAGGATCAGCCACAACCACGCCGGATCGAGATCGACCGGCGTTGTCGGGCCGTCCACGGCGCTGCCGATCCACCCGAGGGTTGCCTCCGCCGTCGCGGGTGACCACACGACGGAGATGTGCTCGACCCCGGGGATGACCTCCACGACGACATCGGCCGCTGGATCGGCAGCCCTCAGCGCGTCGAACTGTTCCTGTGCGGCAGTGGCGAAGCCCGCAGGTTCCGCGGATCCGTAGAGCAATAGGAGTGCCCGGGGGATCCCGACCGGCTCGATGGAGGACGGCAGGCTAATGGCGACGGTGGCCTGGACAGCATCCGGGTTATCGATGGAATAGGAAGTCACCGCTCCGGCGCCCATCGAATGACCTACGAGCGCCAGCCGGTCGGCATCGACCCCTGGCTGGGCACCGAGCCAACTCAGCACGGCTGCGACATCGACCTGGAGTTCATCGCGGGAGGTGTCATCGACCGACAGGGTCGAGGAATTCGCGCCATGTCCCGATACGTCCGGGAGCGCCACGGCATAGCCCGCCCGAGCCAGCATTCGTCCGAGTGGCTCCATGATCGTGCTGGACGCAGCAAAACCATGGACGACCACGACTCCGGGGAGTCCGCTCGCTTCCCCATCCGGGGTGATGAGCATCACCGGGACGCCGTCTACCTCATTCGATGTTTCGATGAGGCCGTCATCGACAGCGAGGATTCCCCAGATCGCGGGGGCCGCGAGCAGGATCGACAAGGCAACGAGGATGACCGAGACAACCCTGCTGCGGCTCACAGTCGGACCGTATCGCCGTGAGGGCCTCCCCCGCTAGGCTCATGCCATATGCGAGCCAGACTGGACGACCTGCTCTTCGACGGGGGAACCAAGACCACCCCTCTCGATGGCGTCAAGGAGCAGCTGTTCCTGCTCACCCGCGACAGTGGGATCGACCGCCTCGTCCGCTACTCCGTCATGCTCGGGCTTTCCGCGGTCATCGCCACCGGTGGGGTGCTGGTGGATTCGGTCGCCACCGTCATCGGCGCGATGATCGTCGCTCCCCTGGCCACCCCCATCCTCGCCGTCGGGCTGGCCATCACGATCGTTCACCCACGCCAGGTATTTCGGTCAGCTTTTATCGTCGCCATGTCGGTGGCCTTCGTCGTCGTGATCGGTTTCATCCTGACGATCCTGCTCCCGGTCGCGGTAAACCCCGACACGAACGGCCAGATTTCGGGGCGGGTATCCCCCAACCTCATTGACCTACTCATCGCGATCGCGACCGGGCTCGTGGGCGGTTTCGCCATCACCCGCAGCGATCTCGCGGGAGTCCTCCCAGGCGTCGCAATCGCCATCAGCCTGGTGCCACCACTTTCGGTGGTCGGGGTCGTACTTGCCGTTGGGGCCTGGGCCGATGCAGTTGGCGCCTTACTGCTCTTTCTCTCCAATGCCGTCGCAATGGTCGGTGCCGGCGCATTGATTTTCGCGATTGCGGGATACAACAAAGCCGCACGTGGCAACCGAAGCCAGGTGAAGCGCCCCATCATCGTCATCACTTCCATCGGTGCCGGGCTCGTGATCGCACTCGGGCTGACCAGCATTCAGTCGGTTGCCCAAGCGTTGGAAATCCAACGCATCAATGACGCCGCCCAGGAATGGCTCGACGGATCCGACTATGACCTCGTGTCGATCAAGCCGATGCCGAACGGTTTCGTCATGGAGGTGATTGGGAGTGGAGACCTCCCGGATACCACCGCTTTCTACGATTCATTCCGCCCCGTTCTGTGGTACGAGCCGATGATCGAGATACGCAAGATCACGGGCACCCAAGAACCTCTACCAGAACCAGGAGGCTGATCACATGGGCACGACTACACCGAACGGGGTGCTGGTCACCGGAGCTGGTCGTGGAATCGGACGAGCCATCGCCCAGGCTTTCGCCGCAAGGGGTGATGCCGTCGTCGTCAATGATCTTGACCCGCAAAGTTGCGCCGATACGGCCGCCGAGATCGGCGCCTTCGCCTTGCCTGGAGACGCCGCAACCGAGGTTGGGGTCGAACGCCTTATCGCTTCAGCACGCGAGCATCTCGGTGGCATCGACATCTTCGTCGCCAATGCAGGGATCGAGGGCGGAGCAGGACTCAACTCTCCCGAATCCGACTGGTCCCGCGCCCTCGAAGTGAACGTGATGGCTCATGTTCGGGCGGCCCGGCTGCTCATCCCCGAATGGCTGGAGCGCGGACAAGGTCGGTTCATCACCGTCGCGTCGGCCGCCGGACTGCTCACCATGATCGGAAGCGCCCCCTACTCGGTCACCAAGCACGCAGCCATGGCCTTCGCCGAGTGGCTCTCGGCGACCTATCGGCATCGCGGCATCACGGTGCAGGCCGTCTGCCCCCAAGGCGTGCGCACCGCGATGTACGAGGGGGCCGGCCCCCTCAAGCCCATGCTCAAGCATGACGGGCTGCTCGAGCCGGAGGATGTGGCCGCGAGCGTGATGGCCGCACTCGACGACGACCGATTCCTGGTCCTCCCCCACGACACGGTCGCCGGCTACTACCAGGCGCGGGCAGCCGACACCGATTCATGGTTGGACCAGATGAACCGCCTCCAGCAATGGCTGGAGTCCCCGCCCTCGCCTCGGGAAGGCTAGGCGCGGCCCTTCAGCATGAAGTCCCAGTACAACCGGGGCAGGCCGTTCTTCTTGAACCGGTTGTAGTCGGTGATCACCTTGGTCTGATCGACACCCTTCAACGACGGTTTCATGTTCAGGTCGTAGTCGAACTCGCAGAGGAGCAACTGCTTCCGGCTGGTCGTGATGGGGCACGATGCGTATCCGTCGTAGCGCCCCGCGCCCACGCCGCCTCGGAGGGAGGCGACAAGGTTCTCGACGAGGACAGGTGCCTGCTTGCGGATCGCCGCCCCGGTCTTGGAGTTCGGCGTGTTCGTGGCATCACCGAGACCGAAGACATCCGGGTCGATCGTGCTCTGCAGGCTGAACTTGTCGACGGCGAGGTAGCCGAAGGGACTCTCGGGATCTGCAAGCGAGGACTGGGCGACGAAGTCCGGCGCACTCTGCGGCGGCACCATGTGGGCGAAGTCATAGTTCAGGGTCGAGGTTTCGCCCGACTCCACATTCCTCAGGTTCATGGTGTGCGCCTGTGGGTCGATCTGATCCACGACCGTGGTGAACATCACCTCGAAGCCGTAGCGCGCCGCAACCTGCACCAGCACATCCGACCAGACCTTGACCCCGAACATGCCAGGCGTAGGCAGCACGAGAACCTTGCGGATCCGATCGAGAACACCCTTCTCGCGCCAGTAGTCCGCCGCGAGATAGGCGATCTTCTGAGGTGCCCCCGCGCACTTGATCGGACCCATTGGCATGTGGAACACCGCGGTGCCGGACGTCGTGCGCTGGATGTTCTCCCACGTCCGCGGGGCGAGGTAGTAGTCGTAGTTCGACGACATGCCGTCGTGCCCCATACCTTCTGCCAGGCCCGGGATGCCATCCCAGTTCAACTTGATTCCAGGAGCGACGACCAACTTGTCGTAGGTCACGGAGTCACCGGACGACAGCGACACGCTGTGACCTGCGGCATCGATACCGGTCGCCGCATCATGGATCCAGGTCACCCCATTCGGGATCACCCAGGCCATGGGGCGCACGCTCTCCGAGGCCTTTGCCCGTCCACCACCCACGAGGGTCCACAGCGGCTGGTAGTAGTGGACATCCGCGGGTTCGATGATCGCGATGTCTCGAACACCGGCCTTCTTCAGCCGAGCAGCGGTGGTGATACCGGCGGATCCGCCGCCGATGATGACGACCTGGTGGGACTGCATGGGGACTCCTCCGTCGTGGACCATCTGGGATCGCGGTCCACTGTAGGAAAGATGAAGGCTGCTCGCGGGAACTTCGTTCAATCGGCCCAGGGAATCCACGAGGAAAATCCGGGGATGACCTACCGTTGCGCCATGGGCTCCAGCGCACAGCACTGGGACGAGGCTTATCGCCAAGGCGATACGACCCGCGGGTGGTACCAGCCGCATGCCTCGATGTCCATGAAACTCCTGGGCTCCTCGGCTGTCTCCTCGACCTCGAGCATCGTCGATATCGGGGCTGGTGCTTCAACCTTCGTCGACGGCCTCCTCGCAGCGGGATTCACCGACATCACCCTGGTAGATCACTCACCCGTCGGACTCGACATCGCCCAGGGACGGCTAGGAGACGCGAGCACGCATGTACGAACAATCGTCGCCGATCTGCGGGGATGGGAGCCGCAACGGGAATACGACGTCTGGCATGACCGGGCCGTCGCCCACTTCCTCCTCGACGAGGCTGATCAGTCTCGATATCTAGACACACTGCTCGCCGCCACACACCCCGGATCCTTCGTCATCATCGGAGTCTTCGGCCCCGATGGGCCTCCGATGTGCGCGGGCCTTCCCGTGCGACGCTTCACCGAGGCTGATGTCGCGAGTCTGCTCGGTGACAAGTTCGAGATCCTCCACACCGAGATCTCCGATCATGTCCGACCCGATGGAGACACACAGCAGTATGTGTGGACCCTCGCCCAACGTCGCCGATAGTCACGGTTCCTGGATCGGCGGCTGCTGGTTCTGGGCATACTCGACTCTATGTGGCGGATGCCGGCGGAGTGGGAACCTCACGAGCGGACCTGGATGGCCTGGCCCTCGAGTGGCTACGCCCTCGGTGACAATGAGGCAGCCGCCCATGAGGCCCGTCGAGCCTGGGCGGACGTGGCGCTCGCAGTCGCGTCCTTCGAGCCGGTGTCACTGGTCGTGACACCTGAAGCCGCCTCCATCGCTCGCGCCTACCTTGACCGGCGAACACCTCACCACATCACGCTTGTCGAGGCTGAGCTCGATGATGCGTGGATGCGCGATATCGGCCCCACCTTCGTGACCGATGGACAGCAACTCGCCGGCGTGGATTGGATCTTCAACGGCTGGGGTGCTCAGTCGTGGGCACAATGGGATCGGGATTCGCGCATCGCAAGCACGGTGTGTACCGCGATCGGCGTCGACTCGATTACCTCCGACCTGGTCAACGAAGGAGGTGGCATCCACACCAATGGTTCCGGCACCTTTCTTCTCACCGAGACGGTGCAACTCGACATCGGCAGAAACCCAGGCTGGAGCGTTGATCAGATCGAAGCCGAATTGGGTCGAACTCTCGGCGCGACGCGATTCATCTGGCTACCCCGGGGACTGACCCGTGACTACGAGGAGTTCGGGACGAGAGGACACGTCGACATCGTCGCATGTTTCACCCCCACGGGTGCGGTGCTGTTCCACGACCAACGAGATCCCGAGCATCCCGACCACCAGGTGAGCACCACCATTCGCCAGGTACTGGAGTCGAATGGTCTCGAGGTGATCGGTCTTCCCGCGCCCACCGTCCTGCGAGATGACGAGGGCTGGGTCGACTTCAGCTACATCAATCACTATGTCGTGAACGATGGTGTGATCCTGTGCACCTTCGATGATCCGAATGATGAAATCGCGGCCGATATCCTGCAGCAGGTGTATCCGGATCGCCAGATCATCGGGGTCGACGCCCGTCCACTCTTTGCCCGGGGTGGGGGCATCCACTGCATCACGCAGCAGCAGCCGATGGTGTCGCAGCCATGAGCCTGACTCCCGGGGAAGCCGATCACCTGCTGTTGTTCACCCAGGCCTCGCTCGCCCAGGCTCGACGGGACCGAGGGCTGCGACTCAACGCGCCTGAGGCCACCGCACTGATCGCGCATTCCGTCTGCGAATGGGCGCGCGACGGACTCACCTTGGC
>JBDQGZ010000132.1:0-5654 GCA_040265115.1 Candidatus Nanopelagicales bacterium
AAGGTAACCGTTGTCGAACTGCATGCCCTCGACTACATCCAGGAAGGTATCGGTCGACTTGGCTTCCTCGACCGTTATCGTGCCTTCCTTGCCGACCTTGTCCATCGCCTCGGCGATGAGCTCGCCGACCTCAGTGTCGCCACCAGCGGAGATTGCCGCCGTCGAGGCGATCTGCTCCTTGGTCTCAACATCCTTGGCCATCTCGAGCAACTGCTCGGAGACGATGTCGGTCGCCTTCTCGATGCCCTTCTTCAGGGCCATCGGGTTGGCACCGGCGGCCACGTTGCGCAGCCCCTCTTTCACGAGGGCCTGGGCGAGCACGGTCGCCGTCGTGGTGCCGTCACCGGCGACGTCGTCGGTCTTCTTGGCGACCTCCTTGACCAGCTCGGCGCCGATCTTCTCGTAGGGGTCTTCCAGCTCGATCTCCTTAGCGATCGAGACGCCGTCATTGGTGATCGTGGGGGCGCCCCACTTCTTCTCCAGGACGACATTGCGGCCCTTAGGGCCCAGGGTGACCTTGACGGCGTCGGCGAGGACGTTCATGCCCCGCTCGAGGGACCGTCGGGCCTCCTCGTCGAATGCGATCATCTTTGCCATGGGGTGGTGTTCCTCCCGGAACTGCCGTGGTGGACGGCCGGTGCCCGCGACGGACGGCTACGCATCGGGCGCAGCCTCACCGACCTGATTGCTTGTCACTCGAACGGGTCGAGTGCTAACTACAGTTTTAGCACTCTGCCCCTGCGAGTGCAAATCGCCCCCTCTAGTGGAGACTGCCAGCCGTGCACCCGTCCGCACAGTCATGGCTGGCCCGCAGGACCTCTCGGGCCGAGGACTTCACCCTCGCCGACCTGCTTGCCGCGAAGGGCACGACCACCGTCTCGGTGATCTCCCCCGCCCTCGACGAGGCCGAGACGATCGGCCCCATCCTCGAGGCGATCCGCACCTCTCTCATGGATCCCGCCGCTCCCCTCGTGGACGAACTCGTCGTAGTGGACTCCGGCAGCACCGACAACACCGCGATCGTCGCCGCTGAGGCCGGAGCCCGGGTCATCCGGCGGGAGGAAGCATTCCCGGAGATCCCGATCCTGCCCGGCAAGGGTGAGGCGCTGTGGCGAGCACTCGCCGCCACCTCAGGGGACCTCGTGGTGTTCGTCGATGCCGATCTTCGCTCGTTCACCCCCTCGTACATCATCGGCTTGCTCGGGCCCCTGCTCACCGACCCCGAGGTGCAACTGGTCAAGGCGGTCTATGAGCGCCCCCTGGTCGAGGGCAGCCGCACCGTTCCGGCAGGCGGAGGCAGGGTCACCGAGCTCGTGGCTCGGCCGCTACTCAATGCCCACTGGCCCCATCTGTCGGGCATCGCCCAGCCCCTCGCCGGGGAGTACGCCGGTCGCCGGAGCCTGTTGGAGTCCCTCCCCTTCGCCACCGGCTACGGCGTTGACTTCGCCCTGCTGGTCGACACGGATGCACGATTCGGGGCGGATGCCATCGCGCAAGTCGATCTCGGGGTCCGCCTCCATCGACATCATGATGAGCAGCGACTCGGTCGCATGGCCGCGGAGATCTGGGCTACTGCGCTGCGCCGCCTAGATCCAGACGGCCGGGTGCGGCGCAATCATGGTGGGGATCGCGAAGGTCAGGCCAGTCTGGTTCAGTTCCATCACGACGCCGACGGTCTGCATCCTGTGGAACATCCGATTCCAACCACGGAACGGCCACCGCTCAACACGATGCCCCGAGTTTGAGCCCCGCTACAGGTCGATGCCAAGGCGGCGAGCGGAGCGGGCCCGCTGACGCGAGGCACGCATCCGGCGCAACCGCTTCACCAGCATCGGGTCGAAGGCAAGGGCCTCCGGAGTGTCGATGAGGATGTTGAGAATCTGGTAATAGCGGGTCGCGCTCATCTCGAACAGGTCGCGAATGGCCTGCTCCTTGGCTCCGGCGAACTTCCACCATTGCCGCTCGAACTCCAAGATCGCCCGATCGCGTTCGGAGAGTGCTGCCGCGGCTGCCTCAGGATCGAGCCGTGCCCGCACCGATTCCATCTCGCCTCCGCCATCGTTGGGTTCTGGGGTGCCGGGCGCCTCTGGCACCCGGTCCTCGTCATCGTAGGGGGCGAATCCCATCAATGTCATTCACCCCCCGAAGGGCGCGTCGCACTCCCCGTCGACGGTGCATCGGTGCTGCCGCGATGAACTCCCAGATGCACACTGATCGCCTCGACCTGAGCGGTGAGATGCTCGATTCGGTCGTGCAGCGCGGCCATCACCTGCTCATCAGTCTGAACCGCGTCCCCATCATCAGCAGTACCGTCCTCCCCACTCGCACCTTCGGCCTCTCGTATCTTGGCCTCCTCCGCTCGACGCTGGGCGAGGGAGGAGAAGAAGGAAGCGAGCGCTGCGGTGAGCGCGCCCACAGCGGCCGCACCAGTGAACATGATCCCCACCGCGATCGTCCGCCCCGTGACGGTGACGGGGGTGAAGTCGCCGTATCCCACGGTGGTGACCGTGACAAACGCCCACCACACCGCATCGCCATAAGAATCGATATTCGACCCGGATGCGTTGATCTCTGCTGACAGCGTGAACAAGGCTCCGAGGAAGACCACGATCGAGACCGCGTAGACCGCCGAGAGGCCGATCTGTTTCGCCAGTCCGCTTGAGTCGCGCCCCAGCCGGAGCAGAGCATTGACGACGAAGAGGATGCGAAGCGGGGGAATGATCACCGCGATAACCAGGAACCAGTTGCGCTTCCAGAAACTGCGCTTATTGGAGTCGAGGACGAAGCGGATGCCGAGATCGGAGGCGAAGACGAGGAACACGAGCCCATTGAGGAAGATTCCCTCGAGCCGATAGGTCGGCGACAGATTGGGGTCGAACTCAAAGAACACGGCGGTGATCCACACCAGCGACATGGCGAACACCGGAATGATCGACCACTGATCGTAGAGGATCTGGGCTCGCGATTGCACGTTCGTCACGGTCTTCTCGACCTGGTGCACCGCATGCTTCATCGAGTCGACGGTGTCGGACGTGTCAGGCATTCGCCCAGTCTGGCATTAGCCGGGCTCTCGGGGCGGGTCCTCCCCGAGATGCCGGCGCCGCCGCCGAGCGCGCGCCCTGATGATCGTCCAGGAGAAGAAGTAGCCCATGCCGTTGGTTGCCCAGTGCAGGCCCATGGGCGCCAGCACGCTGCCGGACAGCAGTCGCATGAGGGCAAAGACGACACCCGCGAGTGTGGTGGTCACCACAGAGGCGACCACGGCCAGGATGGCGCCTCGACGGCCCTTGCCGACCACTCCGCCGAGCGCAGCACTCTGCTCATGGGTACCGATCGAGGGGAGAATGTGCCAGAGCCCAAACAGCACCGAGGTGATGACGATCGCCCACACCACTCCGAATCGGCGGGCGAGCATCGAGAACAGCACCGCCCGGAAGGCGATCTCCTCGAACAGCACCGTTCCGAACGGCACCTCGACGAGAGCGTTGAACATCAACTTCGGTCCGCTGAGCGCACTCACTCGCTCGTCGTGCATCGCATCGCGGCCCTTGCGGAAGGACGACACCACGAGATACCCAAGGGTGACGACGATGATCGAGCCGATCGCCCAGAGCAATCCCCAGAACAAATAGCCCCATCCCAGACCCATGTCGGTCCAGGAGTTGCCGTCAAGGACTCCGAGGGCGAGGAGGAAGAACGTGCCACCGAGTGCCCACAGCAGGTGATGGGCCTGCGGCGCAACGCGGTGGTAGAGCAGGTTGAACAGGACGAGGGTGATGATGACGAGAACCGGTGGCCACCAGGGCAGTCCGGAGATCTGCTCAGGGGCGATCAGTTCGAACATCGGCCGAGCCCCGTCATCCTGCCGCGAGAGTGTCGAGGAAGTCTCGTGCCCAGCGGGCCACGTCATGTTCCATCAGATGCCTGCGCATCGCAGACATCCGGCGATGCCGATCGATGTCCGTGGTGCCGATCGCCGTCATGATTGCTTCCTTGACCGACTCCAGCGAATACGGATTGACCAACCAGGCCTGGGGGAACTCCAGGGCCGCACCCGCGAACTCACTCAGCACCAACGACCCGTTGTCGTCGACCTGGCAGGCGACGTATTCCTTGGCCACCAGGTTCATCCCATCCCGGAAGGGAGTGACAAGCATGACATCGGCCGCGACGTAGAAAGCCGCCAGTTCATCCTTGGGCAGACCGGAATACATGTAGCGCAGCGGAACCTCACCGAGTTCACCCAATGCCCCCGCTGCCCGACCGACGAGGAGTTCGACATCCTCACGCAGCCGCTGGTATTCCTCGACCTGCTCCCGGCTCGGCGTCGCGATCTGCATGAGCGTCACCGTCCCAGGATCGAGCATTCGATCCTCCAGCAGTTCCACGAAGGCGCGCAATCGCACGTCGATGCCCTTGGTGTAGTCCATGCGATCCACACCAAGCAGGAGATAGGTGGGATCCCCGAGATCCGAGCGGATCTCCCTCGCGCGCTGCTGGACTTCGGGGGAAGCGGCGAGTTCGACGTAGCTTTCGACATCGATCGAGATGGGGAAGTCCTTGACCTGGACTCGACGCGGACCGATCGGCGAAACTGGATCCACGCTCGGGCCGGATGGTCCATCGACATCCACCCATCCGCCGCTCTCCCGATCGAAGTCCACGGTATATCCGAGCAGCAGCTCTGCGACCTCACAGAAGTTCCCGGCTCCCAAGGGAGTCTGGAAACCGACGAGATCGGCCCCGAGCATGCCCTCGACGATCCGCTGCCGCCAAGGCAACTGCAAGAACAACTCCGCGGGCGGGAAGGGGATGTGCAAGTAGTAGCCGATCCGCAGATCAGGGCGAAGGGCTCGCAGCATCGACGGCACGAGCTGTAATTGGTAGTCGTGCACCCACACAATCGCGCCGTCCGCTGCTACCGCGGCTGCCTTCTCGGCGAATTGCAGATTCACCTCGACGTAGGCGTTCCATGTCTCCCGGTGATATTCCGGAGCCACGATGCGGTCGTGATACAGCGGCCACAGCGTCGTGTTGGAGAATCCCTCGTAGTAGGCCTCCACCATCTCTGTTGTGAGGGGAACATCGACGAGGTGGTAGGACCCCATCATGGCCGGCGGGACCACCGGCTTTGGGTTGGCATCGCTAGCGACCCCCGACCACCCGATCCACACGGCTTCTCGTCCGGCCAGGACGGGAGCGAGGGCCGAGACCAGTCCACCGGGCGAGTCCGACCAGGTGATCTTCCCGTCATCCTCGACCGTGGCATCCACGGGAAGGCGGTTGGCGACGACCACGAACGAAGCGGCTTCATCGCTAATCGGATCTGCTGCTCGCTCGGGCTCCATGACGCTTCACACCCTAGTCGCCTCCCCGCCTTCGACTGCCCAGCCCGTAGACTCGGCGACCGCCCGCCCCTGTAGCTCAGTGGTAGAGCAACCGCCTTGTAAGCGGTAGGTCGTCGGTTCAATCCCGACCGGGGGCTCCAGCGCGAATGATGAGCGATCCGTCACTTCTCGCCGCGAGGAGACCAGCGGAACAGCAGGAGCGCGAGCGCGAGACCTCCCACTGTCCATGCCGTGAGTACGAGCGCACTGAGTCCGAGTTGCCAGTCGCCGCTGGCCTCGATGACCGCTGCTCCCTCGGGGAGGAAG
>JBDQGZ010000133.1:0-5563 GCA_040265115.1 Candidatus Nanopelagicales bacterium
GCTCCATGCGAATTCCGCCGCGGATGTCCCCGCGCGTCTCGAAGCACTGGGGCTCGCCGCCGGGTTGCCGCGAGTAGCCGTCCACTCTCTTGCGGCAGCAGGGCTCGACGTCATCCTGCATCTCCATCGATCATCGCGGGGGCAGCGATATCTCGCGGGGATCCATGTGGTCGAACTCGATCAGGAAGGATTGGTCCGCGTTCAGCCAGCACTGACCTTCGATAGTGATGGTGCGACACAGGAATTCCCCGCGCTTGATCGGCTTCGAGAACGCGTCGAGCACTCTCTTGTCGATGTGGAGACGTGAGTGTGTTCACCCTGTCGGTGGCAGCTGCTGTATTCGCGACACTCGCCGTGTGGTGTGTCGTTCCACCGACTTCTTTCACACGGCTTATGTCAGTCGTCGCGCCGGGGCAGCAGCCGGTCGTGGCATTCGATCTTGAGACGGTGTGGGTCCGCCTGCGTCGGCTCGCTCCCGGCGGCGCGAGACGCGAGGGCGCTGCGCGCAGACGCGGAATCGAGGCGATTGCCACCTTCGCATCCGATCTACGTTCAGGGCAGCCCATGCGACCAGCGCTGCTCTCCGCCCTCGACGGAGTGGCTCCGCAGGCTGTCGCTGCGGCGCAGTGGGGCGGTGACGTCCCCGCGGCGCTTCGTCGAGACGCCCAGACGGATGGGTTCGAACAGTGGCGTTTCCTCGCAGCGTGCTGGGAGGTTTCCGAAACATCGGGGGCAGGACTGGCCAGTGCCCTGGACCGGTTGAGCGCGAGTGCACGGGCCGGAGAGGAAGTCCGCGTCCAACTCAAGGCCCATCTGGCAGCCCCTCGGGCCACGGCTCAGATGCTGGCGACATTGCCGCTCATCGGGCTGCTGCTCGGGCTGGCCCTCGGGGGTGATCCGCTCGCGTGGTTGCTCGGAACCCCCGGGGGTCTGATCTGTCTGGTGGCCGGAGTTGCGCTCACGGCGCTCGGGTTGTGGTGGGTGCGTCGGATCGCGCGAGGGGTGGAGCAGGCTCTATGACTGCCCTGGCGATGGGAACGGCGATCCTCGCTGTGGTGGTCGTGATGCCGAAGGGCAGCCGGTCACGCATGGCCACGGTGTTTCCGCGGAAACACACCCCCAATGCCACGAAACCCTCCTTGACCGACCGTCGAGTCATCCGTCTGGTCTCAGCCGTGTCGGGTCTGGGCATCGCGGTGGCCTGGGGTGGGGTGTGGGGGTGGCTGCTGGGCATCGGGGTCGCGGTGATTGGCCCGATCGTCCTGGGTCGCTGGGAAACCCGTGGCGCACGGGCCCGGCGTGAAGCAATGGAGCGGCAGGGTGCGGATGTTGCCGACCTGCTGGCAGCCTGCTTGGCCTCCGGCGCGCCGATCCTTCCCGCGGTGGGTGCGGTGTCTCGGGCTCTGGGCCCCCCGATCAGCGAACCCCTCGAGTCGCTGCGGGCATCGCTCCTGCTCGGCGCGGATCCGCACGATGCCTGGAGTGCGCTCACCGAGGAACCGGGACTCTCCGGGATCGCCCGAGCAGCCCGGCGCTCGATGGAGTCAGGTGCGCCGCTGGCTCAGGTGCTCCCCGGGGTGGCCGATGATATTCGGCGTCAGACGCGGGCCCAGGTCGAGGCAGCTGCCCGAGCGGCCGGGGTTAAGGCCGTCTTGCCGCTCGCCGCCTGCTTCCTGCCGGCATTCCTCCTCGTCGGGATCGTGCCGATCATTGCCAGTCTCGCGATCCCACTTCTCACCCGGACCTGATCGCGGTGGGAGCCGTCGCGACCCATGGTCGCTCCTCCCAAATCCCGCGCTACACAAATGTCTCGTGAGAGCGCCCCAATCGGGACACCCTCACGAGACATGGCGGTGGCGGTGGGATTTGAACCCACGGTGAGGTTGCCCCCACACGCGCTTTCGAGGCGCGCTCCTTTGGCCGCTCGGACACGCCACCGCCGACGAGGGTACACACCTCCGTTCCCGTCGATTCACCCCCGGTGGCGGGCGAAGAACTCGCGCACGAGCTGCCCGCACTCAGCCTCCATCACCCCACCAATCACCTCAGGTCGATGCGCCAGTCGCCGGTCGCGCAAGAGATCCCAGGCCGAACCAGCAGCGCCATACGCGTCATTCCAGGCCCCGAACACCACCCGCGAGATGCGGGCCAACTGGATCGCACCGGCACACATCGGGCACGGCTCGAGCGTCACCGCGATGGTGCAGCCTTCCAATCGCCACGTTCCGACCGTCTCGGCCGCACGGCGAAGCGCGAGGACCTCAGCATGTGCCGTGGGATCCCCGCTGGCCTCCCGCTCATTGACCGCCTGCGCAATGATCCGGCCCTCAGAATCGAGCACGACTGCGCCGACGGGAACATCGTCATCGGGGGTAGTCACGGTCCGCGCTAGGTCAAGAGCCCGGCGGACGGCTTCGAGATCGGAGAGTCGGTGCACGGGGTGGGACTACCGACTGTTTGCGCGCACGACCGCCGCAAGTTGATCGCCGAATCCGAGCCGACGCGCGATCTGGGCAACCTGCTCCTCAGCCAGCGAGTCCTCGTTGAGACAGATCATCTCCACGGTGTCTGCGTCGAGGCCAAAATCGGCGGCGAATCCCAGTTCGCCGATCGGCTCGATCTCGTCGAACTCCTCGTCGTCGTCCGGGAGTTCGATATCGAGCAGGTCCAAAGCCTCCTCGGCGAGGTCATAGTCGTAGGCACAGTTGGCATCCGAGAGCAGGACGCGCGCCACACCATCGGGGGGAATGCGAACGGCTATGAAGCAGTCATCGGCCAAGGTGATAAAGCCTAAGACGCCACCCTCACCAGCGAGTTGCCGCAGCGCTGAGATGAACCCCCCGAGCGTCTCGACGGCGCGCGGTGGCAGCGCAGCAGCCGACCACTGACCATCTTCTCGCCATGCGGCAATGGCGAAATCGACCGCGTCCTCGTCGAAGCCCATGACGGCATGCCCTCTCTCCCGAGCGATCGCCGCGGTTGGCGACGGGTTCATCGTTCCACGCCACCGGCTGCTTGCCTAGCGGTACTCTCAATCCTCGTGCGCAGCATCGTCGTCGACCACCCACTCCTGGCCCACAAGTTGACCGTCCTCAGAGATGAGACCACGGACTCCGCGACCTTCCGGGCTCTCACCGAGGAAATGGTCACGCTCCTCGCCTATGAGGCCACGCGGAGCCTGTCCACTCGGCCCTACGACATCCAGACCCCGGTGGCACCGATGACGGGAACCCACCTCACCAAGCCCCGACCCATGGTCGTGCCGATCCTCCGAGCCGGACTGGGCATGCTCGAAGGCATGATGCGCCTTATCCCCACCGCCGAGGTGGGCTTCCTCGGGATGGTCCGAGATGAGGAGTCACTCCTCGCCACGACCTATGCCGAGCGCATCCCCGCGAATCTCACCAATCGGCAGGTGTTCGTGCTCGACCCGATGCTGGCCACCGGTGGGACGTTGGTGACGGCAATCGAGTTGATGCTTGACCGTGGAGCCAGGGACGTCACCGCCATCGTGCTGCTCGCGGCGCCCGAAGGACTCGCCCACGTCAAGTCCGCCTTCGAGGGCCGCGATGTCGACGTCACGGTCGTCATGGCCGGGCTCGATGAGCGGCTGAACGAACATGGCTACATCGTGCCCGGCCTCGGTGACGCCGGAGATCGGCTCTACGGAACGGTGTAGGAGCTCAGAGCGCCTTCAGGGAGGCGACGACCTTCGTCAGGCTCTCCTTCGCGTCCCCGAACAGCAGCGTCGTCTTCGGATCGAAGAGCAACTCGTTCTCGATCCCAGCGAACCCTGGTCGCATCGAGCGCTTGAGGAACACCACCTGGCCGGCATGATCGACATCGAGGATCGGCATGCCGTAGATCGGTGCGCTCTCGTCGCTGCGTGCCGCGGGGTTCACCACGTCGTTGGCGCCCACGACGAGCACGACATCGGTCGAGGGGAACTCCGGGTTGATCTCGTCCATCTCCTTGAGTTGCTCATAGGGCACGCTCGCCTCCGCGAGCAGGACGTTCATGTGTCCCGGCATGCGACCGGCGACAGGATGGATCGCGTAGTCGACGTCAATGCCGCGTTCGGCGAGCAGATCGGCGAGTTCGCGCAGCGTCGATTGCGCCTGGGCAACCGCGAGGCCATAGCCGGGGACAAGGATCACCTTGCCTGCATAGCCGAGCATGATCGCCACATCCTGTGGTGAGCTCGAACGCACCGGGCGGTCGCTGCCTGGCCCCGCACTTCCAGCCGTCGTTCCGGAGAACGCACCGAACAACGTGGCGGTGAGCGGGCGGCCCATCGCCTTCGCCATCATCATCGTGAGCAGCGTGCCCGAAGCGCCGACGAGCGTGCCGGCGATGAGCAGGAGCACGTTGCCGAGGACATAACCGGAAGCGGCAACCGCGAGGCCGGTGAAAGCGTTGAGCAGAGAGATCACGATCGGAACATCGGCGCCACCCACTGGCAACACGAACAGGATGCCGAAGACCAGCGACACCAGCATCAGCACGATGATGATCCAGAACTGCGGATCGATGACTCCCCACACAGCAAGGACGACGGTCGCCACGGCGACGAGGATGGTGACCCACTTGCCGGCGGGAATTACCACCGGGCGCGTCGTCATGATCTCCTGCAGCTTCAGGTAGGTCACGATCGATCCGGAGAAGGCGACCGAGCCGATGACGACCGTGGCCACCGTGAAGATCAAGAAGAGCAGCGAGCCTTCGCCATCGAGATGGAGGAACTCCACGACGGCGATGAGGCCGGCCGCGCCGCCGCCGACGCCGTTGAACAGGGCCACCATCTGGGGCATCGCGGTCATCTTCACGCGCCGTGCCGAGATCGCTCCGATCGCGGAACCGATCGCGATCATGACAAGGATGACGATCAGGTTGTTCAGCTCGATACCGCTGAAGAACAGGATGACGGTTGCCACGAGTGCGCCGACCGCGCCGACCAGGGTGCCCAGCCGTGCGGTCTTCGGGGAGGACAGTGCCTTGAGGCTGAGGATGAACAGGACAGCGACGCCGAGATTGGTCAGTTGCGCCCAGGTGGGGGTGCTCATGCGTCACCCTCCTTCGCCGCGGCCTTCTTCGGTTTGAACATCTCCAGCATTCGATCCGTGACGACGAAGCCGCCGACGAGGTTGATCGCGCCGAGGAGCACGGCGAGCGCACCGAGGATCAACTCCAGCGGAGTCTCAGCCGAGCCGGTCACGATGATGCCGCCGATGAGCACGATGCCGTGGATGGCATTCGCGCCGGACATCAAGGGTGTGTGCAGCACAGCCGACACCTTCGAGACGACCTCGAAGCCGACGAAGATGCTCAGGATGAAAATCGTGAGCAGTGCGACGCCATCCATGGCTCACGCACCTCCCAGCGCGGCAATTGCCGCCTCGTTGCGAATCTCACCGTTGAAGACCACGACGCAGCCGGCATAGACCTCGTCGTCGATATCGATGCTGATGTTGCCGTCGGTGACGGCGGGACTGATGAGTGCGAAGACGTTCATGGCGTACAGCTGCGAGGCGTGCACGGGCATCTCGCTCGCGACATCCTTGCC
>JBDQGZ010000134.1:0-5531 GCA_040265115.1 Candidatus Nanopelagicales bacterium
GACGTCGATGTGTTCGGCGTGCCCATGGCGGTAGGCGTTCGCGAGCGCCTCCTCGACGATCAAGGGGATGTCTGGCCGGGCATCGAGGGAAGCAACCTGGTCCTCGATGCTGACGATGATCTCGCACATGGGTGACCACAGTGCGGTCACTTCGGCGAGATCTGCTTCGACATGGCCGGAGTACTGGCTGATCTGTCGATCGTGGTCGAGAACGTCCAGCGCCTCGGAGATCGCTTCGTCAATCGCTGCCTGGTCGTCGTGTCGGGATGCGCTCTCGATCGCCCCGGCACAGACAATGAGACGGGTCTGGACGCTGCCATGCAGCGCTCGAGCCGTTTCAGCCAATGTAGAGGCGAGCTCTTGGTGGTAGGCAGCGGCGGTAATGTGCTGTTGGGCTACGTCGTCGCGGAGCGATTCCAGCACTCTTGCTCGGACTCGGCCGATTGCTGCGACGAGAGATGCTGCAATCAGCGCGGTCGAGACACCGATGATGATCGAGGCTGCTTCGGCCTCCGGTGCAGCGACATCCGCTGGAAGTAGATCGAAGACGAGGATGAGCCCGTTCACCGCGATGAGGCACAGCACGTAGATCACATGGCGGAACCGAGGTGTTGCGCCGATGGCGCGATTGGCAAGAAGCAGGATCGCGAACACAAGGCTGCACATGGCGAGCACGGCGAAGGGCGCGAGTGTCGGTCCCACGGCACGGATCGAGGCACCGGGCAGTCCGAGACCAATGAGCACTGCCGTGGCGAGGGGCAGGAATCGTGGTTGGGAGAGGAACTGGCGGAGAATGCCCGCGACCTTGGGTCGTGGATATTCGGACTCGGCTTCTTCATAAAGTCGATGGCTGAGGTCTCGAACAGATCCCTGTGCAGTCTCACGCAGGATGGTGGCGATCTCCAAGTCCGAACGCGGGTAGGTGCCCAGCATCGCTGTCGCGGCTCGCTCACCGAGGATCGATTGGAGGCGCTCGCGTCCCTGGGTGAGATCAGTCCTCACCTGTTCGTCCACGCGTGATCGAATCTGTTGCACCGCAACCGACTCGCGCAGGGAGATTACTTCGAGTTCGACGCTCTCGGCGAGTAGTTCCTCACGGGTGGTGCGGAACCGATCTTGTGCCTCGAGGATTTGCGAGACGATCACGCCCCAGACCACCGTGGTGATGCCAGCGAAAAGGAAGCGGATGGGCCACGGCACGAGCGCGTCAACACCGAGAATCGCATCCGAGATCTCCATACCCGCGGCGTAGATGAAGCCAGCGGTCATATAGAAGGAGAAATACAGCCACAAGGGGATCGGTGTGATCGCCCGATTGCGCATGAAGGTCAGCTGAGCGAGCCCGGCGAAGGAGACGGCAACGACCACGGCGCCTGCCGTCACGGTGGCGATCGTGGGGAACTCGTCGGGCTGAACAGTGCGCGAGCCGAGGGTGCCCCCGGTGAGAACGATTTGGGGGTAGGTCAGCAGTGTTCCGAAGACCACCACCTGCCAGGACAATGCCCGTCGCCCAGTGACGCGTTGCCACCAGGGTGGCGACGATGGTGCGGGGTTCGGATGAGCCATCACGTAGGGGAGAAGGTCGACTAGCCGGTGATCTGCTGGATCCGCTTCCGGGTGAAGACGGCAGCCGTGCTGATCAGCACTGTCGCGATGAGGAACACGATCGCGGTGATATCGAGTCCGCCAAGGACGATCCGGATGATGGTGGCCACAGCGAACAGGCCCGCACCCACGAGTTGAAGGATGAAAGAGAATTTCAACTGGCGCACGAGCACATCGTCTGCTGACATAAGGCCACCCTATCGACCAGGAGGTTCCCCTATGAGCGAACTCATCGGCATGCCCAGCCCCCACACCTGGGATGCGCCCTTCCGTTATTCCCAGGCCACCCGAGTGGGAGATCTGTTGTTCGTTTCCGGTCAAGCTGCGGTCGGTCCGGATGGGCAGATCGTGGGTGAGGGTGACTTCGTTGCTCAAGCCGAGTGCGCCTTCGAGAACCTCAAGACGGTCCTCGAGGCCTCAGGCAGCAGCCTCGACCAGGTGGCGAAGGTGACCATCTACCTCACCGACAAGGCTGACTTCCCGCACATCCTCGACTGCCGCGAGAAGTTCTTCTCGGCGCCGTACCCGGCTGACACGACCGTGGAGGTCACCGGTCTGGCGCTTCCCGGACTGATGGTCGAGATCGAAGCGATTGCGGTTCTCAGCTCCTAGCACTCACTCCTAGCTCTGAGGTGGCGTGAGCAACGCGATGCACTCCACATGGTGGGTCATTGGAAAGGCATCGAAGGCGCGTAGCTGAGTCAACTCCCAGCTGGCTTTCTTCGCGACAGCGATATCTCGGCTGAGGGCGGCAGGGTCGCACGCCACATAGGCGATCGCACGAGGGGAACGCGACAGGATGCTAGCCATGACCCGCGGGCCGGCTCCTGTCCGCGGTGGATCAAGCACCACGAGATCACACGAGGTCACCATCGTGCTGCGCAGCCAACGGTGAGTTGTGCTCGCATGCAAGCGAACCTGCGGCAGATCGTGGAGGCTGCGTTTCGCGGAGCGGAGCGCGAGTTCATCGGACTCGACAGCATCGATGCGACCTTCGGGTCCGATGTCAACGGCGAGCGTGCCCGCGAATAGACCAGCGCCGGCATAGAGGTCGAGAAGATGCTCGCCCGCACGTGGCTGGAGCATCTCTCGCACGGTGTCGACGAATGTCTCTGGCGCCCCCGGGTGAATCTGCCAGAACGACGTAGCGTCCACCCGCCACATCCGGCCCTCCACCACCTCGTGGACACGTGCCTTCCCCGGTGCGGGGTCGGGGACGGCGACGGCCGAGCCGACAGAGGGAGACACCGCGAGCACCTCGCGAGCTCCCGGCCACTCCCGACGGGTCACCTGAAGGTTGCGGATGGCTGGTGCTGAGAGCAGGCAGGTGTCGACGGGCACGACTTCGTGGGAGCGATAGCGCCGCAGCCCGACTCGACCAGATCGGCCGACCGCGAAGCGCATGCGGGTGCGCCACCCGAGTCCGTCCACGTCGCCAGGCACCGATTCCACCTCGAGATTCTGCCATCGCTCGGGATCCTCACCGCCGAGTCGGGTGAGGCTCTCCCTCACCACGGAGGCTTTCAAGGCCCGCTGACCCTCGAGGCTCACGTGCTGCCAATCGCAACCACCGCAGACCCCGGCATAGGGGCATGGCGGGACGACGCGTTCGGGTGCGGCTCGGATAATCGCTTCGGCATCGGCGCGCACGAATCGCCCGTGGCGAGGCGCATCGGTGACCCGAGCGCGGACCCGTTCTCCCGGCAGGCAGTAGCGCACGAAGAGCACCTGTCCGTCATGGCGGCCCACGCACACACCGCCGTGTGCGACCGCCGTGATCTCTACCTCAACGACGTCTCCGCGAGTAAGACCCGGCGCCTTGCCCTCTGTCATCCGGGGATCCGCTCGAACCAGAGATCGATCGCGGTGCGTCCTGACTGCTGGGCGTATGACTCATAGCGCGTGATGGGGCGATGTTGGGGACGCGCGATGACGCCGCCACTCCACGCTAATGAGGCCGGGATCTGGCTGGCGATCTGCTCGGCATAGTCCGGCCAGTCTGTGGCCAGGTGCCAGAAACCACCGGGGGTGACGAGCTCGGCGAGGGCGCGCGCGAATTCCGACGTCACCAACCTGCGACGGTGGTGTCGCTTCTTCGGCCAGGGATCGGGGAAGAATGTGCGGACTCCGGCCAGGGATTGCTCGGGCAGCAGGGGAAGCAGGAGTCGGACATCGGCTTCGAGCACGACCACGTTGTCGAGACCGCCGGACTCGATTCGATGCAGGAGATCACCGATGCCGGGAGTGTGCAGGTCGACGGCGATCACTCCGGTGCCAGGCTCGTGGCGGGCCAGGACTTCGACCGGTTCGCCTGTTCCGAAGCCGATGTCGAGGATGAGCGGAGTGCCCGGGGGGAATAGGTCGCCGATGTCGGCCGAGAGTCTTGGGGGGTCTCCAGCGAGCGTGAGGAGGCGGGTAGAGCCGGCGGCGATAGCTTCGGCCTGGCGGGGGGTGATCCTGCTTCGCCTCCGCTTCGTGGTGGCGAGCAGCGGCGAGTGCATTGGCATGAGAGTAGTCGCCCTGCCTCAATTGGCCCTTGGGGCATTCGACTGCCACCACCTTGCCGGGGCGCCTAGGCTGGGGCGCCACTATTGATCGACGAGCCATCAATACACAGCCGAGGTGCGCAGGAGGGGAGGGGCAGTGTCGTCCGGACCGGCCCAGGTGCCTCTCGAATCGATCCTCGATTCCGCTCGATTCGCCCGTCGGGTGCGCGACCTGTCGGAGGAGACGGGGTTGCCGCGAGATGAGGTTGAGAAGCAGGCCCGCGGATGCCTTGCCGAGATGGTCGCCACAATCGATCCCCGGCCGAGCGATGTCTGGGACGCCTTTGGCAAGTGGCTCTCGCGTTCCTATTCGGTTGACGCCGCAACCGAATACCTCCCCAAGCTTCGGGCGCTGAGCGCTCAGCACTCGCTGGTGTTCCTGCCCAATCACCGTTCCTATCTCGACCCGCTGGTCCTGCGACGTGTCCTGGAGTCGGGTGGCCTGCCAAGCAACTACATCCTTGGCGGGATCAATCTTGCGATGTGGCCCGCGACGCTCATCGCGAAACGCTCCGGACTGGTGTTCATCCGGCGCAGCACCCGCGATGACCCCATTTATCCCGCAATGTTTCGCCTGTATCTCGGCTGCCTGCTCGAGCAGCGGGCCAATCTCGAGTGGTACTTCGAAGGGGGTCGGACGCGGACAGGGAAGCTGCGTCCACCGCGCATGGGTGTCTTGCGCTATCTCGTCGATGCCTACACCGAGAACCTCGCGCAGCCGGATGGACCTGCACCCGAGGTGTATGTCGTTCCGGTCTCGATTGTTTACGACCAGCAGCATGAGGTGGGAGCAATCTCGGCTGAAGATGCCGGCGGCACGAAGGCACCGGAGAGCCTGAGATGGCTGGTGAGCTTCGCGCGGGCACAGTCCCTACGGCGAGGTCAGGTCCATGTGAGGTTCGGTGAACCCCTGCGTCTTGGTGAGGTGCTGGAAGACGCACGGGAGCGGGCGAGTTCGATCGATCCGCAGACAGTCGTTCCCCGGGTAGCCTTCGAGATCGCCCACCGGATCAATGACGCCACCCCCATCACACCCTCGGCGCTGGTGACCTTCGCATTGCTGGACAACGAGGGGCGAGCGCTCACGCTGAGTGAGTTGCTGGAGATTCTTGATCCGCTTCTCGACTATGCCCGTGTACGAAAACTGCCGATGACCAGCGACATCGACCTGAAGAAGCCCGATGAACTCAGGCGCGCCTTGGCCTCGCTGCAGCGAGAAGGTGTGGTCGAGGCCTACACCGGCGGTGCGGAAACGGTGTATACCGTGGCCCGTAACCGCCAGCACGAAGCGGCGTTCTACCGCAACACGGTCGCCCATTGGTTCGTCTACCGAGCGGTGGCGGAGAACGCACTTCTCGCGGCTGCGCACAGTGACGTAGA
>JBDQGZ010000135.1:0-5450 GCA_040265115.1 Candidatus Nanopelagicales bacterium
GAGCCGGGGCGAATCCGGCCAGCATCATGGTGCCTTCGGGGAAGGACTGTTCGCTGGAGGCAATCCACCAGCCCGTGTCCGGGAGGACCTGGGCGAGTTGGTCCATGTCGCCGATGTCACGGCCGTTGCGGAGTTTGTTGCGCATATCTCCGCTCACCCCGTCGATCTCACCGCCACGGCCGTCGAAGCCGACGACGCTGCTGGTCTTCACATCATCGACCCAGGACTTGCGCGATTCCTTGCCGCCGGCCTGCGCTCCCCAGCGCAGAACCAGTCGCACACCGTCGTTCTTCGACGTCACCATGCGGATCTCACCCCGCTGGGAGACTCGGTCCCCGGTCGCGCCGAGAATCGCGAAGCGTGCCTTCGTCTGTCCGGGGATCTCCTTGATCTGCTGGGTCGTTTCCCCCCGTGCGAGCACGTGGCGATCCGGGTCGGTCAGCAACAGTTCATGGGCATAGGTCACCTGGTCGCGGTCTCTCTCCAGCACCGTCGAGGCGATCACGAGCCGCTGCGATCCCTGTTCACGAGTCGTGACGATGACATCGCCGGGGCCAGCGAACTGCCAGGACGCCGAGGTGTCATCGGCACCCACGACGAAGACGCTCGGGCTGGGCAGGCTGACCTTCTCCCGAGACCAGGACCGATCGACGAAGATGTCGAAGCCGAGTCGGTATTTCCCCGTACTCCCCAGCGCCGCGATGATGAGGGTGCCGCGGGCCGACGCGTAGGCACCCGTGCCACCGACGACGGGCAGGATGTGCAGTCCGGTCGGCGGCTTGCCGGTCGGGTCCTCCGTCGCCGCCTGCGCGAGGACGGTGCCACTGCCCAGGGACACCTGAATACGTGTGTCGCGAGTGTCGATTGCTCGACGGCCCGATCCCTCACGCTCGATGACCCGGGTGCTGATGAGGTAGCTGCCAGTCTTCGATCCGGACAGCGTCGTGCTTACCGGCCCGGTGAACACCGACAGGTCGCCAACCCCGTCGCGCGATCCAGCCTCATATGTGTCCCAGTCCGAGAAGGACAGGTAGACCTCGAAGGTCTTGGCGACGGGGCCTTTCGCAGCATTCGCCGCAGGTGCCACGAGCAATCCCGACATGACGATGGCGATAATAGAAAAGAGCGCCGCAATCGTTCCCAGCCCTCGTCTCACGCCTTTCAGGGTACGCAGCAACACCCGGGGCTTGGCAAGTCGAAATCGACTAGGACGGGCGTGCGCTCGCCACCATCGACAGTAGGTCGCGATGTGCGTTCCAGCCCAGGATGCCCTCGATCCGTTCCGCCGACGCCACGAGTTCCGGCGGATCCCCCGGACGTCGGGGTGCTGCCTGCGCACCAATGTCAACGCCGACCACCTCGCTCACGGCGGCCATGACCTCCCACACCGAGGCCCCGTCCCCGCGACCTACGTTGAACACCTCAGCCGCGACAGTGTCCTCACAGAACTGGGCCGCAGCCACGTGCGCGTCCGCCAGATCAGACACGTGGATGTAGTCGCGAATGCAGGAGCCATCGGGAGTGGGGTAATCGGTGCCAAAGACCTGAGGCGCCTCTCCGCGCTCGAGGGCTGCGAAGACCATCGGGATCAGGTTGTTGACGCTGGTGTCCCGAAGTTCCGGGGATCCGGCACCGGCAACGTTGAAATACCTCAGCGCCGTCCACGACAACGGGCGATCCTCCCGCCAGGCCGCAGCGGCATCACGCACGAGCCACTCACCGATGAGTTTCGTCTCGCCGTAGGGCGACAGCGGCGCGCACGGGGTCTCCTCCCGGATCGGTGACCACGGAGGTTCGCCATAGACCGCCGCGGATGATGAATAGACCAGCCTGCTCGTCCCGACGTCGCGCATCGCCTCGAGCAGCGAAAGGCACCCCAGCACGTTCTCTCGGTAGTAAAACAGCGGCTGCTCCATCGACTCACCGACCGCCTTCTTCGCCGCCAGGTGGATCACACCGTCCACGGCGAAATCGTGCAAGACCGAAGCAACGGCCTGTGCGTCACACACATCAGCCTGGATGAAGTCGACGTCATCAGGGATTCGCCCCCGCACACCGGTCGACAGGTTGTCGATGACGACGACGCGTCGACCTGATTCCTGAAGTGCACGCAGAACATGCGCGCCGATGTAGCCCGCTCCCCCCGTGAGCAGCCAGGTGCTCATGCGAAGGACTCTCCGGTCAGGCGTTCATAGGCCTCGACGTACTTCGCGCGCGTGCGTTCCACGATCTCATCCGGCAACGACGGTGGGGGCTCGCCTGAGTGACGGTCCCAACCCGATTCCGCAGAGGTGAGCCAGTCACGGACGAACTGCTTGTCGAAGGATGGCTGTGTACCGCCGGGTGACCACGCATCCGCCGGCCAGTACCGGGATGAATCCGGGGTGAGGACCTCGTCAGCGATCACGAGTTGGCCCCGGTGGCGTCCTGAGGTCGCGACCCCGAACTCGAATTTCGTGTCCGCGAGGATGAGTCCCTGTCGTTCCGCGATCTCTGCAGCTCGGGAATACACGGCGAGCGACAGGCGCTTGAGGTCCTGCGCCTCGTTCTGGCCGACCATGACGATCACCTCGTCATAATTGATGTTCTCGTCATGCTCTCCCTGCGCTGCCTTCGTGGCAGGAGTGAACAGCGGCTTGGGGAGGCGATCTCCCTCGCGCAATCCGGGCGGCAGACCGTTACCGCAGATGCTGCGGGTAGCGAGATAGTCGCCGTAGCCGGAGCCGGCGAGGTATCCGCGCACCACGCATTCCACGGGCATCATGTCGAGCTCCTGGCACAGCAGCGCCCGCCCCGCCACCGCATCGGGTACGTGAGTGGACAGAACGTGATGCGGAACGATGTCGGCGAACTGGTCGAACCACCACAGGCTCAACTGCGTGAGGATCCGCCCCTTATCGGGAATCGGCGTGGGCAGGATCCAGTCATAGGCAGAGATCCGGTCGGTAGCCACGAACAGCAACCGCCCCTCCGGACTGCGGTACAACTCGCGCACCTTGCCCGAATACACATGCTCGTAGCCCGCCGGAAGCGAGTAGTCCACATCCGGCCGAGGCCCCTCATTGATATCAAAGGTCATGAACTCAGTGCCCTCACAGAATCGACGCGGGGGTGTAGCCGGCAGCCTGCGGATACTGGGCGGTGACGACACCGACGCGCTCCACGACGCGACGCACCTGGTCACCAGCCGCACCGGTGAAGGTGAGCGGGTCATCGATCAGCGCGCGCACCTCCGATTCCTCGAGTCCCAGGCGAGGATCCGCCGCGAGCCGCGCGACGAGGTCATTCTCGGTCGCACCACCGCGCATTGCGAGTGCCACGGATACGGCCTGCTCTTTGATCGCCTCGTGCGCGGTTTCGCGTCCGATGCCGGAGCGCACCGCTCCCATGAGCACCTTGGTCGTCGCGAGGAAGGGCAGATAACGATCAAGTTCCCGCTCGATGACGGCAGGGAAGGCTCCAAATTCGTCCAGGACCGTGAGCAGCGTCTCGAAGAGACCATCGATGGCGAAGAAGGCATCGGGGAGCGCTACTCGGCGAACGACCGAGCAGGCTACGTCACCTTCGTTCCACTGGTTGCCCGCCAGCTCACCCACCATGGAGGCATAGCCGCGCAGGATGACCGCGAACCCGTTGATGCGCTCCGACGAACGCGAGTTCATCTTGTGCGGCATGGCACTCGAGCCGACCTGACCCTCCGCGAAGCCTTCGGTGACGAGCTCCGCACCCGCCATGAGTCGGATGGTCGTCGCGAGGCTGCTCGGGCCCGCCGCGAGTTGGACGAGGCACGACACCACGTCGTAGTCGAGGGATCGGGGATAAACCTGCCCAACACTGTCGAGCACCTTCGCGAAACCCAGATGCTCGGCGATGCGGATTTCGAGAGTCGACAGTGCTTGCAGGTCATTGTCGAGGAGATCGAGCATGTCCTGGGAGGTTCCCACCGGACCCTTGATGCCACGCAGCGGATAACGGCTGATGAGTTCCTCAAGTCGGCGGAAGGCCGCGAGCACCTCATCGGCAGAGGACGCGAACCGCTTGCCCAACGTGGTGGCCTGGGCCGCCACGTTGTGGGATCTGCCCGCCATCACCGTGTCCGAATACTGCGTTGCGAGATCCGCAAGACGTGCCAACGCGGCGACCGACTTGTTTCGGACGAGAACAAGCGAGGACCGGATCAGCATCTGCTCGACATTCTCGGTGAGGTCACGGCTGGTCATGCCCAGGTGAATCGCTTCGTGCCCAGCGAGGGAATTGAACTCCTCGATCCGGGCCTTCACGTCGTGTCGGGTCACCCGCTCCCGAGCCGCGATGGAGTCGAGGTCGACCTGCTCCAGCACCGAGGCGTAGTCGGCGAGCGCGGTCGGCGGCACCGCGACACCCAGATCGACCTGCGCCGCGAGCACCGCCAGCCACAGCCGACGCTCTGCGATGATCCGCTGCTCGGGCGCCCACAACTCGCGCATGGCTGGCGAGGCGTAACGCTGGGCCAGAACATCGGGATAGGGGACATCGGGATAGGTCACGTCGTCATTGTCCCTTCCCCTCAGCGATATCGCGGCGGAAGTGCGACCCTCTCAGGTTGATCCGATCTAACCCGGCATAGGCGGCATCCCGAGCAGCGGATAGATCGGCTCCGATCCCGACGATCGAGAGCACCCGACCGCCCGAGGCAATCGTGCCACCGTCCTCGACAGCAGCGGTTCCGGCATGCAACACCGTGGCCCCCGGCATCGTCGCGGCCTCCTCGAGACCCTCGATCACATCGCCCGTCGTCACCGCCGTGGGATATCCCTCAGCAGCCAGCACCACGACGACAGCAGCGTCATCGGAGAAGTGCGGGGGTTCGACGGTGTCGAGGGTCCCCTGCGCGGCAGCAAGGAGAAGGGGGGCGAGCGGTGATGTCATCCGGGCCAGGACGACCTGCGTTTCCGGGTCACCGAATCGTGCATTGAACTCCACGACCTTCAGGCCGCGGGATGTGAGGGCTAGGCCGGCATACAGCAATCCGACGAAGTGAGTACCGCTGGCGCGCATCGCGTCCACCGTCGGCTGAAGGACCCGCTCGCAGATCTCGTCGACCATGCCCTGCGGCGCCCAGGGAAGGGGCGAATACGCGCCCATCCCACCCGTGTTCGCACCGGTGTCCCCCTCGCCCACACGCTTGTAGTCCTGAGCCGGTGCGAGGGGCAGCACCGTGACACCGTCGGTGATCGCGAACAGCGACACCTCCTGGCCATCGAGGTACTCCTCGATCACGACTGCGGCATCACCGCCGCGAGACAGACAGGCCCGTGCATGCGCGAGCGCGGCGTCACGGTCATCGGTCACGACGACGCCCTTGCCCGCGGCGAGCCCGTCGTCTTTCACTACGAAAGGGGGTCCGAAGGCATCCAGGGCCGCGCTGACCTCCTCAAGATCCGTGCATACCTTCGCCATGGCCGTCGGGA
>JBDQGZ010000136.1:0-5430 GCA_040265115.1 Candidatus Nanopelagicales bacterium
GGATCCCTGCGGCCTCTGCAGCCTCGGTGATCTGGGTAAGCAGCGTCGGCAGATCGGCCTCCTGTGGCATAGAGGCGAAGAGTCGTTTGGCATCTTCCGCTGCGGCGGGGATATCTCGCGCCGGGTCACGTATCCGTGAGTACCGAGAGAGTGCTTGGACGTTGGCCAACTCGACCTGCTCTGCCTGGATATTCAGGTCGCCCGCGGTCTGGAGCCGAGGTGACAAGGCGAAGTTCCAGGTCAGAGCGGTGAGCGCCAGGAGCGCGAGAATTCCGAACAGGATGGTGAGTCGCACCTTCGACGTCATGCGCCACCCCCATCGGTCGCTTCCGCGGCCAGGAGGATCTCATCGATGCGTTCCTGGCTCAGGGGAGTGACGAGTGCATCGGTGGAGACTCCGGCTGTCCCGTTGAAAGAGACTGTGCCGTCCCCGCTGACCGTGGTGGTCGACACGTAGGGGCCGATGAAGAACGGATCGGACTCGAGCCCGAGCAGAAACTCCGACACCTGGGCGCGATCGCGGGCGATTGCGGTGAACGTGAGGCACCCGATGGCGACCTGGGTCTGGAAGGGATTCGGGTTCGGACACGGATTCGGGACATCACCGGGCACAGGAACGCCGCGATAGTCGACGCTGATCGAACTCATCCGCACCGGTGTGCCGCCCGTGTCACCAGCCTCGATGAGGGCGTTGATCACATCAGCCGCGCGAGGCTGTGCGGCGAGGGTTGTCTCGACGATCTCCTGCTGGGTGCGGATCTGCTCGAAGACCTGGTTGATGGGAGCCAACCGAGCGATTTGAGCCTGAAGCACCTCGTTCTCACTCTGGGCAACAGCGAGCCGTTCCTCTGCCTGCTGGATGGCCGAACCCTGCATCCACCAGAGTCCTACGCCGGCGACGAGGAGAACAGCAAACACGATGGCGAGGATCCGGCGGATCTTTGCGAGCGCGATCGACTCGGCGACGCTCGCTGGCAGCAGGTCAACCCGAGCGAGGGATGGGACGAAGGGAGCGTGCCCTTCATCAGCGCCGGTGCGACCGACGAGCTTTTTGCGCGAGGCGTTCATCGTGGACGCCCCATGGCCAGGCCGATCGCGGCCAGCAGACGGGTGTCCGACGGACGGTGGTGTTCCGCGCGACTGGCAGTCGGCAACCCGGCGAACGCATCGGGCTGCTCGACCGGAACGGCGATCTCTGTAGCGATTCGCTCGGGAAGGCCGGTGAGGTCCATTGATCGACCGGTGAGGGATAGGCGCTCCACGGTCCTCCCTGGTTGCGAGGAGCGGAAGTAGTCGAGGGAGTTCCTGATTTCGGAGACCACGGTCGTCGCCCAGGGATTGACGATCGCGATCACGGACTCCGTGCGTTGATCACGCTCGGGGAGCGCCACGGAGGGAAGCGCCCCGAACACGCTCGATTCGGCGAGGGGCGCCACCAGCGGAGGGGGTCCGTTGAGACCGGTGGCCTGCTTCAACTGCTCCGCCTCCATCGCGTCGATGGAGAGTCGCTCAGCGATCGCGGTGGTGGCCTGGGCGCCGCCGATGTTGCCGATCGTGCGCAGGAAGAGTGGTTGTCCCGCCTGATGGATGGCCATGGTGAGGTGGTCAGCCCCGAGGTCGACGATGGCCTGTACTCCGTCGCTGGCGGATAGTCGTCCTCGGCACATCGCGCGGATAAGGCCGAAGGAGGTGGCATCTGCCTGCTTTGGTTCCAGTCCAGCCTTACGGAGCAGCGTCGAGACATCGAGGACGGCCTGGCGGTCCCCGGCCACGAGCAGGATCCGGTTCATCTCGGTGTCGCGGCCAGCGGACGGATCGGCTGGAAGTTCGGCGATCACGTGATAGCCGAGCGTTGCGGTGGCTGGATCGACAGGAAGGACATCGGCGACCTGGTAGCGCAGGGCGGAGGCGAAATCTTCGGGCGGCATCCACGGCAGGTCGACCTGGCGGGTGAGCAGTCCGCTGTCGGCGACGCCGAACACCGTGCGTCGAGTGGTGAACCGACCCTGCCGCCACAACTTCCGCAGGGCGGAGACGAAAGGCTTCGCCTCCCGTGGCGCTCCGTTCACCACGACTCCCGGGGGCAGGTCGATTGTCGCGACCCGCTCCACGCGGTAGGACGCTGTGGAGTCGTCCCAGGCGACTGAGGCGGCCCGCAGCCCCGTCGCGCCGATATCGAGGCCGACGAACGTGCCGGGGATACCCTCCGTCACGTTGCCTCCCTCACCGCTGCATGAGCCGCCCCCATCTTGGGGCGGTACCACCGGGTATGTCCGTCCCGGTGTGGTCCGACACTAGAGGATGTGCCACTGCCCACAGAACCGCCGCGGGTCACGAGGACTCCTCGGTCCCTCGAGGGCTTGTGCCGACTTGCTGTCGATCGCGGGGCGTCTGACGTCCACCTGAGGGCGATGGTCCAGCCTCGGCTGCGCGTCGATGGCGAACTCATCCCACTCGATGAGTCGACCATCACCGTGGAGCAGATCGAGGACCTGCTGGCCGAGGCGTTGGCGGCCGGTGGCCGGCCTGCGGACGCGTTGGCCGGTGAGGTCGAGGCGGACTGGGGCATCACACTGGCAGGTATCGGACGATTCCGGGTCCATGCCTACCGTCAGCGCGGCACCTGGGCACTCGTTCTGCGTGGCATCGCCACCTCGGTGCCGGATTGGGATGCGCTGCGCCTCCCGAGAGGGGCAGCCTCCTGGGTGCTGGCCCGAGATGGCCTCGTCATCGTCGTCGGGCCCACCGGGTCCGGAAAGTCCACCACGCTGGCATCCCTGGTCGACATCATCAACTCATCCCGGGCCTGCCACATCCTCATGATCGAGGACCCGGTGGAGTACGTGCACGCGGATCGCGTCGCCACGATCAGCCAGCGAGAAGTGCACACCGACACCCCTGACGTTGCCTCAGCGCTTCGAGCCGGTTTGCGTGAGGACCCCGACGTCATCGTGGTCGGTGAGGTCCGGGATGCGGCGACACTGTGGACAGCGCTGCGTGCCGCTGAAACCGGGCATCTCGTGCTCATCAGCCTGCACGCCCGCTCCACACTCGATGCGATTTCCCGTGTCATCGACCTCGTGCCGGCAGCCGAGCAAGGCCTTGTGCGCGGAATTCTGGCCGAGGTGATCAGAGGGATCATCTGCCAGCGTCTGGTCCCCTTCGCCCAGGGGAGCGGCCGGCGAGTGGTGTGCGAGGTGGCCGAGCCCACCGGGCGTGTGCGTGACTGCATCCGTGATCCCGAGGCTCTCTCTACCCTCCCCGAGGTCATCGCCGAGGGTGAGTTCCGCGGGATGCAGAACCTCGAGCAGGATGCTGTACGCCTTGTCCTCGCTGGTGA
This sequence comes from Candidatus Nanopelagicales bacterium, assembly GCA_040265115.1. Taxonomy (GTDB): domain Bacteria; phylum Actinomycetota; class Actinomycetes; order S36-B12; family S36-B12; genus M55B157. Next base: position 3,341 of record JBDQGZ010000136.1, read on the forward strand.
GATCACCCTGGACGGAGCGGAATCGGTAGTCCCGAACGTCAGTGACCTGCATCTTGCGCTGAGGCGGGCCGGGTTTCCCGTGGACGATCTATCCTCGAACCGTGGAGTCGGTGCCGCGTGGGAGGGAGCACGATGAGTGTCGCTGAAGTCCTCGTCGACCGCGGTCTGGTCACGACCGATCAGGTCGAGGCGGCCCGCGCCACCGCCGATGCGATAGGCGACTCGGTCGTGAGCGTCCTCGTCCAGCAGGGCGCTGTCCCCCGCAAAGAGGTCGTGCGCGCGACCGTTGAGGCAGCCGGCCTCGACTTCATCGAGATCATGGACGTCCCACTCGATCCCACGATCGTGGGGCTGCTCAGTGGCGACCAGGCCCGCAAGTACGACGCGATTCCGCTCAGCCTCGACGGTGAGGTCCTCACGATCGTCACGGATTCGCAAACAGCGATGGACTGGCAGGTCCGAGACGATCTGCAGGCGATCACCCGGCATCCCGTGCGCTTCGCCTGCGCGATGAAGTCAGAGATCACCACACGCATCAATCAGGTCTATCGCGCCGAGGCGGAGCTCGGTGCGCTCGTGCGCGACATGCTGGTGGACAACGACGATGCCGTCGACGTCATGGCACCGGTTGCGGCGAGCACTGATGCGCCGCTGGTGCGCTATGTCAATCTGCTCCTGCTGCAGGCCATCACCGATGGTGCGTCCGATGTTCACGTGGAACCGACGGAGGACAGCATCAGGATCCGTTTCCGAATCGACGGTGTGCTGAAGGAAATGGATCCCGCTCCAAAGGAGATTCAGTCAGCGGTGATCTCGCGGCTGAAGATCATGTCGGATATGAACATCGCCGAGAGGCGCGTCCCCCAGGACGGTCGACTGACCGTCGCCACGCGGAACAGCAAAGTCGATCTGCGAGTGAGCAGCATCCCGACCGTGTGGGGCGAGAAGATCGTCATGCGGATCCTGGACAACTCCGCAGCGCAGATGGCGTTGCCGAACCTTGGCTTCTCCGAATGGAATCTTCAGCGGTGGCGTGAGTCATATGAGCGCCCCAACGGAATGCTCGTGGTGAGTGGACCCACCGGGTCGGGCAAATCGACGACGCTCTACGCCACTCTCAATGCGATCGTCCGACCGGAGGTCAACATCGTCACGGTTGAGGATCCGGTGGAATATCGCATCCCCGGCATCAACCAGGTTCAGGTGAATGCAAAGGCGGGCCTGACCTTTGCGTCGGCGCTTCGGTCGATTCTGCGGTCGGATCCTGACGTCATCCTCATCGGTGAGATCCGCGACCACGAGACGGCGAAAATCGCGATCGAATCCGCGCTCACCGGCCACCTCGTGCTCACGACCCTGCACACCAATGACGCCTCGAGCGTGATGACGCGTCTGACTGACATGGGTATTGAGCCGTTCCTCGTCGGATCCGCATTGACCTGTGCCACGGGTCAGCGGTTGGCTCGACGACTGTGCGAGAAGTGCCGTAGACCAGCACAGATGACTCGTGAAGGCCTCAACGCGGTTGGCTTCAACGCCCCGGAGGACATCCCGAGGAATTTCTACGACGCGGTGGGTTGCAGCAGCTGCGCCTACACCGGCTACCGAGGTCGCATCGGGATCCACGAAGTGATGCCGATCGACCACACCCTGTCCTCGATGGTGCTCCAGGGTGCCTCTGCCGCGGATATCGAGCAGGTGGCGATCGGCCAGGGGATGCGCACACTTCGCGACGACGGGTGGCTGAAGGTCGCCGAGGGCTTGACCACCGTCCCCGAGATTCTCCGGGTCGTCGCATGAGTTCCTCGGGTGGTGGATTCTCCCTACCGATCCACGATCCATCGACGACCTCCGCCGATCCGGTGGCCACGCCGCCACCGGTTGCGCCACCACCGGTCGCCCCCCCGGCTCCCAGCGATATCGGGATCACTGTGCGAGATCGCGAACGAGGCGCAGGACTAGTGCTCGATGAGTTGCTCATCACCCTGCTGGAAAGCGGTGGTTCCGACCTGCACCTGGCGGTGAAGTCTCCACCCATGTTGCGTATCCATGGGGATCTCGAGCCGATTCCCGGGCATGCGGTGCTGACC
>JBDQGZ010000137.1:0-5353 GCA_040265115.1 Candidatus Nanopelagicales bacterium
ACCAACTCGATCTTGTGGGTGGGAGTCGGCTTGCACATGCAGTCGTTCATCTGGAAGAACTTGCCATCCATGGTGCAGGTGCCGTTCTTCCACAGTTCCTGCATGACCTCGACGTACTCGGTGGAGTAGTCATAGCGGTAGCCGAAGTACTCGTCGCCTGGCCACAGGCCCATCTGGCGGTACTCGTCGGGTGCCCAGCCGGACACGATGTTGACGCCGAAGCGCCCGGGCGCAATCGAGTCGATGGTGACGGCCATGCGAGCCACGAGCGCCGGGGGAAGAGTGAGGACGGCGGTGGAGGCGAACAGCTTGATCTTCTCGGTGCGCGCCGCGATGGCCGCCATGAGGGTGAAGGACTCCAGGTTGTAGTCCCAGAATTCGCTGTCGCCGCCGAAGCCGCGGAACTTGATCATCGAAAGAGCGAACTCGAACCCGTACTTCTCGGCGAGCTGGCACACCTCGAGGTTGAGGTCGAAGCTCGGCTTGTACTGGGGCGAGGTCGTCGAGATGAGCCAGCCGTTGTTGCCGATGGGAATGAAGACGCCGAGATCCACGTGAGTGCTCCTTCGTCGGTGTGGGTCTGTGAGGGAATGTCCCCTTCCCGCGCACAGTACACAATCTCAAGGAGAGCGCCAATGGGAACAGGAAAATTATTCGCGGCAGGACGGGTTTCGTTCCTCAGATCCCTCTACCGGGGTCGCGGTTGTATACATGTTCTGCAAAACTGTGCCGACTAGCGCGCCATGTGCTGTGCCCATCTTCCGACCCGAGGAGGTCTCGTGCCCACCCTGGAGATCAACGGCCACACGATGTATTACGAGGTTCACGGGGAAGACGGCCTGCCTCAGGCGGTCTGCATGGGGGGCTGGGGGACGTTCTGCCACGGTCGGACGAAGGACGCCCCGCGCTATCTGTTCGACAACTACCAGGTGCTGATCTACGACTACCGCGGAGTGCGGGATTCCACCGACGACTACTCCCAGACCGCGACGATGAAGTTGTATGCATCCGACCTTGCTGGCCTCATCGATCACCTGGGCTGGACGAACATCCACGTGGTGGGGATGGTCGGGATGGGCGCCTGCATCGGACAGCAACTGGCCTACACCCGCCCGGACCTCGCTCGGTCCCTGGTGATGACCGGCTGCTGGGCCTGGGCGGACCCGATCATGGTCGATCAGCTCGCCACCATGGTCGATGTGCACGAGAAGATGGGATGGGCGGAGTTCCAGAAACTGGCAGCGAGTTACAGCTTCGACGGTGACTTCTACAACGTCAACCGCGACCGACTGCTCGGTGTCGATGGCACCTGGCCGGATTTGAATGGCCGGCTGGAGGCGCAGCGTCGTTTGGTGCAGGCCTGCTCCACGTATGACGCCCGCGAGGAGTTGCCGTCGGTGCAGACGCCAGCCATCGTGGTCAATGCGGGTCGTGATCCGATCACGACTCCGCGACATACCGGGTTGATCGCGGAACTAATGCCGAACTGTCAGGCGGTCGACTGGCCTGAGGCCACGCACGTGTTCGCCGGCAAGGATATGAAGAAGAAGTTTGATGCCTTGCTGAAGGACTTCCTCGAAGCCCACTGATCGAGTGCGTGAGGAGGACCTGCGGTGGAACTGCTCGACAGCATCCAACAGCGCGTGCTGTGGTTGTCCACGCGCATCGTCGACGCTGCGAATCGCGAGCGCGAGACCGCTGACGGCGTGAAGGTCGGCGGGCATCAGGCCAGCAGCGCCAGTCTCGTGTCTGTCATGACCGCACTGTGGTTCGCCTATCTCCGAGCCGAGGACCGGGTCAGCGTCAAGCCGCATGCATCGCCGGTCTTCCATGCGATCTCCTATCTGCTGGGTGATCTCGATAGGTCCTATCTGACCCGGCTCCGCGAATTTGGTGGACTGCAGTCCTATCCGTCTCGCACGAAGGACCCCGACACGGTCGATTTCTCCACCGGTTCGGTCGGTCTGGGCGCGGCGGCTCCGCTGTTCGCCGCGGCGACTCGGCGATACGTGGATGCGCACTTCGGAGCGCGTCCGAGTTCGAGGTTCATCGCGATCATGGGCGATGCCGAACTCGACGAGGGCAATGTGTGGGAGGCCGTGGCGGATCCAGCAACAGCCGGGCTTGGCAATGCAATGTGGATCGTGGACTTCAATCGACAGTCCCTCGACCGGGTCGTGCCTGGAGTTCGCATCCATCAGTGGTCGGTGCAGTTTGCTGCCGCCGGGTGGCATGTCGTCGAGGTCAAGTACGGCCGGCGACTCCAGGCGGCCTTCGCACAGGAGGGTGGCGAGGCGCTGCGGTCATGGATTGACGCAATGCCCAATGAGCAGTTCCAGTCGCTGTTCGGCCTGTCTGGCGCGGAACTCCGCGAGCGTTTTCTCGATGGTGCGCCCGGGGAGGTCGTGGCCTGGTCGATGGGTGTTCCCGACGGCGAGCTCGGTCCGCTGGTGACCGATCTCGGCGGGCACGACCTCGGCGCTCTGCTCGACGCATTCGCCGAATGCGACGCGGTCACCGATCGGCCGAGCGTGGTCTTCGCCTACACCATCAAGGGCTGGGGACTTCCGATTGCAGGCAATCCGCGCAACCACTCCGCACTACTCACGGGCGAGCAGATCGACACGCTGCGCCTCGAATCAGGACTAACCCTGGAGACCGAGTGGGATCGGTTCGATCCGGCTAGCCCTGAGGGTATTCTCGCAGCCGAGCGCCGCGAGGTGCTCCATCGCGACCCTGTCACCACAGAACTGCCCATCACGGTCCCGACGAGCACGGGCATCTCCGGATCACGACCGATCAGTACCCAGGAGGCCTTCGGGCGCATCCTGGTCGACCTCAGCCGCATTGAGCAGGTCGCGCCGTATCTGGTCACCACAGCACCCGATGTCGCCACGTCGACCAACCTCGCCGGGTTCATCAACCGGACCGGAGTGTTCTCACCGGAGGAGCAACGCGCGTGGAATGCCGATCCGGTGTTGAAGTGGGCGGAGGGGCCCACCGGCCAGCACATCGAACTTGGTATCTCTGAGATGAACCTGTTCCTGCTGCTAGGCCAACTCGGATTATCGTGGGATCTCTCAGCCCAGCCGCTCATTCCCATCGGCACGCTCTACGACCCGTTTGTGTGTCGAGGTCTCGATGCCTTGATCTACGGCTGCTATTCCGGTGCACGTTTTATCGTCGCGGGAACCCCCAGCGGAGTGACCCTGGCACCGGAGGGTGGGGCCCATCAGTCAACGATCACCGCGAGTATCGGTCTTGAGTTGCCCGGTCTCACTGCGTTCGAACCGGCCTACGCCGGAGCATTGGACTGGCTGATGTGCGACGCCGTCGCGCGGATCGCGTCCGGTGATGACGGACCGTTGACAGCGCAGCCAGCCGAGCAGGGGGCTTATTACCTGAGGCTGACGACCCGTCCGATCGATCAGGCGCCCTTCGAGGAAGCGCGTCAGCGGATTGGCGACGCGGTCCTGCGCCGGCAGGTCCTCGCCGGTGGGTATCGCCTCCGGGACGCATACGCAGCGCATCCGGAACTCGTCAGCGAGGAAGGTCGGGCGCCCCTGGTCCACCTGGTCGGTTCGGGACCGCTGCTGCCGGAGATCCTTGCTGCATCCGATGAACTCGCGGAGGAAGGAGTGGCCGCGCACGTCGTCGATGTCACCAGCCATGACCGCCTGTACAACTCCTGGCAGCGCACGTTGCGCCAAGGCGTGCGCACAGCAACGGCACCGAGCCTGCCCGGTCCGCTGTGGTCGGTCTTGGGTGAGCGGGCGCCCATCGTCACGGTGCACGATGCCGCCAGCCATGCCATGTCGTGGTTCGGCTCCGCTCTCGGCGTGACCTGCGTGCCGCTCGGAGTCGATGCGTTCGGACAGTCCGGCTCCATACCTGATCTCTACGCCGCGAATGATCTGGATTCCGGTTCCATCGTGAATGCCGCGCTAGCGGCCCTGGCCCTGGAGGCGCGCTAATGGCGGATCGACAGCTCGACGCTGAGGTTCCGATTACCGACTGGGACGACGATCTCGCTCTTCTCGATGCTGAGACCACGCGATTGATCGACTCTATGGGCGCGATGAGTGACGCTCAGGTCACCGAGCCGAGCGGACTCCCCGGCTGGAGTCGCGGTCATGTCCTCGCGCACCTCGACGGGAACGCACAGGGCCTCGGACGGGTGGCGCGTTGGGCCCGCGATGGCATCGAACGTCCGATGTACATCTCTCGTGATGTGCGCGATGCCGATGTCGAACTGCACGCCGCTCGCTCAAGCGAGGAGCATCGGCACGCGGTCACGCAGTCGGCCCGCGCGCTGCGCGCGGATCTCGGCGCGATCGATTCGATGAAGCGCGAGGACGTCGTCATTCTTGGCAATGGACTATCCGTGCGAGCAGGATCCCTCGCTCGTCATCGACTCGGGGAGGTCTGCGTACACCACGCGGATCTCGGGCTGGCCGACTACACCTGGCGCGACTGGCCGGACAGCATGGCCTGGCACATGGCTCGCTTGGTGACTCGAGACTTCGCGGTGCGGGGTGAGTTTCCGGTCGCCGCAGTGGCATGGGGAACTGATCGCCTCGACATCGTTCCCGGTGACGAGGTGCTGGAGGGATCCCCGCAGGCGCTCCTCGCCTGGCTGCTCGGTCGAAGTGCGGGTGAAGGGCTTGTGTCGTCCTCGGGTGGATCGGTTCCCGCGGCGCCGACATGGAGATAGCTCAGCGGACGAACCTTCGCCTGGTCTTCCTGTTCGTCGTGGCCTCGGCCACCTTCGGCGCGAATTACCTCTGGGTGAAGCTCGCCATCGAGATGTTCACCCCCGTCCAGGTGGCCTGGGGTCGATCTTTGCTCGCCGCGATCACGCTGCTCATCGTCGTCGCGGTCACTGGGGATCGACTGCCGCGCGATCGAACGGTGTGGAAGCACCTATTCATCGCTGCGCTGCTGTTCAACACGATTTCGTTCACCTGTATGGCGATCGCGATGACACGTATTTCGTCCGTGCAGGCCAGTGTGGTGAACTCCACGGCCCCGTTGGTGACCCTGGCGCTCGTGGCCGCATTCGTGCCGATGGAACGCATCACCAAGCCACGACTCTTCGGCGTGTTGCTCGGCCTGCTGGGCGTGATCATCCTGGTGCAACCGTGGGCCGGTTGGGGTGCGACTGATCTGTGGGGGATCCTGGCGATCTTCGGGGCGACATCCTCCTATGCGGCGGGCATCGTGTACGCGCGCCTGAAGCTCGGCAACATGACCGGTTCCGCTGTGGCGATCGCCGCGGGGCAGTTGAGTATCGCTGCCCTACAGCTCACTCTCGTGCTGCCCTTCGGCTTTGCGATCCCGGCCGCCTTCGATG
>JBDQGZ010000138.1:0-5311 GCA_040265115.1 Candidatus Nanopelagicales bacterium
GTGATCGAGAACATGAGTGGCTTCCCCTGCCCCCACTGCGGGGAGCCGATCGATCTGTTCGGTGTCGGCGGCGGGGCACGAGTGGCCGAGCAACTCAGCGCAGGATTGAACTCCGCCGTTCCGCTTCTCGGCCGCGTCCCCTTCGATCCCCGCCTTCGCGAGGGCGGCGACGCCGGTCAGCCGCTCGTTCTTTCCGACCCCGAGGCGCCTGCCTCGCAGGAGTTGATCGGACTCGCCGAACGCCTTGGTCGCAAGCCTCGCGGGTTGGTGGGCCAACCGCTCAGCGTTACCCCCGCCGGACGCTGACCTAAAGCTCAGGTCGCGTCCGGGTCGAAGGTCGCCGAGCCACGGCTCTTCTTCGAACGACTGACGGGCTCATCGTCATCGTCATCGTCGTCGGAGAAGACATCGCTCATGAGGTTCTTCGGGTGGTAGGACTTCAACTCCGCCAGCGTCTGCTTGGTGTCCTCCATATCCAGGCCGGACGCGTCGGCAAGATCCTTGCGGGCCGTGGAGGCCATCGCCTTGACATTGCGGAGCATGCGCGCGGCATCTGCGGCAGCTCGCGGTAATCGTTCAGGGCCGAACACGAGAAGGCCGATGACCGCGAGGATCAGCAGCTCACCCATCCCGACATCGAACATGGGGTCAGGGTACGTCAGAGCGCGCCTCGAGGGTCACCTCGGCGGTAAACTCCTCGAAACCGCGCCGGACAGTAATCTCGATGACATCACCGGGAGCATTGGCCCGGATCGCGATGATGAGGGTCCGCGCGTCCGCCACGGGTCGACCATCGACGGCGGTGATGAGATCACCGGGCTGCAATCCAGCGCCTGAGGCTGGTGAGCCGGGGGTGACCGCATCGATCAGCGCACCCGGCCCGGGATAGGTCGAGTCGAGGGTCACTCCGATCACCGGGGTCGTCGCCGAGCCAGTGTCGATGATCTCGGTGGCGATGCGTTGGGCATCGGAGGCGGGGATCGCGAATCCCAGACCGATATTGCCGCTGATCGCACCGGGCGCCTGCGTCGCCTGGGCAGTGTTCACCCCGATCACCAACCCATCGCCGTCGAGCAGCGGACCGCCGGAGTTGCCGGGATTGATCGAGGCGTCCGTTTGGATGGCGTCGATATAGGAGGGCCCCTGGGCGGTGTTGGTCCCCGTGGTGACTGGACGGTTGACCGCGCTGACGATGCCCTGGGTGACCGTGCCACGCAGTCCGAGCGGGGCTCCGATCGCGATCACCGAATCTCCCACCCGAACCCGGTCATCGTCGCCCCAGGCCAGCACCGGGAGCCCCGGCGGCAATTCCACGGACAGCACCGCGAGGTCATAGGACACGTTGCGGCCCACGATCTCGGCCTCGCTCCTGGTCCCGTCGAAGAAGATCACCTCGATGCGCGATGTCTCCGGGCTGGCGACCGCACCTTCGATCACATGGTTGTTCGTGACTAGATAGCCCTCGTCGCTGACGATGAAGCCCGAGCCGGAACCGGCAGCTCCCACAGCATCGATGCTGAGGGTCACGACTCCGGGCAGGGTCTGCGCGGCGAGAGCAGCAACCGTTCCCGGTTCAGGCTCGGTCGCTTCGGCGGTCAGTTGGGGTAAGGGTGGAACATCGATCGGCGCCCTCGACGTCCCCGCGATCTCCGCCTGCCGACCGAGGGACACTCCGAGCAAAGCTCCCACTCCGGAGAGTGCGAGAACGATCACGGCTCCGAGCATCCACCACCACAGATCTCCCCGTCGTGCGTTGCCCTCCGCCTGGTGCGGGGTCGTCACGGAAGCGGTCATGGTCCTCCCATCCTCCCACCCCGTGTCGATTCGAGGGCTAGGCTGCCCGGCGTGAACCCTCGCCGCACCGATGCCCTGCCCCCCAGCCCCGTTCATTGGGCGATGGTCGATGACTGGTCGCAGGAGGGAGATCTCGCCGCTTCGGCACGTCGCGTCAGCGCGGAGGGCGCTCCGGGTCGTGCGCAGTGCGCAGCCCTGCGGCTTCTGGCCTCGGTGCTCGATGCTGAGCATGTCCTAGTCTTCGGCTCCACTGGTGGTGTCGCCGAGGCCTGGCTGCTCGAGGGGATGCGCACCACCGGCACGCTCACGGTCATCGATGCCGATCCAGGGGTACAGGCGGCGACGCGCGACGCCCTGGCCTCGACGCCCTCGACGGCGGTGCGGGTCATCACCGGCAGGAGCGATGCGATCCTGCCCCGGCTCACCGATACCGGCTATGACCTGATCGTGTTCGACGCGGTCGCATCGGGCTCACCGGGCATTGAGCATGCCTCTCGACTGCTGCGCCGTGGGGGGATGTTGGTGTTGCGCCTCGACGACCATGAGGCGGGGTCTCGCGGGGTCCGTGACGAGGCCGGTCGCCTTCGTGACGATCCGCGGTGGACGACAGCCTGGTTGACCGTCGGGACGGGCCTCATCGCCGCGGTATGGCACGGGGATGAGGAGACAGCCGAGGGCTGATCACGGCTGCGGCACAGCTCAGGGAATAGCCGCGGTCAGCTTCTCGCCTAACTCGGCGACCTCTTCCGCATTCAGCTCGACAACGAGCCGACCGCCCCCCTCCAGGGGCACGCGCATAACGTAGCCACGGCCCTCCTTGGTGACCTCCATCGGGCCATCGCCCGTGCGTGGCTTCATCGCCGCCATGGTCGTCCCTTTCGGCTCGATCTCGAGTAACGAATGAGCCATTATCCCCTACGGCCGGGAATCAGGGTCGACCTGGTCTGGCTCCGGGGGGACGGAGGTGGGCACCGGGGGCCCGTCGCCGGCAGCCAGAGCGGCGTCGCGGGCCGCGATCTCGGCGGTGAGCCGAGCGATGACGGCATCGACCTCGTCCATGCGATAGCCGCGGGCGGAGACGTCGAGTCGCAGGGTGTCCACATCGTCGGGGTGCAACTCCCCCACCGGAATCTCGGTCATCGCGGGAGGCACTCGATCCCCCGGATCGTCGACGAGCCCGGGGTCCGGCCAGCGATTCGATGCGAGAAGCACGACCGCCGCCACGACGACGATGCCGAGGAGGCCGAAGAGGATCACCACGGGCATCATGGTGCCATGGCCGAGGCGAGCACACCGGGCACTGGGCCGCCATCGACCGGTCTGACGTCGACGCCGACCTCTCGTGGCGGCGACATCGTCCTGGCCGGCCGCCGCTTCCCAGCGAGCGCACGCCTCGTCATGGCGATCATCAACCGCACCCCTGACTCCTTCTACGACGCTGGTGCGACCTTCGCCGATGATGCGGCGCTTGCCGCGGCCGATGCGGCCCTCGAGGCGGGTGCGGACATCCTCGACATCGGAGGCGTGAAGGCCGGGCCGGGCGAGGAGGTCGATGAGGCGGAGGAGATCCGGCGCACAGCTCGGTTCATCGAGGGGCTCCACGCGCGCCATCCCGAGGCGATCATCAGCGTGGACACATGGCGGGCCGCTGTCGGCCGGGCCGCCTGCGAAGCGGGGGCGAGCCTGGTCAACGACGCCTGGGGTGGAGTCGAACCGGAGCTAGCCGAGGTCTCGGCGGAGTTCGGTGTTGGGATCGTGTGCACGCATGCCGGCGGCCAGCGACCTCGTACCCGCCCGCACCGGGTGGCGTATGCCGATGTCATGACTGATGTGCTCGATCGGACCCTCGCGCTCGCCGAACGGGCCGCTGCACTCGGGGTGCCGAGGGAGGGAATCTTGATCGATCCCGGTCATGACTTCGGTAAGAACACCCGTCACTCCCTGGAGGTCACCCGGCGGCTGACTGAGATGGTCGACACGGGCTGGCCGGTGCTGGTGTCGTTGTCCCGCAAGGATTTCGTTGCCGAGACTCTTGACGTCCCGGTGCCCGCGGAGCGACTCACCGGAACCTTGGCCGCGACCGCGATCAGCGCGTGGCTCGGCGCTCGCGTCTACCGAGTCCACGATGTGGAAGCGACGCGTCAGGTGCTCGACATGGTTGATTCGATCGCCGGGGTGCGTCAGCCCGCGGTGAGTCGCCGCGGACTGGCCTAGATAGTCCTTACCTGATCCGAACATTCACCGCACGCTGCTCGCACATCGAGATCACAGGATGGTCACGACGGCGGCACCGGGCCCCGTCGGACCTGATGAAGGAGAACCGATGCGCAACCTCAAGACCGTAGGTGCGATTGCCGCCGGCGCCCTCGCGGCGACCGCGCTCACTGGCGTCGCGGTGGCCACCCAGGCCGTCGCCGATGACGAGACCAACACCAGCGAGAACAGCGTGACCGATGATTCCGGCTCCACTGCCGATGAGGCCGAAGGTGAAGGCCGCCGCGGCGGCAAGGGACCCCATGGCGGACCGATGGGACGCGATCACGGCGTCCTGCACGGGGAGATGGTCGTGGAGACCGAGGATGGCGTGTACGCCACCAAGCAGGTGCAGCGAGGCGAGGTCACCGCAGTGTCGAGCACGTCGATCAGCGTGACCAGCGAGGATGGCTTCTCCGCGACGTACGCGATCGACGATGCCACTGAGTCCTCCCGCGATCGCGAAGCGGCAGCCGCCCAGGTCGGAGACACCGTGCACATCGTGGCGAGCATCGACGGCTCGACCGCGACCGCCGAGCGCATCAAGGCGATGAGCCCCGAGGCCGTGGCCGAGATGGACACCCAGCGCGAGGCGATGAAGCAGTGGATGTCCGAGCGCCCCGAGGGCGCTGATCGCGAGGCGATGCGGGAGTGGATGTCCGAGCGCCCCGAGGGTGCGAAGGGCCCCGGTGGTCGAAACGGCATGGGCCGCCCGGGTCCCCGCGATGGCGATCGCCAGGGAGCACCTGCTAGCGTTTAGTTGAATCATCAACTACCTACTGAGGAGCATCCCATGAGCACCGCCCTGTCCGAGACCACCGGAACCTGGGAGATCGATCCAAGCCACACCACGATCGGCTTCCACGCCCGCCACGCGATGGTGGCCAAGGTCCGCGGTCGCTTCGCCGACTTCACCGGCAGCTTCACCCTGGATGGGACGCATCCCGCCGCCTCCAGCGCGACGCTGACGATCATGGTGGCGAGCATCGACACGAAAAGCGCCGATCGTGACGGGCACCTGACGTCACCGGACTTCCTCGATGTCGAGCAGTTCCCCACGATCACCTTCACCTCGACCGGCGTCACCCAGAAGTCCGACTCCGAGTTCGTCGTGACCGGCGATCTCACGATCCACGGCGTGACGAAGCCGGTCGACATCACCTGGGAACTCATCGGCACCACCATCGATCCGTCGGGTGCCACCCGCATCGGGTTCGAGGGCACGGCGGAGATCAGCCGTAAGGAGTTCGGCATGGTGTGGAAC
>JBDQGZ010000139.1:0-5240 GCA_040265115.1 Candidatus Nanopelagicales bacterium
GGGACTGGCCGAGCGTCTCGAGCGAGGTCGGCGCGGAGCTGCTGGCCACGACTGCGCGCGCGACCGGGTTGGCGCGTGCGGAAAGCGAGAACCTGCGCACCGACTTCTCCCGCGCACGCGAAGGCTTGCCCGCTCGCACGAGTTCTGGGGTGATCCTGCTGCGTCCGAAGATGGCTGAGCGCCAGCATGATGAGTTCAACCGGCAGTGGGGGATCGCCCAGTCGATCAGTTTCGGGTCGAGTACGGCCCAGGTCTTCGACGCCGAGGAGATGGTGATCGGCTACCGCATGGATGTGCGTGTCGCCGGGATCGGCCCGTGGCGTTCGCTCAACCTGCGCAATGGTTTCTGGCGCCCCGACCCCGATACCTACGGCGCTGGGCTCGTCGATCTCGGCGTCGACGAGGGATGGACTGAGCCGGCCGGCATCGGCCCGGAGAACAACACCTCCAATGAATATCGCTATTCCGGCGTGGTGAGCGCGTGGTTGGGCTGGAGCCAGGCGATCGAGCGCCCGGGCGGCGCAGTCGATGAGGCGAGCGAGCCGAACTTCATCAACCCTCTGAGCCCGCCACCCCCGCAATTCGGTGCGACGATCGACTACAAGGCACCCCCCGGTGGCGCGCAACTGCCGACCCTGCGCTTCGGCACGTTGTATGAGGTGCGGCTGCGCGAGGTGTTCATGGGTGGTGTCGCGCGCGAGTTGAGTGCGACCGCGCCGACGAGCGCGATCCGCAGCGTCACCTATCGCCGTCACGAACCGGTCGCGTCTCCGGTTGTCTATATCGGTGACATCAAGGGCGAGGCCCCCTACACCTGGGCGCAGACCTCGCAGACATCCGTCATCCGCAGCATGGGCAATGGTGCGGCGATCGATCCGAGCGAGACCTCGACCCGCTGGCTCACCCCGCCACGCGTGGCGCCCTGGTTGGTCGAGCAGCACGGCCTGCTCGATTCGGGCGGGAAGCCGGATCCGGCGAAGTACTCCCAGATTGCTGCGCGGGATGCAGCCAACTACGGTCCGACGACCCCCGGCTACGCCGCCGATGGTGACGTCATCACCTTCAACTGGTCATCACCGTCTCAGGGAGTGACACCGTTTTATCCCGATCCGCTCGGTTCAGGGGTGTTGATCCGTGGTGTGCCGGTGTCGAGCGGCACGGTGTTCACCGAGGCGAGCGCGAGCTTCGGCGGGTCGTGGCCCGATGTGGTTCCGGTGCAATTGAGTGTCGGTGGTTCGGGCACCCCGGGGGCGACGGTGAGTGGTCAGGTCATCGACCTTCAGGTCGCCCCGGGCCGGACCGAATACCTTCGCATCTCCTGCTCTATCCCGTCGGGTGACCTGAACCTGCTCGACCTGTGGTCGCGCGTGAGTTCCTCGGCGTCAGCGACCGATGCGGCAAAGGGTGCGTACTGGCAGTTGTCGCCGGATCGACTACTCACCGTCGTGCATGCGGTGAAGCAACCGGTGAGTGCGCCGTATTTCGATGCGACCGACACCTGGACGGCGGAGCGCGCGCAGGGCGAAACCCCGGTGAACCTCGACGGAACGCTGCATCTGGATCAACCCTCGGTCGAATCGGTGACGCTGACCGGCGAGATCACCTCCGGCATTGATGGTGGGCCCGGCACTCCCGAGCCTCGCATCGAGACCAATGACGCCGGGCAGATTGGAACGGTCAACATCGATAACCCTGCGCCCGGCGGTCCGGCTGCTGCGACGGCGTACCCCCTGCAGGCCGTGGTGCAACTCCCGGACACGAAGCGACGTGACCTGGAACTCACCGCGACGGCGTTCTCTCGCTACGCGGAGCATTTCCGGCCGGCCACCGACGTCACGACTGGTGGCGCGAGCGCGGAGGACACGATCATCGTCGTTCCCGATTCGACCGGAGCTGCGCAGCCGATCGTGCCGGGCAGCGCGCGCCTGAGTTGGGCCAGTGGTGATTCGACCGTCACCGGCACCCTCGATGTCGACTATTCCGAGGATGCTGCCGCTGGAACGATCACTCTTCTCCCCGATGGTTCGGTGCCGGCGGGTGCAGCGGTGGTGTCGGGCATCACGACGCCGATCACGCTGGCTACCTCGGATGCCCCATCGACACAGCAGGCGCGCGACATCGTCCTCCCGGCGAGCTCGCGGCCGCTCCAGCCCGAGGTCGCGTCTGTCGTCCCAGCGTGGTCGTGGAGTTCGCCGCGCACGCCGAGCGTCGGTGGTTCTGCGGTGACGTCAACGCGGTCGAGTTCCTCGCTTCGCCTCTATCTCGATCGGCCGTGGTGGTCATCAGGCCTCGAGGAGGATCTCGCGGTGCTGCTGCGCCCGTCGCGAGGCGGGGGCGCGGTCAGCGACTTCGTCACACGTTGGGGTGGGGATCCTGTGGTGACCGGGGGCGGCTCACTGCCGGCGAACTGGCCGGCGGCGCGCCACTTCACCAATGCGGTGGGTTCAGTGTCGGGAGTCTCGATGGCAGAGGATTCCTCGCTGTCGGTCGATCTCGTCCGCTACACCGTGGGCCGCGAAGCCGCAGACGGATCGCTCATCGGTTGGGATGCCGACCGCGATCAGTGGTACGTCGATCTCGACATCGATATCGACGACGCGTATCGGCCGTTCGTGCGTCTGGCGCTCGCGCGCTATCAGGCCGGTGCGCCGAGCGAGTTGCGTCTGTCTCCGGTGACGTTGCTCGATGTGGTGCAGATCGATCCGGCGCGTACGGCCTCAGTGCAGTTGACTCGCGTTCCACGCGTGGGTGTACAGGCTCGGGTGACGTTGGCTGGACCGGCGTTCAAGAAGAGCAAGAACGGCTCTGGTCCGGGTCGGGCATTCGTGATCCATGAGCGTCTCAACGCCAATGTTGCAGTGAGTGAGGATGCGACGTACTGGCAGGAGGTCGATCGCACCGAGTTGACCGCGCGCTATGACAACGCCAGCGGCGAGGGCTCGTGGAGCGGGCGACTCAACCTCGGTTCGGGGGTGACCGGGGGCCGCGATCGCCTGGTCATCGAGCAGTACGAGGAGTGGCGCACTGATGGCCGCCCGAATGCGGCGACCGCCGGGACTGAGACAGGGCTGCGCCTGGTGCACCAGGACGTCATCCCCCTCGGCTGACGCTCTCTAGAACGGGGGCTGGTCGTCCTGGGTGAGTTGGTCGTGGGACAGGCCATAGGCGTAGCTATGCCAGTAAGGCTCACTGGTTCGGGTGAGGCCGTGACGACTCGTGTGGGTGACGGTGCCGTCGGCGTTCATCCGAACGCTGGTGTGGTCGTTGGTCTTGGTCAGGTGATCCTGCCAACACAGGGAGTGCAGGTTCGCCGCACTCGTGTGTCCGCCATCCGCCCACTCGATGATGTGGTCGATCTCGAGATTCGGGGCGTGCCGGCCGCATTCGGGGGTGGTGCATTCGGGATAGGCCGCGAGTATGTAGTCGCGGAGTTCCTGGGTCGGTTTGTATTTCGTTCGACCAAGGTCGAGGAGGTGGCCGGTGACCGGTTCGATCACCCATCGTCGCCAAGTGTCGGCCTGCGCGGCGAGTAATCGCGCGTAGTGGGGGTCGATCGGTCCGTAACCGAGGATGTCGCCGGGGTGATCGGCGAGGTTCATGAGCGTGGGAAGGTCGATGATGACGCCTACCTCGATGCGGGTCTTGCCGTGGACGCTGGGGAGTGCGCCGGTGGCGGCGAGATGCTGGCCGGCTGCGCGGATCACCTCGACGAGGGCGTCGGCGCGGGCCGCCTGCCAGCCGCGGGGCCGCTGGTCGGGGTTGGTCGTTTCATCGTCGCTTCGCAGTCGCGCGGCGAGGGCATTGAGGGTGTCGTGCAACTCCATCGCGAGGTGAGCGGGGAGTCGCGCGGTGAGAAAGGCCGTGCCACTCGACCGGTCGAAGGTCAACTCGACGAACCGGCGGGCGGTGGCTTCCTCGCGACGCTTGGCGATGGTGTCGGGGTCGACTGAGATGACTGCTCGGCGGAGTTCCTTGATCGCCCAGGCTCGGGTGCGCCAACAACCGGCGCCTGTCTCGGGGTCGATGACGCGCATGGCGCGGGGAAGCACGCGATCTTGCACGGCGGTCGCATGTTCATCGGTGAGGCCGAGGCTGGCGTCGACGAATGCGCTGGCCACCTCCCAGGAGATACGCCCAGCGCGGAGGGCGGCACCGGTGTCGGCGAGAGGGCCGTTGGGTGCGAGGGTGCGGCCGGCGATGATGCGCATCGAGGCCTTTGTCATGGACAGCCCGGTGGTGACGGCGACTTCGCTGAGGGACACCTGGTCGGCGATGTCGACTCCGGCGCGGGTGTGGCGACGCTCATCGGGAGGATCCTCGATGGAATCGATGAACCCAACGGCGGCAGAGGCAGCCTGGTCGTTCACCCAGCCCACGCAGCGTTCCCACAGATGCGCATAGATCAACTTCTGATCGGAGTCGAGTTCGTTGGCGTCGATGCGGCGGAGCTGTTGCATCAGTTCGATTCCGACAGGGAAGGCGAGGAGCTCGCCGAGCCGCTGAACTGTGGGATGTGAGGGGACCTCGTGGTGCCAGATGATGTCGGCCATCATCTTCTCGAACACCGAATCGACGTCGATGACATTGGTGCGCGTTGATGCGGTGTCGGTCTCGAGGATCTGAGCGAATGTCAGACCAGGAGGAGAGGATGGCGGAACCGACGAGGCCGTCGATTCGTGACCTCCCAACGCAGCATTATTCGTCACCGCGGCATCCGACGCGGCGGCGTCGGGTTGGTGGCGAGGCTGGTCCGTGGTCATGGCAAAATCGTACATCTGTTCGAATACTGAGTCAAGGGGTTTCTTCATATGTCCCAGGGTTTTTCGGCCCACTTGTCCACAGGTGATCTCTCTCGATGCACTGCCGCGTGCGGGGGTGACGGAAACGTGATCGGTCTGATCGCATCAGTGGGCAGACAGAAGTTGGGCCTCGATTCGCAGACTTGCAGCTAACTCAGATTGGGCTCGATCGAGCGTGACCAGTGGGGTCCGGCTGCGCCAGGACACGGCGAGGATCATGCAGTCGATGAGACCGACGCGAAGCTTCATCCGAAGAGCAGCTCGTCGCAGTTCCGTCGTCGCGGTGAAGTCCGATGCACTGTCGAATCGAATCAGGGGTGTGCCCAGCAGCATCCGCTGGATTCGATCGAACTGCTGATCATCGCGAGCGCCCGCGAGGACTTCCGTCGCGACGGGCTCAGTATGGGCGATCTCGTGGTTGTCGAGGAGATCAAGGAGGAC
>JBDQGZ010000140.1:0-5101 GCA_040265115.1 Candidatus Nanopelagicales bacterium
CGTCCACACCGATGAGGCGAGGCCGTAGCGGACGCCGTTCGCCCAACGCAGTGCCTCCGCTTCGTCGGAGAATTTCTGGATGGTGATGACCGGGCCGAAGATCTCGTTCTGCACCATCTCGTCGTCCTGCTGCAAGCCGGACACGACCGTGGGTTCGATGAAGTAGCCACGATCGCCCTGGCGATTGCCCCCGACCACGACTTCGGCGTGTGTCGGCACTCGCTGGAGGAATCCGAGGACGCGATCGAGTTGCGCAGCGTTGTTGACCGGTGGAACGAGGGCTTCACCGCCGGGACCATCCTCGAATGTCGTCGCGGTTCCCCGAGCCTGCTCGGCCATCGCCGCGACGAATTCGTCGTGAATCCCGGGAGCGACGAGCATGCGGGTCGCGGCCGTACAGTCCTGACCGGCATTGAAGTAGCCCGCGACTGCTAGCCACTCCGCAGCCGCCTCCACATCGGCGTCATCGAAGATGACCACCGGAGCCTTCCCGCCGAGCTCAAGGTGCACCCGCTTCACATCGCGGGCCGCTTCCCCGGCAACCTCCATGCCCGCGCGCACCGATCCAGTGATCGACACCATCTGCGGAGTCGGGTGGGACACCAGTGCCCGACCGGTGTCGCGGTCTCCGCACAAGACGTTGAACACGCCTGGGGGCAGGATTTCCGACTGCGCGATCAACTCAGCCATGCGCACCGTGGACACCGGCGTGGTGTCGGATGGCTTCAACACGACGGAGTTGCCCGCGGCGATGGCCGGGATGTACTTCCAGATCGCCATCATCATCGGGTAGTTCCACGGGGTGACCTGACCGACCACGCCCACCGGTTCACGCCGGATGATCGAGGTGAACCCGGCCATGTACTCCCCCGACGCGCGCCCCTCGAGCACGCGGGAGGCACCGGCGAAGAACCGGATCTGGTCGATCATCGGCGGGATTTCCTCGGCCATCGTGACCGCGATCGGCTTGCCGCAGTTTTCGCTCTCGGCGGCGACGAGTTCCTCGGCGTTCTCCTCGAACAGATCGGCAATCGCGAGGAGGGCCTTCTGGCGCTCACCGGGAATCGTGTCGCGCCAGGTCTCGAAGGCCCTCGCCGCGGCAGCATAGGCTCGATCGACGTCCTCCGAACCCGACAACGCCGCAGTGGCGAAGACTTCGCCGGTCGTCGGGTCGATCAGGTCCGTGGTGCGACCGTCAGCGGCCGGGACGGCCTGGCCGTCGATGATGTTGTGGATGACGCGATCGGGCACGGTGAACTCCCCTCGAGGCGGTGGTTCGGAGACGGATCTGACGGTAGCCGGAATTCATGACTTCGTCGATAGAGCCGCCTCGACACGACGGAATCAGTTGTCGTCTGATCGTTGAACAACGGATTCATTTGCTTTTTCCCATGAAATCGCGCACCATGAACCTATGAGCACGATCGCCCGCCGGGCCATCCGGCCAACACCCGCCCACCTCGACGAGGTGAGCAAGGCGATCATCGATCAACTCCAGCAGGACGGTCGACGCTCCTACGCCGCCATCGGCAAGGTGGTCGGGCTCTCCGAGGCAGCGGTGCGCCAGCGAGTGCAACGCCTCATCGACGCCGGCGTCATGCAGGTCGTAGCGGTCACCGATCCGCTCCAGGTGGGATTCCCCCGGGCGGCGATGATCGGCATTCACGTCGATGGTGATGTCGAGGCAGCCGCCGACGCCCTCGAGGCGATGCCCGAGGTCGACTACCTCGTCATCTGCGCCGGTGGATTCGACCTCATGGCCGAGGTCGTCGCCGAGGACGACGATCACCTGCTCGAGATCGTCAACCGACAGATCCGGGCGGTTCCCGGCGTCCGCAGCACCGAGACCTACGTCTACCTGAAATTGCGCAAGCAGATCTACTCGTGGGGAACTCGCTGACCGCGAGACCCCTCGGCCGAGAGGACAGAACATGACCACCACTCCCCAGTACGTCACCGAAGGCGGAGCCGATGCGCTCGCCGAACGTGCCCGTCGGCATCTATGGATGCACTTCACCCGGCACTCGGTCTACGAAGACGGCGGTCATGTCCCGGTCATCGTCCGCGGCGAAGGCCCCTACATCTGGGATGACCAGGGGCGGCGTTATTTCGACGGTCTTGCCGGGCTCTTCGTGGTTCAAGCCGGGCATGGACGCGCCGAACTCGCCGATGCGCTGGCTGCTCAAGCCAGGGAGTTGGAGTTCTTCCCACTGTGGTCTTATGCGCACCCGAAGGCGATCGAACTCGCCGAGCGACTGGCGAACTATGCCCCCGGAGACCTCAATCGCGTGTTCTTCACCACCGGCGGTGGCGAGGCCGTGGAGACCGCGTGGAAACTTGCCAAGCAATACTTCAAGCTCACCGGCAAACCCACGAAGCACAAGGTAATCTCACGCTCGATCGCCTATCACGGAACACCGCAGGGCGCGTTGAGCATCACCGGAATTCCGCCGGCGAAGATTCCCTTCGAACCCCTGGTCCCCGGCGGCGTGAAGGTGCCGAACACCAACTTCTACCGCGCGCCCGAGGAGTACCGCTACGACGAGAAGGCGTTCGGTCTGTGGGCGGCGGAACGCATCGCGGAAGCGATTGAGTTCGAAGGCCCCGACTCGGTGGCGGCGGTCTTCCTTGAGCCGGTGCAAAACAGCGGAGGCTGCTTCCCACCTCCCCCGGGATATCTCGAGCGAGTACGGGAGATCTGCGATGCCTACGACGTCCTCATGGTCGCCGACGAGACGATCACCGCATTCGGACGCATCGGAGATATGTTCGCCATCAAGCGCTTCGGGGTGACTCCGGACATCATCACGTGCGCGAAGGGCATGACCTCCGGATACGCCCCGCTAGGCGCGATGATCGCCAGCGATCGCCTCTTCGAACCGTTCAAGCACGGCACGAACTCCTTCCTGCACGGCTACACCTGGGGTGGCCATCCGGTCGCCGCTGCGGTTGCGATGGCGAACCTCGACATCTTCGAGCGTGAAGGCCTGAATGAGCACGTGCGTGAGAACGAGGGAGCCTTTCGACGGACCCTGGAGAAGCTGCTCGATCTCCCCCTCGTGGGTGACGTCCGAGGTGCGGGCTACTTCTATGGCATCGAACTGGTCAAGGACAAGGAAACCCGAGAGACCTTCGACGAGGATGAGGCCGAGAGACTGCTGCGCGGCTACCTGTCCAAGGCGCTGTTCGACAACGGGCTGTACTGCCGCGCCGATGATCGCGGTGACCCGGTGATCCAGTTGGCTCCGCCGCTCATCATCGACCAGTCGCACTTCGATGAGATCGAGCAAATCCTGCGCCATGTCCTCACCGAGGCCTCGAGCATCCTGTGACACGCTGAACGTCATGGAACCTGGCTCAACGCCGCGCACGACGGTCAAGCGACTACCCGAGAAGGCGGTGCGCGACGCCGATGCTGTCTCGACGATCCTCGCCGCCGGCCTCGTCGCACATGTCGCCGTCGTCGAGGACGATCAGCCCTTCGTGATTCCGGTCGCCTATGCACCGTACGGCGACGAGATCCTGCTGCACGGCTCCAGCGCATCCCGGGCCTTCCGGCTGCTGGCCGCAGGCGCACCGACCTGCGTCACGATCACGCTGCTCGATGGGCTCGTGCTCGCACGCAGCGCCTTCGAATCGAGCATGAACTACCGCAGCGTCATAATCCTGGGGAATGCGCGAGAGCTGACCGGCGACGAGAAGCTCGCCGCCGCTGAAGCATTGACCGAGCATCTGCTGCCGGGCAGGTGGGCGGAGATACGCCCACCTTCTGCTCAGGAGATGAAGGCCACGAGCATCGTGTCCATGCCCCTCGCGGAGTGCTCGGTGAAGATCAGTGCCGGCGGACCCGATGACGTGCCCGAGGACCTTCTCGATCCGGTCTATTCGCGGGTGTGGGCCGGCGTCGTGCCGATCCTCGAATACTTCGGCTCGGCCGAACCCGATGACATGAGCGGTGACACCCCCGAACCCCCCTATCTGACCGAATGGAGCCGACGGTGACCTCCCTGTGGGAGGACACTCTCCCCGAGGAACTCACTACTCCCCTGGGCCAGGTGCTGACGACGGATTCCTCCGCCGATGTCGCCATCGTGGGTGCTGGCTTCACCGGATTGTGGACCGCGTATTACCTGCACCGCATCGATCCTGACCTGCGCATCGCGATCGTCGAGGCCGAGTACGCCGGATTCGGGGCGAGCGGACGTAACGGCGGCTGGGCTTCCGCGCTGTTTCCCACCTCCATCAGCACGATTGCGGGCAAGTACGGCCGCGATGCCGCCATCGCGATGCAGCACGCGATGCACACAACTGTCGATGAGATCGTGGACACCGCCGACGCCGAGGGCTGGGACATCCAGGCCGCCAAGGGTGGAACGGTTGTCGCCGCCCGAACTCCGGTGCAGGTCGAGCGCGCTCGGGCGGAGATCGAGACATGGCGCACGTTCGGGTTCGGCCCTGAGGACTACCGATATCTCGATGGCCCCGAGGCACGTGAACGCCTCGGAGCGACCGATGTCCTCGGGGCGACCTATACCCCGCATTGCGCAGCAATCCACCCACGACGCCTGGTGCGATTCCTTGCTCGCCGGGTCGTTGAGCAGGGAACCCGGCTGTACGAGGACTCCCCGGTGACATCGTTGGAGCCCGGCGTCGTGCACACGTCCCAGGGCACAGTGCGCGCACCCGTCATCGTGAGAGCCACCGAGGGCTACACCCCCACGCTTACTGGCTACGGGCGTGCAATCGCGCCGGTCTATTCGTTGATGATCGCGACCGAGCCGCTCGATGCCGAGATCTGGGACACCATCGGATTGGAACAGCGCGAGACCTTCGCCGACCATCGACACCTCATCATCTACGGTCAGCGCACTGCCGATGACCGTCTCGCCTTCGGTGGCCGGGGAGCGCCCTACCACTTCGGCTCGCGCATTCGGCCCGAGCACGATCTCGACAGAGCGGTCTTCACCGAACTATGGCGGACCCTGCTCGATCTGTTCCCGAACCTGACCGGTGCCCGGGTGACCCATGCCTGGGGTGGTCCTCTGGGCATTCCGCGTGACTGGTTCGCCTCCTGCGGGTTGGATCCCAGCACCGGGCTGGC
>JBDQGZ010000141.1:0-5037 GCA_040265115.1 Candidatus Nanopelagicales bacterium
GGTGATGTTCGACGCGTCGGCATGACGCGCAACATGGTCGGCGAGCAGCGGCAGCGCAAAGAGATGGTCGACGGGTCCGTCGAAGAAGCCCTGAATCTGGGAGGTGTGCAGATCGACGGAGATGAGTCGATCCGCACCCGCAGCCTTGAACAGATCAGCCATGAGCCGAGCAGACACTGGCTCGCGACCGCGATGCTTCTTGTCTTGTCGCGCGTAGCCGTAGAACGGTGCGATCACGGTGATCCGCTTCGCCGACGCACGTTTGAGCGCATCGACCATGATGAGCTGCTCCATGATCCAGGTGTTGATCGGCGATGTGTGGCTTTGGAGCACAAACGCATCGCACCCGCGGACCGACTCCTCGAACCGGACGAAGATCTCGCCGTTGGCGAAGTCGTACGCCGACACCGGGCACAGGTCGACACCGAGCTGTTCGGCGACCTCCTGGCCGAGCTCGGGATGCGATCGACCCGAGAGCAGCACGAGGCGCTTATTCGGGGGCACGGTCAGATTGCTCACGATGACTCCTCCTGCCGTTGTGCTGCCTCGGCGGCCTGCGCGGAGGGAGACTCGGCCCTGCGCCGTGTCACCCAACCATCGATATTCCTCTGCCGTGCCCGGCCGACCGCCATCGATCCGGGTGGCACATCCTCGGTGATCACTGACCCGGCAGCGGTGTAGGCACCGTCGCCGATGGTGACCGGAGCCACCAGCATCGTGTCGCTGCCGATGCGCACGTGCCGGCCCACGACCGTGTGGTGCTTCGTCGCACCGTCGTAGTTCACGAACACCGTCGCTGCCCCGATATTTGTTCCTTCGCCGATCTGCGCGTCGCCGACATAGGACAGGTGCGGGACCTTCGCGCCGTCGCCGACCTCGGCATTCTTGATCTCGACATAGGAGCCCGCCTTCGCGCCCTCGCCGAGGCGGGTTCCCGGGCGCAGATAGGTGTAGGGGCCCACGGTCGCGCGCGGACCGATGACGGCGAGGTCAGCCACCGCATGCCGGATCTGTGCTTCCTCGCCCACCTCGCAGGAGGTGAGGGTCACCCCCGGACCGATGCGCGCGCCTGACGCGATGGATGTCGGGCCATGCAGGAAAGTCTGTGGGAGCAGCATGACGTCGGGGGCGAGATCGACGTCCACATCGATCCACACACTGAACGGATCGAGCATGGACACGCCCTGGGCAAGCCAGCCGGCGTTGATGCGATCGCGCATATGTGCGGCCGCTTCGGCGAGTTGAGCACGATCATTGACCCCGAGGATCTCCACCGGATCGGCGACAATGTCGGCCACGATGATCTCGCCGTCGCCGTGGGCGATGCCGAGGACATCGGTGAGGTACTCCTCGCCCTGCGCATTGTCCGATCCGAGGCGGCGCAATCCCTCGGCGAGCGTGGCGAATTCGAAGACATACATCCCGGCGTTGATCTCCGAGATCGCGAGAACGGTCTCATCGGCATCGCGGTGCTCGATGATCGACTGCACGTGATCGTCCGTATCCCGCACGATCCGGCCGTATCCCGTCGGATCCTCGAGAACCGCGCTCAGCAGCGTGATAGCTGCTCGGTGCCGGCTGTGTGCGTCCACGAGATGGCGCACGGTGTCACCGGTGAGCAGAGGCGTGTCCCCGCTCAAGACGATCACCGGACCGGTCGATGCCGCGTCGAGATGACCTCCCTCGACCAACGCGGTGAGCGCCACCCGCACGGCATGCCCGGTGCCCCGCTGCTCGGACTGCACGACGGTGTCGACCCAGGGCGCCACTTCATCGAGATGGGCGATCACCTCATCACGGCCGTGGCCGACGACGACCATGACGTGGTGAGGTTCGATCGCCGCCGCAGCGGTGAGCACGTGCTCGAGGAGAGTGCGGCCAGAAACGGCATGGAGCACCTTCGGCAGTCGCGAGCGCATGCGTGTGCCCTCGCCGGCGGCCAGGATGACTACGACCGGGGGACGCGTGCCGGGTGCAGCGTTCATCGCGGCGAACACTACCCGCCGAGCGGCGCGCGCGAACAGCCTCTACGACCAAAGCTCCCGGCGAGGGAGTCGAACCCCCATTCAGAGATCCAAAGTCTCTTGTCCTGCCATTAGACGAGCCGGGAACGCGGGTGCCTAGTCTGCCATCCCCACTGGACAGGTTACGCAGACGTAGGTTACGGTGGCGTAGGTTGTCTCGACCTGAGCACAATCGACCCCCGTGAACGCCGATCGACAGGAGCACCCCGTGGCGTTGGCCGAGAAGTCCACCCCCCTCGACGAGACCGCCCCCACTGCCGCCTCCGGACCCAAGCCCGTGACGGTGCCCATGCCGCGCGGCACCCGCACTCTCATCGGCGTCTTCATTGTCATTCCGCTCCTCGCGGTCCTCGCGGCCATTCCGGTCGCCTGGGGCGGCTGGCTGGGCTGGACCGATGTGATCCTTGCCGCCGTGTTCTACGCCATCTCGGCCATCGGCATCACCGTCGGCTTCCACCGTTACTTCACCCACGGCTCCTTCAAGGCACCTCGTGCGGTTCGGGTTAGCCTGGCCATCGCTGGGTCCGCAGCGATCGAGGGCTCACTCACCCAGTGGGTTGCTGACCACCGCCTGCACCATTCGCGCAGCGACGAGGAGGGCGACCCGCACAGCCCGTGGCGCTTTGGCACCTCGCGGCGAGCACTTGCCAAGGGGCTCGCCTTCGCCCACATCGGCTGGTTGTTCGATGGCCAGCAGACCTCGGTCGAGCGCTACGCCCCCGACATCGCCGCCGACAAGGATCTGGCGCGCGTCTCGCGGTTCTTCCCGCTCATCGTCCTCGCGTCCCTGCTGCTTCCGGCTGTGCTCGGCGGCCTCATCACTTGGTCATGGTGGGGCGCGCTCACCGCGTTCTTCTGGGCCGGCCTCGTCCGGGTCGCACTCGTCCACCATGTCACCTGGTCGATCAACTCCGTCTGCCACGTGTTCGGCAAGAGGCCGTTCACCACCCGCGACAACTCCTCCAACGTCGCCTGGCTCGCGATTCCCTCCTTCGGTGAGTCCTGGCACAACCTGCACCACGCCGAACCGACCTCGGCACGCCACGGAGTACTGCGCGGACAACTTGATCTGTCTGCTGAGTTCATCCGCGTGATGGAGAAGTTGCGCCTCGCAAGCGACGTGCGCTGGCCCAACCCTGCGCGCATCGCTGCGAAATTGAAGGATCCCGCCATGCGCCGTCGCATCCCCGGCTGGGTCGAACCTTCCGACACATGACCTCCCCGGGGCATGGCGAAGACTAGGGTCGCGCCATGCGCATGACCGGCCGGGAACGACGCGAGCAACTGCTCACGGTCGGCCGCCGTCTCTTCGCCGAGAAGGGCTATGAGGCCGTCAGCGTCGAGGAGATCGCCGCGGTCGCCGATGTCTCGAAGCCGGTGGTCTATGAGCACTTCGGGGGCAAAGAAGGCCTTTACGCTGTCGTCGTCGACCGGGAGATGAACTCTCTCCTCCAGCGCATTACCAGCGCACTGTCGGGCTCATCGCCGCGTCTACTCCTCGAGCAGGCCGGCATGGCACTGTTCGACTACATCGACGAGAACCCCGAGGGCTTCACCATCCTGGTGCGCGATTCACCCGTGTCCCAGCAAACCGGTTCCTTCGCCAGCCTCATCGTCGACATCGCCGGCCAGGTCGAATACCTCCTCGCCGAGCAGTTCAACGCCCACGGCATCCCGAAGAACCTCGCCCCCGCCTATTCCCGCATGCTCGTGGGCATGACCGCCCTCACCGGACAGTGGTGGCTCGATGTGCGTAAGCCGAAGAAGGAGGAGGTCGTCTCCCATTTGGTCAACCTCGCCTGGAACGGCCTGTCGCACCTCGAGGCGAAGCCACGCCCGATCTCCACGCAGCGTCGTCGTTCCCGCTCAGCCACACCGTAGTCTGAACCCATGACCGAGCAGGTCGCCCGACCGGCGCGTGACGCTGTCGATGGGCGCGACGGTGTCGATGGGATCGTCGCGGCCTGGCGACGCGAACGCCCCGATCTCGACGTCGCGCCTCTCGAGGTCCTCTCCCGCGTCAGTCGACTCTCCCGCCATCTCGACATCGCCCGCCGAGCTGCCTTCGAGCGATACGACCTCGAGGCCGGTGAGTTCGATGTGCTCACAGCACTGCGCAGATGCGGACCCCCGTATTCCCTGTCCCCCAGTCGATTGGCGAGTGAGACGCTCGTCACCAGCGGCACGATGACGAACCGGCTCGATCGTCTTGAACGTGACGGCCTCGTCCAGCGCACCCCTGATCCAGGTGATCGCCGAGGGGTCCAGGTTCGTCTCACCACCGCCGGTCGAGAGCGTGTCGATGCCGCGCTCGCCGACCTGCTCGACCGTGAGCACGCCATCCTCGCCGGGTTGAGTTTCGCCGATCAACAACTCCTCGCCGATCTGCTGCGCAGCCTGACCGCACCATTCGACTCTCCCTAGCCGAGATAACCCGATGTGGCGGGACTCAGTCCTCCAGGCGAGCACCGGGAGCGGGACCGCGCGCGACGAACGCCGGTGAATCGGGATAGAAGATGCCGAGTTTCACCGCCATGATCTTGGCCTCGGCCTCATTCTCGGTGAGGAACACTGTCGTGGGACCGCTGCCCGAGACGATCCCGGCGATCGCCCCCATCCCATCTCCCTCCGCCAGCACATCTGCGAGTTCGGGCCGCAGCGAGATCGCGGCCTCCTGCAGATCATTGGACAGCAGCGGGCCGAGCAGGCGCGGATCATCGGCCCGCAGCGCCGACACCACGGCCTCATCGATCGACGGGCTCGGGATCAACCGATCGCCCCGCAACCGATCACACTCGGCATACACCGTCGGCGTCGACAACCCGAGGCGGTTCGGCCAGATCACCCACGTCAACTCCGCATGAGTAAGCACCGGCGTGAGATCTTCTCCACGCCCTCGCCCGATCATCGTGCCCCCGTGGACGCTGAAGGGGACATCGGAACCGAGTTCAGCGGCGAGCTCGGTCAGTCGAGTCCGCGTCATCCGCGTCCCCCACAGCGCATCGCAGGCCAC
>JBDQGZ010000142.1:0-4995 GCA_040265115.1 Candidatus Nanopelagicales bacterium
GAACAGGCCGAGCAGGATGGCGGCAACCCGTCGCAGCGCAGCAGTCATGACGTCGAGTCTGACCGGAATTGGCCGGGTGCGCATCCGCAACCGGTGAGTGGATGGGGGAACCCGGGTGCACAATGGGCGCATGGCGAACCCGGGCTCAGCGGAGGGTGGCCGAAGCGATTCGGGACTTTTCTCCGCTGTCGTCGCGGTTGCGGCAGGCCTTGAACTGCGTTCCACCCTACGAAGGATCGTGACGGCCGCCGTCGACCTCTCCGATGCCTCCTATGGAGCGCTGGGGGTGGTCGATGACGATGGTCGGGTCTCCGAGTTCATCCACGTGGGAATGGATCCCGACACGGTGGCCACGATTGGGCCGCCGCCCACGGGGAAGGGTGTGCTCGGGCTTCTCGTCGACCACCCACTGCCGATCCGGATCGACGACCTCACCTCGCACCCGTCCTCCGCAGGATTCCCCGAGGGCCACCCTCCGATGAGGTCCTTCCTCGGAGTGCCGGTTCGAGTCCGCGGGCGTGTGTTCGGCAACCTCTATCTCACCGAGAAGAGGGGCGCCAGCAGGTTCAGCGTCGAGGACGAGGAGACCGTCACAGCCCTCGCTGCCGCGGCCGCCGTCGCGATCGAGAATGCCCGTCTGTTCGAGCACACCAGGTTGCGTGGTCGTTGGCAGCAAGCGATCGCCGATGTCGACTCGGTGGTCTTCACGGGAGCGTCCGCTGACGAGGTCATGCTGGCGGCGGCGGAGCAAGCGCGCCAGATCACGGGTGCGGACGCGGTGGTCGTGGTGGAGCAGGGAGACGATCGGATGCCCGCGGGCTGCGTGCACTCGGTGACACTGCCGGTCGGCACTCCTGATCGGATCCATGGCGCGATCGTGCTTGGCTGGATCGATCCGGTCCAGGCGATCTCGAATGAGGCGGTCGAACTGGCCCGAGAGTTCGCGAGTCAGGTCGCGGTGACGGTCACCCTGGCTATCACCCGAAGCGAACAGGAACGACTTGCGGTGTACGAGGATCGCGATCGGATCGCTCGCGACCTACACGACCTGGTGATTCAGCGCCTGTTTGCCACCGGGATGATGCTGCAGGGAACCTTGCGCAGTGATGACATTCCTGATGTCGCGCGGGAGCGCGTCAGCCGGGCGATCGATGAACTCGATGAAACCATCAAGGAGATTCGGCAGACCATCTTCGCCCTGCATGAGCCCGTCGACCTCGGAACCGAATCAGCCCGCGGACTGGTGCTTCGCGAGGTATCCCAGTCAGCTGCGCTGCTTGGCTTTTCGCCTTCAGTTCGATTTGTCGGCCCAGTCGATTCAGTGATGAACCCGATGCTGACCGATCATGCGATCGCTGTCCTGCGTGAGGCTCTGACGAATGCCGCAAAGCATGCACGAGCGTCGACCGTCGAAGTGCTCCTGCAGTTTGGCGATGGAATGCTCTCCCTGATGGTCACCGATGACGGTGTGGGAATCACGGAGTCAGGCCGGCGATCGGGCTTGGCGAATATCACCGCACGCGCCAATGAGTTGGGCGGAGTGTGCTCGGTCGAGCGCGTCGATGAATCCGGTGGAACCCGTCTGCGATGGTCCGTTCGCCTTTAGTGGCCCTGCTCGGCGTCGCGGCGAGCGACATAGGCGGCCGCCTGGGTGCGCCGCTCCATCCCCATCTTCGCCAGCAGACTCGAGACGTAGTTCTTCACCGTCTTCTCCGCGAGGTGCATCCGCTCGCCGATCTGCCGATTCGTCAGGCCCTCGCCGATGAGGTCGAGGATCTTCGACTCCTGATCGGTGAGTGAGTCCAGCCGCTCGTCATGCTGGGCGCCCTTGCGCAGTCGGTCCAGCACGCGCTGCGTGGCGATAGGGTCGAGCAGCGACCGCCCCAGGGCCACCTGTCGGATGGCATCAACTAGGTCATTGCCCCTGATCTCCTTGAGCACATATCCCGATGCCCCCGCCATGATCGCATCAAACAGGGCCTCGTCATCGGCGTACGAGGTGAGCATGAGGCACTTCACATCCGGCAGGGAATCGCGGATCTCGCGACAGACCTCCACGCCACTACCATCGGGCAGCCGCACGTCGAGAACCGCGACATCCGGTCGGACAGCGGGGATGCGCTGGATCGCCTCGACCACGGTTCCAGCCTCGCCGACGACATCGAGGTCGTCCTCAAGATTGAGCAGGTCGGCGAGCCCACGACGCACGATCTCGTGGTCGTCGAGCAGGAAAACTCGGGTGGGTTCAGCGCCGGAGGAGTCCATGTAGGCAGTCTGCCCTATTCCAGGGACCGGACGGTGCCAGGATGGAGGCAGTGCCTGACGACCCAGGCCGAACCACCGTCCCAGAGAGGTCTCACGATGACCCACGACACGATTCCCGGATGGGAAGACCCCATCCGCCTGCTCGACCCCGAGGGTGGATTCCATCCTCACTCGCTGTTTCCCCTTGAGATCGACGCCGAACTTTTCCGGACCATGCATCGGGACATGGTCATGGCACGCCGCGTCGACACCGAGGCCACGGCGCTCCAGCGCACTGGCGAA
Organism: Candidatus Nanopelagicales bacterium; assembly: GCA_040265115.1. Lineage (GTDB taxonomy): Bacteria > Actinomycetota > Actinomycetes > S36-B12 > S36-B12 > M55B157. The sequence continues at coordinate 2,548 of JBDQGZ010000142.1, forward strand.
CTCGGCCTGTGGTCCTCATGCCTGGGCCAGGAGGGGGGTCAGGTTGGTTCAGCTCATGCGATGCGGGTGGGCGACTTCGCCTTCCCGACCTATCGCGAATCGGCCGTTGCCTGGTCCCGCGGGGTCGATCCTCTTGGACTGCTCGGGCTCTACCGAGGCACGACGCATGGCGGGTGGAACCCGCAGGAGCATGGCTTCGGACTTTTTACCATCGTGCTCGGCAGCCAGACCCTTCATGCGGTGGGCTACGCCATGGGGATTCAGCGCGATGGTTCCGATGATGCGGTCATCGCCTACTACGGCGATGGAGCAGGAAGTGAAGGAGATGTTCACGAGGCGATGGTGTTCGCGACCGTGGAGTCGGCTCCGGTCGTGTTCTTCTGCCAGAACAACGGCTGGGCGATCTCCGAGCCCATCAATCGGCAGACCGTAGTCCCGTTCGCGCAGCGCGCGGCCGGATACGGCATGCCGGCGGTCCGCATCGATGGCAACGACGTCCTGGCTGGTCTCGCAGTGACGCGTTGGGCATTGGAACGGGTCCGCACCGGCAGCGGTCCAGTGTTCATCGAAGCCATCACCTATCGCATGGGAGCGCACACGACCTCAGATGACCCGACGAGATATCGACCAGCGGGCGAACTCGAGCATTGGGCTGGGCTCGATCCCATCGACCGGATGGAACGCTATCTGCGCGCGAACGGGATCGCGGAAGACGATTGGTTCACTCAACTCGCTGCTGATGCGGATGCGCTTGGCGAGAGGCTGCGAGCGGGTGTTCGCGGAGTAGCGGACCCTGATCCGATCGGGATGTTCGATCACGTTTACGCGGAGTCGCATCACGATGTCGAACGCGACCGAGCCCGCTGGGAGACGATCATCGCAGGAGGTGCGGCATGAGCGAATCGATGACGATGGTCGCGGCGCTCAATGCATCTCTACGTCGCGCCATGGAAGAGGACCCGAAGGTGGTTCTGCTCGGTGAGGACATCGGCACGCTGGGGGGAGTGTTCCGTGTCACCGATGGGCTAGCAAAGGATTTCGGGGATGCCCGAGTCGTCGGAACACCCCTGGCAGAGTCGGGAATCGTCGGCACCGCCGTGGGTCTGGCGATGCGTGGCTATCGGCCGGTGGTGGAGATCCAGTTCGATGGTTTCGTCTATCCCGCCTTCGATCAGATCGTGACCCAGGTCGCCAAGCACCACTATCGCTCGTCTGGCGCCACGAAGTTACCGATCGTGATCCGAATCCCCTACGGCGGTGGCATCGGCGCGGTCGAGCATCACAGTGAGTCCCCCGAGGCGTATTTCGTGCACACACCGGGACTTCGGGTGCTGACACCTGCGGATGCTGACGAGGCGTATCACCTCCTGCGGGCGGCGATCTCGTGTGACGACCCCGTGGTGTTCCTCGAACCCAAGCGGCGCTACTGGGATAGGGCTGAGGTGGAGCCCCAGCGTGCCGATGATCCCTGGACTCCTCGGGTGCTTCGGGATGGCGATGCCGTGACCCTGGTCGGGTACGGCCCGATGGTGCGCACCTGCCTCGAGGCCGCCGATGCATTGGCGAGTCAGGGTGTTGCGGCGGGTGTGATCGATGTGCGCAGCCTGTCGCCGATGGATCTGTCGCCGGTATTCGAGCAGGTGCGCCGCACGGGACGATGTGTCGTCGTCCATGAGGCTGTCGAGGTCGCGGGTTTGGGTGGTGAGATCGCCGCACAGGTCTCTCAGGAGTGCTTCTTCTCCCTCGAGGCTCCGGTCACCCGTGTCGCTGGTGCATACCTGCCGTATCCGCCGAGCCGTTTCGAACGGCACTACCTCCCCAGTATCGATCGGGTCATCGCCACGGTGCGCGAGGTGATGGCGCTGTGAGCACTCAGGTCTTCGCGCTGCCGGATGTCGGGGAGGGCCTGACCGAGGCGGAGATCGTCTGCTGGCGAGTGGCTCCGGGGGATGTCGTCGCGATCAACGATCCGATTGTTGATATCGAGACAGCCAAGGCCGTGGTTGAGCTGCCCTCCCCGTTCGCCGGAGTGGTGAGCGAGATCCTCGTCGCCGAAGGTCAGATCGTCGCTGTCGGAACCCCGATTCTCGCGGTCGGTTCGGATGCGGTCGAGGAGCAGCCCCGTACCCCGGTGCTCATCGGATATGGCGTCATGGAGGACCACGCTCACACGCCCGCACCTGCTCAGGTGTCGCCACCTGAGGCCGTGAAAGCACCTGCATCGGGTCGACCACGTGCGAAGCCGCCTGTGCGCGCGCTGGCTCGTGAACTAGGTGTCGATCTCGGGGCCGCGACGCCGACCGGTCGACATGGCGATATCACTCGTGACGACGTTCGACGGCTGGTCGCAGGTGGTGGACCCACCGCGTCTCAGGGCGGAGGCGATCGTGTGCCTGTTCGGGGTGTGCAACGGGCGATGGCTCAGGCGATGGTGGAGTCGGCATCGAC
>JBDQGZ010000143.1:0-4906 GCA_040265115.1 Candidatus Nanopelagicales bacterium
GTGGAGTTCCCGTCATCAGCGGTATCCTCCGCGGAGCCGCTATCGACCCGGGGAGTCGCGATATAGGTCGCGACGAGCAGTCCGGCAAGGATTCCGGTGAGGATCGTGACCGGCCAGGACCACCGCTCCCGGTCGGGACTACGCCGATGTGGCGCCCCTGAAGGGCATCTACGCCGGTGGACAGAGCGAATCCCTCGGTGTGACCGTGGAGATCACCCAACTCGAGGTCCCGTGATCGTCGGAGTGCCAGACTGGGGACATGAAGATCGCCATAGGCAGCGACCATGCCGGGTTCCCGCTGAAGGAACCGCTTCTTGAATGGTTGGTCGAATCCGGACACGAGGTGATCGACGTCGGCACCGACTCCAATGAGCGATGCGACTATCCGGTCTTCGGCTCGGCGGTGGGTCGCGCAGTGGCCTCCGGCGACGCGCAGTTCGGCATCGCGGTGTGCGGGAGCGGCCAGGGAATCTGCATGGCTGTCAACAAGGTCAATGGCGCTCGCGGCGGCATCCTCAGGGATGTCTATGACGCAGAAATGACCCGACGCCACAACGACGCGAACGTGGCCTGCCTTGGCTCCCGAGTGACGCCGTTCCCCACGGCGAAGGAGCTCATCAGCATCTTCCTCGCTACCCCGTTCGAGGGCGGTCGTCACGCCGCTCGCGTCGAGCAGCTGCGTTAGGCGCCCACCAGCGGACGTAGATCCAGTACCACCCGGCCGTGAGTGCGTAGTCGACGAGCAGAACGAATACGAGAGCCGGCCAGGTGACGTTGATGGGTTCAAGCTGTTCGAAAATGCGATTAAAGGACGCGTCATCGCGGATCTGACCGCCGAGGATGATCAGCGTGATGATCGTCAACGGAACGATTTTCGCCACCTCATGGGCGACCCGGCTGTTCAGATGTGCAAGCACCCGTGCCGCAACGACAATCGAGGCAGGGAGCACGATCAGGCCGAGCGCATCGAGTTGATTGTCGGCGAGTAGCAGGATCACCCAGAAGAACAGGATCCAGGTAAGGATCAGGAAGGGAATCGAGACGGCATAGAGGACGACGTCACGAGGAAGCGCGCGCAGGCCCTCCGTCGTCTCCACCAGCCGCAGCCGCGGTCGCTCCATCGCGCGGTAGACGACATAGGCCAGGAATGCGGCCACCACAATGGTGACGGTCCACCCGATGATCTCCCCGATACCGATATCGACGACCGTGGGGGCATCGGGAGCGGGGTTGGTGGCGATAGTGACCGACCCTGGCTGGATCATAGGTGCATGCTAGGCGACGAGGCGCGGCACGCTTTAGTGAACAACCCGGAGCTCAGCGGGCATGCGGTGGAACTCTCCCGCTTCGCTGTCGGCGATGAATACCACCTATTCGCAGCACTCGATCATGATGAGGTCTGGACGCTCCTGCCGGGGCGACCCACCGACCCCGAGCATCTTGCGAGCGTGATGCGGGCCGCCGAGGGCAGGGGGCGCTATCCCTGGGTCGTACGCCTGCGGCGCTCGGTGTCTGGTCTCCCGGTGGGTCAGATCGTGGGAACATCTTCGTATCTCGATGTTCACCCCGCGGATGAGCGCTGCGAGATCGGATTCACCGCATACACGCCGGCCGTGTGGGGGTCGGTGGTCAATGCTGAGTGCAAACTGCTGCTGATTCGTGCTGCCTTTGCGTTGGGCTTTGGACGCGTGCAACTGAAGACCGATATCCGCAATGAACGGTCGCAACGCGCCATTGCGGGGCTAGGAGCGCGCCAGGAGGGGGTGTTGCGCCGCTACCAGCGTCGGGCGGACGGCTCGATGCGCGACACCGTGATGTTCTCGATCCTCTCCGAGGAGTGGCCGGCCGTCCGGGAGTCGCTCGAACACCGGGTCGCTGCGGCCCTAGGCTAGAGCGCGAGCCGTCCGGTGTGGCCGATCGTCAGCCCGGACCAGGGAACAGGAGCAGCCATGGAGTTCACCCCCGATCCTGCGCGTGGTCGCGAGGTCTATGACCTGGACCGTGCCCACGTCTTCCATTCCTGGAGTGCGCAGGGTGCAATCACCCCGCTGCCGATTGCGGCCGCCGAGGGCTGTTACTTCTGGGACTTCGAGGGCAATCGCTATCTTGACTTCTCCAGTCAGTTGGTGAACATCAATATCGGTCATCAGCATCCGAAGGTCGTGGCGGCGATCGCCGAGCAGGCGCAGCGCCTGGCGACGATCGCACCGCAGCATGCGAATGACGTGCGCGGGGAAGCGGCGAAGCGCATTGTCGATCTGGCGGGGGATCGACACCGCATGGTGTTCTTCACCAACGGTGGGGCGGACGCGGTGGAGAACGCGATCCGGATGGCACGAATCCATACGCATAAGCACAAGGTGCTGTCGTTCTATCGTTCCTATCACGGCAATACCGGCGCTTCGATCCAGGCGACCGGTGATCCGCGTCGTTGGCCGAATGAGTACGCCTCCCAGCATGTTCACTTCTTCGGGCCGTTCCCCTATCGATCCCCCTTCTGGTCGGACTCGCCGGAGCAGGAGACCGAGCGTGCGCTCGAACACCTCGAGCAGGTGATCATGTTCGAAGGTCCGGGCACGATCGGCGCGATCCTCATGGAGTCCGTGGTCGGTACGGCAGGGATCCTCGTCCCGCCACCCGGCTATCTCGAGGGCGTCCGCGCGCTGTGCGACAAGTACGAGATCGTCTGGATCGCTGACGAGGTGATGAGTGGCTTCGGGCGCACGGGAGCCTGGTTCGCCTGGCAGAACTGGGCTGCGGAGCCCGACCTGATCACCTTCGCGAAGGGTTCGAACTCCGGCTACATCCCCGTGGGTGGCGTGGTGATCTCCGGGGACATCGCCGACACCTTCCGGGATCGGGTCTTCCCCGGTGGCCTCACCTATTCGGGGCACCCGATCGCCGCGGCCTCGATCGTGGCCTCCATTGATGCAATGAAAGACGAGAAAATCGTGGAGAACGCTGCGCGCATTGGCCGCGATGTCCTGGGACCGGGCCTGGCGGAACTCGCCGACAAGCATCCCGTCATCGGGGAGGTCCGCGGTCTCGGCGTTTTCTGGGCCCTCGATCTGGTGAAGAATCGCGCGACCAAGGAACCACTGGCGCCTTACGGCGGTAGCTCACCAGCCATGAACCAATTCATGGCCGAATGCCGGGCTCGCGGGCTCATGCCGTTCATGAACTTCAACCGCACGCATGTCGTTCCGCCCTGCATCGTCACCGATGCCGAAGCGAAGGATGGCCTGGCCATTCTCGACGAGGTGTTCGATCTCATCGACGCTCACTACGAGGGCTGATCCAAGCTCCCTATCGCGGCCACACGAGCGGATCAGGCGCAGCGATGGTCTCCTCACCACTTCGTGCCCTCACGGTGTAGACGCCGGGGAGGTTCTCCACGTCGACGAACCATTCCTCACCGGCGGTGGCAATCGACCGTCGATCGATGACGGCGCCATTGAGCAGCAGTTCGATCCGTGTTCCCACGGGCCAGGCTCCGGTGGCGATGCGTAGTCGCAAATCCTCGCCGCGCAGGCCTGCGTCGAGGATGCCAAAGGGCAGCACGGTGATCTCGATGGGGACGCGAGGAAGTGAACCCACGAGCAGACCGTAACTCTCGCCGTCGCTATTCAGCAGCGCGGGAATATTGCTTATCGACAGGGAATTCTCGTCCTCGACGCTGCCCAGGGACAGGACGTCATCACCGAGTTTCACCTGGGCGAGGGTTCCCGACTCCACTCCGAGTGTCCGCGCGCGCAGATCGAAGGTGTCGCCAGCGCTCACGATCGTGTCGGTGGGAGGGAATTCGATGAGGATCTCAGGTTGACGGATGCGGATCTGCTTGCGCACATTCGACGTCGCCGGTTCGACGCCGGCGAAGGGCTGGTTCGCGTCGCAGTCGAACTGATTGATGTTGGCATCGCAGGTCGGGTTGTCACCTCGGGCTCGGACGGTGAGCCGCGTGCCACGATCGGCGATGGTGAGTAGGACCACGCGAGCACGCCCTCGTTCGTCGGTGAGCACTGTCGCGCGGTTCGCGCCGTTCAGATACGCAGCCGGGCCATCGCGGGGGACGCTGATGACGACCGCGGAATTCACCACTCGATTGCCGAAGGCATCGGTCACGGTGATTCCGACCTCCACCTCCTCGCCAGCCTGGATCGGCCCGTCCTTGATCTCGAGAGTGACGTTGCGAGCAGCAGCGGGGGAGGTCACGACCTCGACATCTGTCGTCAGGGTCTCCTCGCTCTCCACGCTCAATGTGAGCGGTCCGACCCTGGTGCTCAACAAGTAGACCGAGGCGATGCACGAGGTCGCTCCGGGAACGGAATAGACCGTGATCTGGCTGGGTGCATTCGGCCACGCATCGTCCAGGCTTTCAATCAGTCTCCCGGAGCTCGCTCGAAAGGTCACCGGTGCACCGGACTCGGCTGTGACGACCGCCGCACGCACTACGGATGGCCGATCGAGGGGGCCGCTGTCGAGCCCCGCGTAGGGGACGGTGAGGGTTGTCGTGAAGGTTTGGGCGGTGACGCCATCCAGGGTGAGGCGACTGATTTCGGTAGGCCTGTCTGGGGCGCCTTCTGCGCATACGGGGGTTGGCGGCTCGGAATTGCTCGGTGAGTCAGTTGGGGCGGAGTCCGAACCGCCGTTGCAGCCGGCCAAGACCATGGAGACGGCGGCAACCAGGCCGATCGCCCATCGTGTTCGATTCATCCGCCGGGCGTGCACACAACCAGACTAAGCGCGGAAGGTGAACGGTAGTGTGCACACTCGTGAAGATCCTCGTTGTCGGATCGGGTGCCCGCGAGCACGCGTTGGTCACCTCGCTCCTCGCGTCCGGTGAGGAGGTCATCGCGGCCCCTGGCAACGCAGGGATAGCCCGTGACGTACCGGTGGAGAACCTCGA
>JBDQGZ010000144.1:0-4898 GCA_040265115.1 Candidatus Nanopelagicales bacterium
CCACCTGCCCCGAAGGATCAGTCACCTCAATCGCCTCCCCGATATCGAGAGACTCGATCCCAGAGAACGTGCCCGCGCCCTGAACGGCCGAATCCCGATGTCCCACGATGACGCTGGAGCCTTGGCTCGCACCAATCGGGACGCTCGCGGTGTACCAACCCAAAGTGCGCACATCCTCCGGCACGTACACTCCGCCACCTTCGTCAAGACCTACGGGGATCACAGGCGCTTGGGCACCCATCGCGGGGATTGTTAATCCCTTCGGCTCCACTCCACCAAAGTCCGCCGCACCTGGCGAATCACTCGCATCCCGCGAAGCCGTAGGGGTCGAGGCTTCTGATGATGCCTTCGGCGGCGCTGACTCAGGGGAGAGCGACTTGTCCCACACGACGTCGCGACCTTCTCGGAGCGCATCCTCGACAGGAACAGAGGTCAGTGCGATCCACAGCCGAGAGTCGTAGGTCATCGGCGCCGGCTGAGAGGCCCCCGTCATCACGACGACGAGAGCAGCACCCGCGATGAACCCGCCCGCCGCCGTCGCCAGGTGGCGACGGCGGCGACGGTCCGGTCCTGACCGACTCATGTCCGCTCGACTCATGAACGCGAGGCGAGTGCCGATCGCAGTCCGAGCAGTCCGATTGCGAACGCTCCAGCGGCGGCGAGCCAGCCGATCAGGGGCCTGTTCTCAGTCGGGATCGGGCCGCCACCGGCGGCGACTCCCGTCGGCACTGTGCCTGCCGCCGGTGTCACGATTGTCGTCGTTCCACCCGGGGATGGAGATCCTGTCGTGGCGATGGGCGATGTCGTTCCCGGTGAAGGGCTCTCCGTTGTCTCAGTGGCCGTGGGTGATGTTGTGCCTGGCGACGGAGTGATCGTTGTCTCTCCTGGAGAGGGCGTCACCGTGATGGTTTCCGTCACCGTGGGGGTTGCAGTCGGTTCACCGGTGATCGTCTCGGTGGCTGTCGACGTGATCGTCACCCCCGGTCCTGGGATCACCACAACGTTCGTGACCGTCTGGGTGACGGTGGGAGTCACCGTCGGCTCCGTTGTCACCGTTTCCGTCGCCGTCGCTGTCGCCGTCTGGGTCAGTGTCGCGGTCTCCGTGACCGTCGGTGTCTCCGTCGGTTGCGCGGTCACAGTCTGTGTCGCCGTTTCCGTTGCCGTTGCCGTCACAGTCGATGTTTCCGTCGCCGTGGCTGTGGCCGTTGTCGTAGCCGTTGTTGTCGCGGTGGCGGTCACAGTCTCGGTGGATGTGGACGTTGCGGTCACGGTCACAGTGGGACGCCCTCGCTCGCCGCCTGAGTGTTCCTCTGCTACCGCCGTTCCGGGGATCAGCATGAAGGCTGAGATCGCCGCTGCGGAGAAGAAACCGGTGGTGCTCGTCACCCACGCCGCCCGACGACTCGCCCGCCGTTGATACCGTCCCGTGGAATTGTCTGTCGTCATGGAGCGCTCCTTGTGCATCGAAGAGGCAGTACGCCTTCGACGATGCAGCGCGCATCACCGCAAGAGCAGATCCACAGTTGGCACTGACCGACTCACGATCAGGTCGCAACCGGCTCATGACCGCTCGGCAATCAGTCGACGGTCAGCTCACGCGCTTGCGGTGGTGGCGAACGATCCAGAAACCGATGACCATGGAGATGACACCCAGGCCAAGGATGTACAGGCTGCCGCCAACTAGTCCGGCCCCCTCGATATTCGGCGGATCATCCGGACATACTCCCAGCCCGCACTCGAACGGCACCGATGCCGCAATGACAAGCGCATCGAGCACCACCCAGGTCACGATGCCCACGGCGATTCCCAGTACCCACCACGGGGGGCCGTACGGCGTCTTCAGGATCCCCTCATCCCCGGCGTAGAACTGCTTCGGGAACAGCATCAACACCGAGACTCCGGCAATCGCGATCACGAAGGTGATCAATGCCCAGGTGTAGAGGTGCAGGCCTAGGACCGGCGGGCCATATCCGGGGTCATCGGGCTGGATGTGCAACAGGATCTGGCGCACGGATCCCGCGGATCCCATGAGCGCCGCCAGGATGCTGACCGCGTAGTGCTGGGGGCGTAGGCCCCACATGAGGTTCATGATCGGGCCAACCGCGAGACCGATCATTCCCGACCGCTGAACCAGGCAGAGCGGGCAGGGCTGCTCGCCGACTCCGAACTGCAAGAACAGCGAGCCTGCCAGCACACCGAGCAATCCGACTAGCGCGGCGAGGTTGAACAGCCGCATCGTCAGGATCAACCGGACCGTTCCTCGATCGGCCGTCACCGGAGGGGTCGTCGTGGCCATAGTGGATGTCCTCCTCGGCCTAGAAGTTCAAGGGGATCGGGTCGGTCATGTGCAAACGCAGCATGAACAACGTGTACAGAATCGACACCACAGCCATGGGGATCGTCCATTTCCTGTGGCTGAAGATGCCGACATAGGTGATCGCCCACAGGACGAAGACGAGGAACATCACGGACGCGAGGCTAGCGAACCAGTGGTCTGCCCGGGATGCATTTCCCGATCACGGGTTCAGCACACGCCCGGGACGGATACGGTGGCGCCACCCTGTGGGATAAAGGCTTCGGCCTGTGGGGCGAGAAGGTGACCAGTGGGAGGCGTTGAGATGAACATCCTGGTGGGCGTCAATCCGGACGACGCAGGAGACGATGCCTTGGCCCTTGCAGCCATCCTCGCTCGACTCACCGGGGCTCGGCTCGTCCTCACCCATATCCACCCCCCACCATTCGAGTACCCCAGCCTCGGCCCCGTCGACGCCGAGTGGTCGGAATTCATCGCCGAGCGGGCCGTGGCCGCAGTCGATCGGGCTCGCCACATCTTGACGCAGGACTGGAACATCCTCGACATCGTCACGACCACCGACGCGCACCCATCGAGGGGACGCGGACTCATCAAGGCCGAGGCGGAGTGGGACGCGCGGATCGTCGTCCTCGGACCCTCGCCCAGTGGCGACAAGGGGCACATCAGCATGGGTTCCGTTGCCGATCGACTGCTCCACGGTTCTTCTGCTGCCGTCGCACTGGCTCCCGAGGGATACCGCGACACCGCGCCCGAGTATCTCCAGCGGATCATCGTGGGATTCCGCGAGGGCGAGGAGTCAGAACTCGCACTGCGCACCGCTCGTCAACTCGCGACCGGCCACGATCTCGACGTGGAATTGCTCACCCTGGTACTCCGACCCACTCGCATGATGGGAGCGCGCACGCGCCGAAACGCCGAGCAGGCCTTCGTTGAAGCGATGTCACGTCGGGCTGAGGAGCAGCAGGCGGCTTGCCTCGCGGCCATGGGCGAACCCCAGATCACCACCTCTGTAGTGAGCGGTGACACCGTCGACAGGGCGCTGTCTCGCTTTCACTGGACCGACAGCGACCTGCTGTTTCTCGCCTCGAGCACCGAGGGCCCTCTTCACCGCGTCGTGCTCGGTGACATGACTCACAAGATTCTGCGAGCCAGCGACGTTCCCGCCATCGTGCTGCCGCGACGCTTCGAACTGCGTGCGGGAGAATCAGCCGCATGACGCACCGTGGATTCGCCAGTGACAACTACGCAGGAGTGCACGCCGAGGTCCTCGAAGCCATTGCCTCCGTAAACACCGGCCATCAGCCGGCCTACGGAGACGACGAGGTCACCGCCCGATTGCAGGCGGTGATTCAGGGACATTTCGGAGAGCAGGCGAGTGCCTACTGCGTCTTCAACGGAACAGGAGCAAATGTTGTCGCACTGCAGAGCGCCTGCCGGCCATGGGAGGCCGTCATCTGTGCGCGCAACGCACATATCGACGCTGACGAGGGCGGTGCACCAGAAAGGGTCGCCGGGTTGAAACTCCACACCGTCGACACACCCGACGGAAAGCTCACGCCAGAGTTGGTCGATAGCCAGGCGTGGGGATTCGGCGTCGTTCACCGAGCTCAACCGCGAGCTGTGAGCATCACTCAATCGACTGAACTCGGAACTGTCTATTCAATCGATGAGGTCACCGCGATCGCAGAGCGCACACACAGCCACGGCATGGTGCTTCATCTGGACGGGGCCCGAATCAGCAACGCTGCGGCGAGCCTTGGTGCTTCGCTCCGGGACTTCACCACGGATGCTGGCGTCGACCTTGTGTCCCTCGGTGGTACGAAGAACGGCGCATTGTCCGCAGAGGCCGTGGTGGTGTTGAACCCTGAGTTGGCCACGGCCGTGCCATTCGTGCGCAAGACCTTCATGCAACTGTCGTCGAAGATGCGCTTCACGAGCGCTCAACTCGTCGCCCTATTCGGGGATGACCTGTGGCGACGCAGCGCATCACACGCGAACTCGATGGCCCAGCGCCTATCTGCCGGGCTTCATCAGATCACCGGTGTGATCGTGACCCAGCAGGTCCAGGCGAATGCAGTGTTCGCGATCCTGCCGCCCCAGGTCACGACAGCCCTCCAGGAGCGCCACCACTTCTATGTCTGGGATCACCGCACCGGTGAGGTGCGCCTCATGTGCTCGTGGGACACCACCGAGGAGGACATCGAGGTCTTTCTGGCCGACGTCGCGACCGAGATGCAGCGGGCATAAACCCGAGAGATCGTCCCTTCACACATCACAAACCGATCACGATTGTGCGAGTCTGACGGAACACGATCGGACGAATCGGGCAGTTGGGGCGTTCGTCACTAGCATGAACTCCTGTCACTGTCGTTTCATAGGAGCATGAGCATGGGGACGCATGCCCGCCCACGAGGACGCGGGGAACGCTGGCGTGGCGCTGCGAAGGTCGTCGCTGCCTGGACAGGCGTGATCGTCCTCGGTGCGTCGGCCATCGCAGCAGGCGCCGCGGTCGGCCAAGTCACTCCGCTGCAGGCCGCTCCCCTCGCTGAGGAACCCACCCCAGTCGCGACCGCCGAACCTACCC
>JBDQGZ010000145.1:0-4828 GCA_040265115.1 Candidatus Nanopelagicales bacterium
ACACGATGATGTATCGCCCGGAGGAGTTCTGGCCCAAGCACACCGAAGTCACGCTCACCTCATCATGGGTTGAAGATGGGCTTGCCACCTTCGATCCGAGCCGATCGTTCAGCATCGGCCGTGAACAGATCCTCAGTATCCGGCAGGGCACCCAGATGGGAACCCTCTACCGCAACGGTCGCTTGATCCGCGAAGTTCCGGTGTCCCTGGGCAAGCCGACGTGGGAGACCACATCAGGGATCAAGACCGTCATGGAGCGCTACTACGTCAAGCGCATGGTCAATCCGGGACCGCGCGAACCCTATGATGTCCAGGTTCCTTTCGCCCTCCGCATCACCCCCAGCGGCGAATATCTCCATGCCGCGCCATGGAACACCTACAACCTCGGCGTTGCCCCCACGTCCCACGGCTGCACGAACATGTCGATGCAAGACGGGCAGTGGTTCTATGAACACGCCCTCGAGGGTGATCCGGTGATCTTCTTCGGGACCGGGATCGAGACCGACTGGGATGAAGGTCCCGGCGCCTCATGGAATATCGACTGGGCCGATTGGCAGGCCAACTCCTCCGCACTGCCCTGATCCCCCTCCCCTCGCTTTCCTCTTTCCGCGACCTCTACCGCGCCGACTCATGCCATATACGGCATGATCGATTGTCCCTGTATGGAAACTGGGAGGGCAGCGCAGTGGGAGCGGATGAGACCGGCAGTGCCCGTGACCACTCCTCCCTGCATGATTTGTCAGATGATCTGCGCCGCGTGATGACCCAGGGAGCACCGGCCCAGGCCACTCGCGCAAGCGAACTCCTCACCGAGATCGAGGCGGGGAACCGCGCTGTTGTCCCGTCCGCCACCCAACTCGTCCAGGCATTCCTGCATGACCCGGACTTGTGGCGATGAGCACCACCCGAGATCGAGAAATCTCCCACGAGCGCGATGCTGTGCATCGTCTCTACGACCGCCTCGACATTCTTCGTGATCGCACCGAACACGATCTGCGACGGGCCAGACATGGTCAGACTGCCGGAACCCCGGGGGCACTCTCCGAGCAGGAGGCGTTCATCCGGATGTATGCAGAGCGCCTCAGCGCACTCGACGCAGCTGAGCAGCGACTGTGCTTCGGACGCCTCGATCTCGTCGACGGAACCCAGCGCTACATCGGTCGTCTCGGCCTCGCTGACGATGATCAGCAGCCGATGCTCACCGACTGGCGCGCCCCTGCGGCCGAAGCGTTCTATCAGGCGACGAACGCGGATCCGAGGGATGTGATCCGCAGACGACACATCATGACGGAAGGTCGCGACGTCACCGGGCTCGAAGACGACGTTCTCAACCTCGACGCGCTGGGTGAGGGCCTGATCGCGGAAGAGGACGTCCAGGGCGGCGGAATGCTCATGGCAGCACTTGCCCGAAAGAGAACCGGACGCATGCACGACATCGTGGCTACCCTCCAAGCAGAGCAGGACGCCATCGTGCGCGCCCCCATGCAGGGGATCCTCGTGGTGGAGGGCGGTCCAGGGTGCGGCAAGACAGTCGTCGCCCTGCACCGAGCGGCCTATCTCCTCTACACACATCGTGACCGACTCTCACGCAGCGGCGTCCTCATCGTGGGACCGAACCCGATCTTCCTGCATTACATCGAGCAGGTGCTGCCGGCCCTGGGCGAGACCGCCGCGGTTCTGGCCACCCCCGGCCAGCTCTTCCCGGGCGTCGATGCGCGGGCGACCGAGCCGGATCAGGTGGCCGCCTTGAAGGGCGACCTTCGAAGGTCCGATGTCGTGTCCCGAGCAGTGCGCGCCCGGCAGCGCGTTCCACAGCAGGCGGTCACCCTCAATGTCGGAGGGACTCGCATCACCGCGACGCCAGACATGTTCGCCGCTGCCATTGATCGGGGTCGCGCGAGTCGTCGTCCCCACAACATCGCGCGGCGCTCCTACGCACTCGCGATGCTCGACATTCTCGCCCGCGAACTCGCTGACGCGCGCGGACATGATCTGGAGACACGCCACGCAGAATTGATCAACGATCTGCGTGATGCGCCTGATGTGCGGCGCGAGGTGAATCTCGCCTGGATGCCCCTCTCCCCCCAGCAGGTGATCGACGATCTCCTCAGTAGTACCGACTACCTGCGAGAGGCCGCGCCCCAGTGGACCGATGACGAGCGGCATGCCCTTCTCCGGCCTAGGAGTTCGGCCTGGACAGTGGCGGATATTCCCCTACTTGATGAAGCGGCCGAACTCCTCGGCGCTGACGATGAAGCGGAGCGTCGCGCCGAAGCGCGTCTCAGTGCCGAACGAGCCCATGAGGCTGAGTACGCCCAGGCCGTCTTGGAGATGACGGGAACGAAGGGTGTGTCTGCCGAGCAGCTCATCGAACGGTACGCCGAGCACACAGTAGGCCTCACGGTGGCCGAACGTGCCTCGAGTGATCGAGAGTGGGTCTTTGGTCATGTGGTCGTGGACGAGGCTCAGGAGCTATCACCCATGATGTGGCGACTGCTTGCCCGACGCTGTCCTTCCCTGTCCATGACGGTGGTCGGCGACCTCGACCAGGCAGCAACATCGGCAGCACCAGCAGAGTGGGCGGATGTGCTTCGTGGGTTGGCTCGTCCACGCCGAAAGGGCGAGCAGCGCTGGCGCGTGGAGCGCTTGACGATCAACTACCGAACCCCTCGCCCGTTCATGGAACTCGCCCAACAAGTGCTTCGTGACTACGGACGCATCCCCGCGGATGTCACCTCCATTCGCGATGGTGAGCCGCCCGAGTGGTCACCCGTGGGTGACGACCTGATTGCCGACATCGTCGATGTGGTGCTCGCCGAACTGAAAGACCCCGACATGGGTCGCCTGGCCGTTATCGCCGATCCCGCGCGAACTGGCGAGCTCACCGATTCCCTGACCGCAGCCACCTCACCGGGGACGGTCGGCCGTGGGGCCGACCGCCTCGACGCTCCGGTAAGCGTGGTGAGCGTCGCGGAGGCCAAGGGCTTGGAGTTTGACGTCGTGGTCGTTGCGGACCCTCGAGGAATCGCAGACGCAGCAGCCCAGCCGGGTCGCGATCTATATGTCGCGCTGACCCGTGCAACCCGACGGCTCATCGTCGCCGCCGAGACCCCTGAGTGGATCGACGGAGTTTCGGCCCCTAGGCCTTGAGGGCGTCGACCACGCAACTGCCGAGGCTGGCCGCTGCAGAGAAGCCGTCCGCCTCGGGCAGAAAGGTCGTGACGGTTCCGTCCTCGATCACCATGGCATAGCGCTTAGAGCGGGTCCCCAGCCCGAAGCCGCTGGCATCGACCTCCATGCCGATGGCAGCCGTGAAGTCCGCATTGCCATCGGCGGCCATGATGATCTCCTCGCCAACACCTTCCGCCTTGCCCCAGGCGTCCATGACGAACGGGTCGTTCACGGAGATGCAGACGATCTTGTCGACACCAGCTGCCGACAGATCCGCCGCGGATTCGACATACGACGGCAGGTGCTGGCGGGAGCATGTCGGAGTGAAGGCTCCCGGAACAGCAAAAAGCACCACGCGGCCGCGGCCGAGCAACTCTGCGGAGGTGATGGGCGACGGTGCCCCACCGATGACGATACGCAGGGGGACATCGGGAATGCGGTCTCCGACAGAAATGGTCACAGGTGCCTCCAGGGAAGTGAGTCGGTCCGAGTCAAGCCAGCGCAGCGCACATTAGCGAGTCCCCGGCTTTCCGGCGACCGCACGTCTAAGGCAGTCGGTCCACCCTCACGGGCAGGGGCTCCCCGGCATCTGCGCAGCCACGACGGTGCGAGTGAGGTCCTCGTACAACCGCGGACACAGGGAGGCTGCATCTGGGCTGACGGCTACGACCTCACCGAGCAGGAATACCGCCTGCTCGATGCCATCCACCTCGCTCACGCTCATCAGTTGCGCGGAGAGTTGCTCATAGGCCGTGGCGTCCGTCGCATCGACCGGCGGAGCGTCCAGCGCCTCTCGCTCCTCATCAGTCAGCTCGGGCAGATCTATCCCGTGCTCGTGGGCTGCGGCCACGATGACCTCGGAGACGCGGGGAAGATCATCGACCGCCGTTCCATCGTTCGTGGTGAACCCTGACAGGAAGAGCGCCAGCACAAGCCCCATGCAGCCGACGGCAACGGCCACTGCCGCTGCCATCGCACTGCGTGGAACCGTGTCGTTCATGAGGTCCGGGGGAATCCAAGATCGACGGATGATGTGGCGGGATCAGGCCACCGCGAGGTGACCGTCTTGGTGCGTGTGTAGAAATCGACTCCCGCGGGGCCATACATGTTGGCATCCCCGAACAAGGATGCCTTCCAGCCACCAAAGGAGTAGTAGGAGACCGGGACCGGGATCGGCACATTGATGCCGACCATGCCGACCTGAATATCGAACTGGAACTGTCGTGCGGCGCCGCCGTCTCGAGTAAAGATGGCGGTGCCGTTGCCGTAGGGGTGGTCGTTGATGAGTGCCACCGCCTCCTCATAGGTATCGACGCGGACGACCGACAGGACGGGTCCAAAAATCTCGTCGTCGTACACCTTCATGCCAGGCTTGACCTCGTCCACGAGGGAAACCCCGAGGAAGAATCCCTTCTCGGGAAGGTCCGCCTGGCGGCCATCGACCACGACGCGAGCACCCTCACCGGGAGCACCCTCGAGATAACTGGCGACCTTGTCACGATGCTCTCCGGTGACAAGCGGCCCCATCTCCGCGTCGGGATCGGTGCCGGGACCCACCTTGACCTTGGGCAGGCGCGCCTCGATCGCGGCAACCAGGGGGTCGGCGATCTCGCCCACCGCGACCACCACGGAAATCGCCATACAGCGTTCTCCTGCG
>JBDQGZ010000146.1:0-4811 GCA_040265115.1 Candidatus Nanopelagicales bacterium
CGTGCAGCGAGGGATGCAGCGCATCGTGTGCGAGGGCGGACCGCGGCTCCTCGGCGAGTTCCTGTCGAGCGGGATGATCGATGAACTCGATCTCACGATCTCGCCACTGCTCCTGGGTCAGGCCACCACCGGCCTGCTCACCCCCACCGGATCGGGCGCACCGCCGCTGCGATTGACACTCGCTCATGTGCTGGAGGCCCAATCGACGCTCCTCCTGCGCTACCTGGTCGATCTCTCCTCATCGACCAGCTGACCCCCAAACTTCACACATGGCGGCATGGATCATGGTGCGGTCGGTGCATCCACACCGCCCTATCGAAACCGACACGCGTGGGTGCCATCGGTTAGCGTGGAGGAATGCAGACGGCGGAACTTCAACGGAGGCTGCCCCGGTCCTTCCCAGTTGCCGTCGCTGCCTTCAGCGCCACCGCTCTCATCCTGTCCAGTCTCATCCTGTCCAGTGGGCCGGGGGTTCGCGCCGAGGAGTCGTCAGGGCTGACTGCCCAGTCGATGGAGCCCACCATCGTGGCGGTCGGCGACTCCTACCTCGCCGGTATCGGGGCCGGGGAGTACCTGACCGTCGATGGATGCCGTCGATCAGCCCGTTCGCCGGCAGCCGCCCTTGCCACTCGCACACGCGCTGATCTCGTCGACCTCACCTGCCCGGGCAACACCATCCCCCAGGCACTGCGCAGCACCTCACGCATTCCCGCGAATGCCGATCTGACGCTGATCCAGGCCGGAGGGAACGACATCGGCTTCGCCATCCTCGCAGGAGCCTGCCTGCTGGGCGGATCCTCGACATGCAGTGCCGCAGTGGGGGCTGCTCATCGCCAACTGCCCGAGGTGCGACGTGGGACGATCGACCTCGTGCGACAGGCTCGGCTCAAGGCTCCGACCTCCGAAGTGATAGTGCTGGGCTACCCACGGCTCCTCGGCGGTGCCAAACAGTGCAGCGCGCTCCTCGACCAAAATAGGGTGCGGGACGTCAATCGACTGCAGCGCACTCTCGATCGAGTGATCAAGAGCGCGGCCCGCTCTGCAGGCGCCGAATTCGTCGACTGGCCACGATCAGTCGATCGGGCATCCCTGTGCTCGGGCGACCCGTGGTACGCGCTTCCCGGTGATCGCATCGATGACCTGCTCCATCCAGACGCTCGAGCCACGATCGCTCTCAGTCGTAGTCTCGCCAAGGCCTGGACACCATGACGACGTCAACGAAGCCTCCCCGATTCAGCCAACTGCAGGACCACCTGCATGGTTGGCAGCAGCAGGCAAATGGCTACTACCAGCGCTGGCTCCATGCGCCTCGCCTAGGTTTCCTCCTGCGACTGGGCACTCGAGTGCTGCACCGTCAGGGCTACGCCCAGATCGGCCTCTCCGCCGCGGGTGTCGCGTTCTGGTTCATCATCGCCGCATTCCCAGCTCTGATTGCCATGGTGGTCCTCCTGAGCCTCTTCCTCGACCCGGCTCAACTCGACGAGGTCATCAAGCAACTCCAAGAAATCAGTCCCGGCACCTTCGGTCTCACCATCTTGGAACAGGTCCAAACTGCCGCCGCCAGCGAGCCATCGACACTGTCGTGGTCCTTCGCCATCTCCATCGGCCTCTCGGCCTGGTCGGCTTCCTCCGGCGTATACAACATGTCCCGCGGACTTCGGCTTGCCTACGCGCTACGTCACCGTAACTACCTCATCGCACGCCTGCGTGCCTTTGCCGGCAGCTTCACCGTGATCCTCGCCCTAGCCGTCGTGACCGTCACCATCGCGGGCACCTCGGCTTGGGCGAGCACCCAACAGGGCTGGCTCGCTTGGGTGGCTTACACCGTGTTGATTGTGGGAGCGCTCGCCCTTCTGTTTGGGATCATGCTGGTGCTCTATGCCTACGCGGTTGGAGCGACGAAGCCTCGCCCCAAGTTGCTCCCGGGTGCAATCTTCTCCGCAATCGGAGTCGTTGGCGTCTACGTCGGCCTGGGTATCGCGTTGCGATTCACCGCCAACTACCAGGCGATCTACGGCGCACTAGCCGGTGTGGTCGTCGTGATGCTGGTCCTCTACATCTCCAGTTACATCATCCTGATCGGTGCTCTGATCAATGGCCAGTGGGATGCTGCGCGACACGATCAGGATGATTCGGCTCCCGTCATCGATGCCAACAGCGATCCGGCGTAGTCCGGGACATAACGACTCAGTTCGCGCGGGGGTCGCTCGTAGCCTTTGCCCTCAGGACGCTTGGGGAGGGTGAGTTCCTGTCGTTCCACCGGCTCGTAGGGAATGGTGCTGAGCAGGTGATGGATCATGTTGATACGGGCCTTGCGCTTGTCATCGGCTTCGACATCGAACCAGGGGGATTCGGGGATGTCGGTGTGCACCATCATCTCGTCCTTTGCCCGGGACTACTCCTCCCACCGGGTGATGGACTCCAGATCCATGGGCGACAGTTTCCATCGCCGCATCGGGTCGTCTAGTCGTGAGGCGAAACGTCGCTCCTGCTCATGATTGCTGACGCTGAACCAGTACTTCCGGAGGAAGATTCCGTCCTCCACGAGTAGGCGTTCGAAGATCGGTGCCTGGTGAAGGAAGCGGCGATATTCCTCCGGGGTACAAAAGTCCATGACGCGCTCGACCCCGGCGCGGTTGTACCAGGAGCGATCGAACAGCACGATCTCTCCGGCTGCGGGGAGGTGTTGGACATATCGCTGGAAGTACCACTCGGTCTTCTGCCGCTCCGTGGGTGTGGGAAGTGCAGCGATGCGGGCAACTCGGGGGTTGAGGTACTCGGTTACCCGCTTGATCGTCGATCCCTTACCAGCAGCGTCTCGCCCCTCGAACACCACGACAAGACGAGCGCCCGTGGTGCGCACCCACTCTTGCATCTCGACGAGTTGGGCCTGCAGTTCGAACAGGGTCTTTTCATAGAACGGTTTCGGAATCCGCTTGACCTTGCCGCTCTTCGACTTCACCTTATCTCCCACGCCAGCAGCGTATCGCTCAGATGCCTTTCGGACGGAGATAACGCTGAGCCAGGCCGCCGACGAAATCGAAGACCAGAGCCACCAGGGCAACAAGGACTGCACCGATGAAGATGGCGGTGGGGCGGTTGAGTTTCAGGCCGGCATTGATGGTTTCACCAAGTCCACCGCCGCCGATGAGGAAGGCCAGGGTGGCCATGCCCACGTTGATGACCGCCGCAGTCCGGATCCCCGCCATGATCACCGGAACGGCGAGAGGCAACTCGATCCGGGTGAGTCGTTGCACACCTCTCATGCCCATGCCTTTGCCGGACTCGATGACCGAGGAGTCCACCTGTTCAAGACCAACGATCGTGTTCCGCAACACGGGGAGAAGCGCGAAGGTTGCGAGGGCGAAGATCACCGTCCAGGCGCCCTGGCCTAGCCACACGAAGAACAGCACGATTAGGCCATAGGCCGGAATCGCCTGCCCGAGCCCGAGGATGCTGACGAGAGAGTCCTTGACCTTCGGTGCGCTCTCGCGGGTGACCAGGATGCCGATGGGAACAGCGACGAGCACAACGATGACGGTGGAGAAGAAGGCGACATACAGCTGTTGCCCCAGCTGTCGAACGAGTTGCGAGGGCTCGAGGATGCGCTCGGTCGTTAGGTCGAAGGTGGAGTACGTCCACACCGCGATGAGGAGTGCCAGCAGGATGAACGCCAGGACCGGAGTGACGATCAGATCGAGCTGATCGGAGGTCCATGACGTGAGGGACCGCTTCTTGCGAGCGGGCCCGACATCCACCGGAGCGATCGTCATAGTCACGACGACGTCGCCCCGTTCCCCTGATGGATCAGCAGCCCGGCGAGGCTCTCGATAGTGCAGCAACCGAGATACCGACCGCGGCCATCAACGACAACCGACATGCCCGACGAGGTCTGCAACATGGCGGAGAGAGCATCCTGAAGTGTGTCCTCGGGCTGCAGTTGGACGGTGATGGGTCGGCCCGCCCGATCTAGCGATGTGCTCGAGGAGTTGAGTGCACGCTCATCGAGCCATCGCAACGGATGATCCTGCTCATCGAGCAGGACCGCCGTGGTGGTGTTCGCCTCGTTCATCTCCGCGAGGGCCTGCCCGCGATGAACCGGTTGCTTCAACGTCACCATCGGGTCGAGATCGATGTCGCGCACCCGGCGCAGCGTGAGCGTCTTGAGCACCGCACCTGATCCGAGGAAATTCTCGACGAACTCATCAGCCGGGTCGGTGAGAATGACTTCGGGCCGATCGAGTTGTGCGATCTCCGACTGATCGCGCAGGATCGCAATGCGATCACCCATCTTGACCGCTTCGTCGATGTCGTGGGTGACGAAGACGATGGTCTTCTTGAGTTCCGCCTGCAACCTCAGAAACTCATTCTGAAGTCGATCGCGGGTGATGGGGTCAATCGCCCCAAAGGGCTCATCCATCAGCAGAACGTCAGGGTCTGCACCAAGTGCGCGCGCGACACCGACGCGCTGCGCCTGACCGCCGGAGAGTTCCGACGGATATCGATCACGATAGATCGATGGATCCATCGACACGATCTCGAGGAGTTCGTCGACACGCTCCTTGATCCGCTTCTTCGGCCACTTCAACAGGCGCGGAACCGTGGCGATGTTCTCAGCGATCGTGCGATGAGGGAACAGGCCGATCTGCTGGATGACGTAGCCCATGCGACGTCGCAGTTCATTCGGATCGCTCTTAGTCACATCCTGACCCTCATAGATGATGCGTCCCGAGGTCGGCTCGATCATCCGGTTGATCAGTCGAAGGGTCGTGCTCTTGCCGCATCCCGAAGGTCCGACGAGGACGAGGATC
>JBDQGZ010000147.1:0-4689 GCA_040265115.1 Candidatus Nanopelagicales bacterium
GCAGCAGCCCGGTCTGGGGTGGTGAGCAGGTCGTGGGGGAGATTCGCGGTGTCTGCTGGGCCACGACCGGCGCCTCGACCCCGAGAGATCGGAGGATGGTGGCCATCATCACCGGCCGCGCTCGATCAGCTCCGTCCTCGATCTTCAACGCGATCGAGCGACCATCACCGAGCGCGACGAGATAGACCCCCTCCGCGCCCTCCTTCGCGATGGTTCCCGGCAGTCCGCTCATCAAGGCGCTGGAATCCCGCCTCGTGCCCCCCACCC
This sequence comes from Candidatus Nanopelagicales bacterium, assembly GCA_040265115.1. Lineage (GTDB taxonomy): Bacteria > Actinomycetota > Actinomycetes > S36-B12 > S36-B12 > M55B157. The sequence goes on from JBDQGZ010000147.1 coordinate 268, forward strand.
AGGTCGGGTTACTTCGCATCGCGGTCACCACCTGATGCTCCGGCGACCCGGGCTCAGCGGTGACGAGAGCGGAACCGATCCTGGCCACGCCGACCAGGCTCACCCCGAACAGCGGCGCCCCGCAGCCATCGACGACTGTCGTCCACGGCTGCTCCCCCGCGAGCACGGTGATCGTGTCCCGGATGCGCTCCTGCAGCGGATGATCTGGATTCACATAGCCCTCGAGCGACCAGCCGTTGCGGCAGGCGGTTCGCAACATCGCGGCGTGCTTGCCCGAACAGTTCATGGCGAGCCGGCTGCGCATCCCGCCAGCGGCGAGATAGGCCTCCCGCTCGACCGGGTCATACGGCAGATCAGGTGGTGTCGCGAGAAACTCCGGATCCACTCCGGCGTCAGCGAGGATGCGTGCCGCACCCTCGCGGTGGAAGGGCTCTCCGCTGTGGGAGGCCGCAGCCAGCGCCAGAAGTTCGCCCTGCAGATCGAGGCCCGACGCCACCATCGCGGCAGCCTGAGCGGGCTTGAGCGCCGAGCGCGGCAGGATCGGCTGTACTGGATCACCCCAGGAGCGCACGATCTCTCCGGATCCGTCCACCACGACGGCGTGACCGCGGTGGACGCTCTCGACGACTCCGCTCCGCACGACCTCGGCGAGGATGAGGTCGTCGCGGTCGGGCACGGGTGGATTGTGACAGCCCCGGGGGTAGCGTGCACCGAATGCGTGCAGTTGTTCAGCGAGTGGACACCGCGAGCGTCTCCGTTCACGGCGAGGTGATCGGACGGATCGATGGACCGGGTCTGATGATCCTCGTGGGAGTCACCCACGGAGATGACGAGGGAATGGCGGCGCGCCTCGCACAGAAGGCCTACGACCTGCGCATCTTCGAGACCGACCGGATCCACCATCCCGATGTCTGTGTGCCTCCAGGCTCGCCACGAGAGATTTCTGCCGGAGATCTCGGGCTCCCGGTGCTCGTGATCAGCCAGTTCACGCTCTACGGCGACACCCGCAAGGGCCGCCGGCCGACCTGGGATGCCGCGGCACCCGGCCACATCGCCGAACCCCTCGTGGAGGCGTTCGTCACCGAACTTCGTCGACGAGGGGCACAGGTCGCCACGGGGCGGTTCGGAGCGGACATGCAGGTGAGCCTGGTCAACGACGGTCCGGTGACGATCCTGCTGGAGATTCCGCCGGAGGAGTGATCCCTCAAGCGGAGATGACGACCTCCTGGGCCGCGGCGATATCACCTTCGGCGGTCTGAACCACGAGGTCGATGTCGGTCGGGGTTGTTCGCTTGATCACCGCTGTCGCAATCGGCCCGAGTTCGAAATGCCTTGCAGCGGAGGCGATCCAACCGACTTCACGGTCGGATGCTCGCACCGTGTCTCCGTGTGCCGGAAGGATTTCTGCTCCCCCATCGAGATGGAGTAAGACCAATCGACGCGGCGGATGACCGAGGTTGTGCACCCGGGCGATCGCCTCCTGGCCGCGATAACACCCCTTCGACAGGTGCACGGCCGGCCCGATCCAGCCGACCTCGTGTGGCAGTGTCCGATGGTCGGTCTCCATCCCCTCCCGCGGGATCGCGGCGGCAACGCGCAGGGCTTCCCACGCCCATGTTCCCGCAGGTTCGCTGCCAAGCCGATCGAGCAGATCCTCTCGCGGCACCAGGACCTCCCGAGCTGCAAACGACCCAGGCCGATGATCAAGGTACTTCGAGGCGTCTCCCCCTCGATCGTCACCGGCATCGGTGGCGCCAAGCCCCGCGAAGTCGATCGGCATCAACCAGGTCGGCGCCTGGGGGTCGACCTCGCGAATCGGTTCCCCGACGACCGCCCAGTCCGCCGTCGCATCCACCACCTCGACGCGCAGCATGAACCGCATCGAATCCAGGTAGGCGACGAGATCAGCCACTCGAGAGCCGTCGGTGATCAGCCAGGTGGTCTCGCCATCGTCGATGACATGCATCTCGTGTTCCACATGCCCATGGGGGCTGAGCACAAGGCTGACGGTCGTATCACCGGCGCCGAGTCCTTCGAGCGCCTGTGTGGTGAGCGAATGCAGCCACGGCAATCGATCTGGTCCGGTGATCGCGATCACGCCGCGGTGGGACAGGTCGACGTGCGAGCGACCCTCGAGGAGGCGGCGCTGCTCGGCATGGGGGTCGCCGTAGTGCCAGGGCACCCCCTCGTCCACCGAACCCTCCGGGGGCGGTACGGCCCCAGGCAATCCGAAGGCCGGTGACTCGCTCATGCCTCCTCCGAACGCTCGTGTCCAGCCGTGGATTCCCGGCAGTCCACGCATCGACCGTGGATCGTGAGATGGGAGATATCCGGCGTGAAACCCTGGGCACGCTCCAGGTGGCCGAGAAGATCGGCGACCTCGCTCGCGGGGACCGAATCGATCGAGTCGCAGGTCCGGCACACCAGATGGACGTGCTGCTCCTCGCGCACCGAATGATAGGTCGGCGAGCCGTGCGCGATGTGCGCATGCGTGACGAGACCGACTCCTTCGAGCACTTCGAGCGTGCGGTAGACCGTCGACACATTCACCCCGGCCGCCTGGGCCTGCACGTGGGCGTGAATCTCCTCGGGGGTCGCATGACCGAGTTCATCGACGGCTTGCAGGACGAGTTGGCGCTGGGGCGTAATGCGGTAGCCCTTCCCCCGGAGTTGCTCCGCCCAATCGCCGCGATCCTCGTGCGTCTGCATGACGGGACCGCCTGCTAGGCGTCGGACTCGGCGTCCGCGGGCTTCAACCGGGCAGACAGATGATTGCCCATCGACTCGCCCATGGCCGCCATATCGAAGGTCCACATCAACTCGCCGTTGACCAGGCCATAGAGGCGCTCGCCGGACTCATAGGGCTTCGCGCTCGCCGTTCGCGCCACGACATCAGTGCGCAGCGTCGCTCGCGCGGACGTGATGGCCGCGTCGGCGAGACCCAGCACTTCTACGCTGCCCACCCAGATCTCGGCGAAACCAGTGGGATGGGCGAGGGTGACCTCGATCTCATTGTCCGGGCGGGGCCGCCAATAGCCGGTCTCGGTACCCAGTGGTCGGATGCGCTCGCCGTCCTCGTCGAGCAACCAACTGCGGGAGGCGTAGAACAGGAATGGCCGACCGTCGGTGGAGAAGGAGACCTCCTGACCGAAGCGGAAGTCTTCGATCGTGGGGTACTGCCCGAGCCCCACACCGGCCCAGCGCCCGATCAGCCAGGACAAGCCAAGCAGTTCCTCCGGCAGGCTCGAGGGCAGCGGGGGCATGGGGCGACTCAGCCCTGACCCTTGTAGAGCTTGTAGACGACATAGCCGGCGAACCAGGTGATGAACACGATGGCAAGCACGAGCAGTCCGGTGTAGACGATCTCCAGCACGTTGCTCAGCCTACCGGGCCGACATCCCCTCTACCGATCAGCCGTCCACGCGCCGATCCGACGCAGCAGATCGATCTCGATCGCACCCTCTGCGTGACCAAAGCCGGGCTCGATCCATGTCTGCACGCCCGGCGCCGCGCCCGCGAGCGCTTCGGGATGCTCGAGAGGGAAGAAGGCATCCGCATCACCGTGGACGATGAGGACGGGCAGCCCCCGCTCGCGAGCTCGGGCTACCGCTCCCACGGGGGGCAGCGGCCCAGGTTCCGGCCACGGTGTCGGATCAACGCGGGCGCCCATCGCCGCGCGCAGATAGCCCCGGCCCAGCGGGTTCATCACCGCGCGGTGCAGCCAACGCATCGGCGGAGTGCCGCGGTAGTACCAAAAGGCGGGTGCGCTCACCGATACCACGGCATCGGTGCCCGCTGTTTCGGGCCCGCGGCAGATCAGTCCGGCGTGACGAAGCGCGACGGCTCCCCCCATCGAGAATCCGACCGTGACGACCCGGTCATAGCCGAGATCCCGCGCCCATCGTGCGGCAGCCTCGACATCCAGGGGTTCATCGTGGGCCAGGGTGGTCGCTCCCTCCGATCGGCCGTGGCCGCGCATGTCGAGGCCGATCACCCCGCCGTGTTCGCCGAGGTGCTCCATCACGCGCAGGACCCGCTCCTGTCGCCAGGATCCGCCGAAGCCGTGGATGACGACGATCCCGGTGGTGGTGTCATCCAGCGACGGTAGGTGCGCTGCGGAGATGGACAGCCCATCCCGGGTCTTCAGCGTGGCCTCGCGCAGCCGGACCGGGGGGTCGACGTGTCGTCGGGTCGTCACGGACCCCATCCTTCCGCGCCCCTGAAGACGGTGCGGACCCACCCACTATCCTCGACAGATGCGCCTGCTGCTGTTGACCCAGGCCACGGAGCCCTCGACTGAGGTGCTCCCCGCTCTCGCGCTGCTCACCCATCAGGTCCGAGTGCTGCCCGCGCAGGCGACAGCCCTCATCGATAGCCCCGACGCCGACGCCGTCCTCGTCGATGGTCGCCGCGAACTACCCC
>JBDQGZ010000148.1:0-4681 GCA_040265115.1 Candidatus Nanopelagicales bacterium
AGATGTTCGTCCGCGACTATGGGCTGACCCTCGTTGGGGGCTGTTGCGGCACGACACCGGAACATCTCGCCGCAGTTGTCGAGCGCCTGAGAGGCCGGTCCCTGTCACCCCGCTCCATTGAGATCGAACCCGCGGTGTCATCGCTTTACCAGGCGGTTGATCTGATTCAGGATTCGACGTATCTGTCGATCGGTGAACGGACGAATGCGAATGGCAGCAAGGCCTTCCGTGACGCCTTGCTCGCCGGAGATGACGAGGCGATGCTCGGCATCGCTCGCGACCAGGTGAGAGACGGGGCGCACCTGCTTGACCTGTGTGTCGACTATGTGGGACGAGATGGCGTGGCGGACATGTCGTCCCTTGCGTTCCAATTCGCCACCTCCTCCACCTTGCCCCTGGTCCTGGACTCCACCGAACCGGAAGTTCTGCGCGCAGGCCTAGAGCGTCTGGGTGGCCGTAGCATCATCAACTCCGTCAACTTCGAGGACGGCAACGGACCGGATTCACGGTTCCGGCGAATCATGCCCTCGGTCGTGGAGCACGGTGCAGCTGTGGTCGCCCTGACCATTGATGAAGAAGGACAGGCTCGAACGGCAGACTGGAAGGTTTCCGTCGCCGACCGACTGGTCGCTGAGTTGACTGAAGAATGGGGACTCGATGTCACCGACATCCTCGTCGACCCACTCACCTTTCCCATCGCCACCGGCCAGGAAGAAACTCGTCGTGACGGCATCGAAACTCTCGAGGCCATCGAGCGAATAACGCGGACGCACCCTGGAATCGGCATTGTCCTCGGGCTTTCCAACATCTCTTTTGGGCTCAATCCTGCTGCCCGGCAAGTCCTGAATTCAGTTTTCCTTCACGAGGCCACCAACCGCGGACTCACAGCCGCGATCGTCCACGCGTCCAAGATCCTGCCGATGAGTCGGATCGAAGAGGAGCAACGACTGACCGCCCTCGATGTCATCTACGACCGTCGTGTTCTCGATGATGCCGGGACGTGCACATATGACCCCATCAGCGCCTACCTGCAATTGTTCGACGGGGTCGATGCCCGTCAGGGAGCCCAGTCGCGAGCGGAGGAGCTCGCCGCGCTGCCCTTGAACGAGCGTCTTGGTCGCCGGATCATCGATGCGGAACGACCAGGGCTCGAGGAAGATCTCACCGCAGCTCTGGCCGAAATGGATGCACTCACCATCGTCAACAATCTTCTACTTCCGGCGATGAAGACAGTCGGTGACCTCTTCGCGAGCGGCGAGATGCAGTTGCCGTTCGTACTGGCCAGCGCGGAGGTCATGAAGGCGGCGGTGGCCTACCTCGAACCTCACATGGAGAAGACCGAGGCATCCGGTAAGGGGTCCATTCTCCTCGCGACTGTCAAGGGGGATGTGCACGACATCGGAAAGAACCTCGTCGACATCATCCTGTCGAACAACGGCTACAACGTCGTCAACATCGGTATAAAGCAGCCCATCAACTCGATTCTCGACGCGGCGTTGGAGCAAGGCGTCGATTGCATTGGCATGTCCGGACTCCTCGTGAAGAGCACCGTCATCATGAAGGAGAACCTCGAGGAGATGAACGAACGCAGGGTGGCACAACGTTTTCCCGTGATCCTCGGCGGCGCCGCGCTGACTCGGTCCTATGTCGAGCAGGATCTCGCCGAGATCTACGACGGAGACGTCCGCTACGCGAAGGACGCCTTCGAGGGGCTGGCGCTCATGGACGCGATCATGGCCGTGAAGCGCGGTGAGCCGGGTGCCAGCCTTCCGGAGCGACGCGAACGAAGGGTTCCGGAGCGTGCGAGCGCCGGACGTCGTGACACCCCTGCGGAGGATCAGCGCACCAAACGCAGCGACGTCAGTGTCACTAATCCGGTGCCCGAGCCACCTTTCTTTGGCTCGCGGTTCGTCAAGGGCATTGCGTTAGCGGACTATGTGCCCTACCTCGACGAACGCGCGCTCTTTCTCGGCCAGTGGGGACTGAAGCCCACTCGTGAGGGGGCAACCTACGAGGAGTTGGTCGAGTCAGAAGGACGACCGCGACTGCGCGCATGGATCGACCGCATTCACACCGAGGAGATGATCGAACCTGCCGTCGCATACGGCTACTTCAGGGCACAGTCACAGGGCAATGATCTAGTGATCCTCACTGACGATGGCCGTGATGAGCGAGCGCGCCTGACGTTTCCGCGGCAGGCCCGAGGTCGGGGACTGTGCCTCGCGGACTTCTTTCGGTCCGTGGATTCAGGAGAGGTCGATGTCGTTGCCTTCCACCTGGTGACGATGGGAGCGCGAGTCGATGAGGTTACCGCCGAACTCTTCGCCGCAAACGCGTATCGGGACTATCTGGAGTTGCACGGACTCAGCGTCCAACTCACCGAGGCCCTCGCCGAGATGTGGCACGCTCGAATCCGGAGTGAACTCGGGTTCGCGGAGGACGATGACCCGGACATGCGGATCCTCATCGGCAAGCAAGGCTATCGAGGATCTCGTTACAGTTTCGGATACCCAGCCTGTCCGGACCTTTCGCAGCAGAAGTTTCTGATGGAGCTCCTCAACGGTGAAGGGCTCGGAGTCTCACTATCCGAGGAGTTCCAACTTCAACCCGAGCAATCCACGACCGCGATCATCGTGCACCACCCCGAGGCGAAGTACTTCAACGCGACATGAGGCATGTGCGTGCGGTCCTGTGGGACTTGGACGGGACTCTGCTCGACACGGAGCATCTGTGGCTCGAGGCCGAGACCACGCTCATGGCGCGCTACGGCTATAAGTGGTCAGGTATCGACCAAAGTGCCTGCCTGGGGGGACCCCTTGAGCGGGTTGCCGCCTACATGATCGAGTGCATCGAGCAGAGCACCCCCGGGCGCACACCTCCGACCGTTCAGGAGATTGGAGAGGGTCTGCTCCGCGAGATGGAAGCCCTGCTTCGAACCCGTGACCCTCATTGGCGGCCCGGAGCGGTCGAACTCGTCTCCGCCATCCGAAGGGAGGGGGTGCCGATGGCTCTGGTCACTGCCTCCCATCGGCGATTGCTCGACGCCCTAGACCAGACCCTGGAGACCGTGCTCGCCGAGCAGGCGGGAATCGACGCACCCGTCTTCGATGCTGTGGTGGCCGGCGATGAGGTCCCGGTCACCAAACCAGATCCCGAACCCTATTGGGATGCAGCACGACGACTTGACGTTCCTATCGATCGCTGCGTCGTCATCGAGGATTCACCGACCGGCGTTCAGGCGGGGCGTAGCAGTGGCGCCCTGGTCGTCGCGGTGCCACACATCTCCGAGGTGACCGAAGACGATCGATGCCGAGTTCTCGACAGCCTTGTCGGGATCACTCCCGCAGTGCTTGACTCCTGGATGGTGGAAGCCAGCCCGCGGTCGAGCGGGCGGTAATCTCTCCGCGATGCGCGACGACACAGGCGATGACATAGGAGACGACCGGTCATTCGGGAACTCCCGCACACCGGGAGAGATCCGTGCGGGTGACATCGTTCAACTCACCGACGTCAAGGGTCGGCCCCACACCATTACGATCGTGCCGGGGAAGACCTTCCACACTCATCGAGGGGGTCTCGCGCACGACGAGATCATCGCCGCAGGCGAGGGCAGCGTCGTCACCTCTTCCAATGGGGCTCCCTATATCGTGCTCCGCTCTCGCTTGGAGGACTACACCCTCGGCATGCCGCGAGGGGCGACGGTGGTGTACCCCAAGGACTCGGCACGGATCGTCGCGGCGTGCGGTCTGTCCGACGGAAGCCACGTGCTCGAAGCGGGCGCAGGGTCCGGGGCACTCACCTGCGCGCTCCTCACCGCCGTGGGGCCGCATGGCCGGGTGGTGTCCTTCGAGAAGCGAGCGGATTTCGCCGAGGTGGCTCGAGGCAATGTGGAACGCTGGTTCGACGGCGACCCGGCGCCATGGACGCTCATGGTCGGCGACCTAGCCGAACCAGGACAGCAGTGGACTCCCGACATCCATCACCAGGCCCGACCTGCATACTTCGACGCCGCGGTCCTCGACATGCTGGCGCCGTGGGAGTGCCTGAACGCGGTGGCACATGCACTCCGCCCGGGTGGAGTGCTGGTCGCCTACGTCGCCACGACGACACAACTATCCCGACTCGCCGAGACGATCCGCCTCGATGGCCGCTGGATCGAACCTCGGGCGGAGGAGTCCATGGTCCGCACCTGGCATCTGGAGGGACTAGCCGTTCGTCCCGATCACCGGATGATCGGTCACACCGGGTTCCTGCTGATCACTCGGCGGCTGGCCGACGGAGCGGTTCTACCCCCCAAGCGCACACGTCCTGCCAAGGGGGCCTACGGCGAGGACTACACACCCCCCGCAGATGCCGCGTCTTAGGTGAGTCCGGGGTAGGGTCGGGACGACCTACACCGCGCGCGCCCGAGACGACGCCCGAGTTCCACGGGAGGAGACCAGCATGGCCGATGACAGTGCCCCCTCGCCCACGGGTTCTCCAGACCACCTTCGCTCACTCGAGGCCCAATTGCGCTCGGTCTCCGATCACAACGAGCGACTCGTCACCACCCTGCGGGAAGCCCGGGAGCAGATCGTCACCTTGAAGGCCGAGATCGATCGCCTCGCCGAGCCGCCCGGTGGATATGGCGTCTTCCTCGAAAAGCTCGACGGGGGGGACTCACTGGAGAACGTCATCGTGA
>JBDQGZ010000149.1:0-4530 GCA_040265115.1 Candidatus Nanopelagicales bacterium
GCCGCCCTCGGTGAGCACCGACTCAGGGTGGAACTGCACCCCTTCAACGAGTAGTTCGCGGTGGCGCAGGCCCATGATCACCCCGCTCGCGGTCGTTCCGGTGACCTCGAGTTCGTCCGGCACGCTCTCGGGGTCGACGGCAAGGGAGTGATAACGGGTCGCGGTGAAATCAGGTGGCAGGCCCGCAAGCACCCCTACCCCGGAATGCATCACCGTCGAGGTCTTGCCGTGCAGGAGCTCCGGCGCGCTATCGACCACCCCGCCATAGACCGCGGCAATTGCCTGGTGGCCCAGGCACACCCCCAGGATTGGCGTCGTGCCGGCGCATTCGCGGACGACGTCCATGCACACACCGGCCTGCTCGGGGGTCCCCGGCCCCGGTGAGAGCAGGATGCCGTCGTATTCCGCCGCCTCAGCGGGAGTCACCTCGTCGTTGCGGCGTACATCGACCTCGGCCCCCAACTGGGCGAGGTACTGCACGATGTTGAACACGAACGAGTCGTAGTTGTCGAGGACGAGGATGCGCGCCACCCCGCCATCTTCGCCGACCGCTACCCCGACGGGCTACTCTGGGGGTCGATCACGAGGAGGTAGCCCCCATGCCGGAGTCCAAGGGCCGCAAGAAGGACAACTACGTCCCGCCGACGGAGCGCAGCGAGCGCAAGGCGGTCAAGATTGGCTCTGCCCCCTGGGTGGCCCCCCTGATGGTGGCCCTGTTCGTCATCGGGCTGGTCTACATCGTCATCTTCTACATCGCCGGAAATGACATCCCGATCATGCGTGACCTCAATCCGCTCGTGAATGTCATCATCGGCTTCGCGTTCATCACCGGCGGTTTCATCGTCGCCACCCGCTGGAAATAGCCGGCCGCCAGACGCGGTAGTTCCCTCACTTACACCGGTGTAGTTCTCCCCAACTGGGGAAAAACGTGTGGATAACTCACGTCAGGCTATCCCCAGAGGAGCCACGTAGGCCTCGATCTGTCCCGTTCGCCACATCATCACCACACCCAACATGACGACGATGGCGGCGATCCCGATCACCTGCCACGCGGTCCGCCAGGCCCGCATCATCGGTGGGGTGAAGACCAACACCCCCGCGGCTGCGGCACCCACGACGAGACCCCCGAGATGGGCCCTCCAGTCGATTCCCGGAGCGAGGAATCCGATCACCACGTTGATCCCCAAAAGGATCACCACCTGGCGGATATCGGCCTTCAACCGCCTCCCAGCGACGATGAGCGCGCCCATGAGGCCGAAAATCGCCCCCGAGGCCCCCACCGACACGGTGCGGATATCGCTGAACGCATACGACGCTACCGATCCACCGAGCGCTGCCACCAGATAAAGCACGGTGAACCGCACATGCCCGAGGATCCGCTCCAGCGCTGGACCGAGGACGAACAGCACGTACATGTTGAACGCGACGTGCAGGAACGACCCGTGCAGGAACGCCGAGGAGATCAGTCGCCACCATTCCCCCTCGATCGCGATGCCATAGGGCCACATCCCGTAGTCGACGGCAAGCTCGTTGATGCCGACGAGCAGTTGGACCGCGAAGATCGCCAGGTTGATGCCGATGACGGTGTAGGTCACGACCGGCCGGGAGATCAAGCGGGCTCCGGCGACCGTCGTGGGTTGACGCACCGCCGCGGCAGCCGCCCCGACGCAGTCCGGACATTGGAATCCCACGCTCGCCACCTGCATGCACTCCGGGCATACCGGGTTGCCGCAGCGCACGCAGCGCACATAGGTCGCCCGATCGGGGTGCCGGTAGCAGCCCTCGGGTTGTGCCGGCGTGGGTTCGCTCACGAACGAGGGGAACTAGCCGCGCTCGATGGTGATCCCGGTGATCGTCACCGGCTCCACCGGACGATCCTGTGCGCCGGTCGGCACCGCTGCGATCGCATCCACGACATCGCGTGACGCCTGATCGGCGCATTCACCGAAGATCGAGTGCTTGAAGTTCAGCCAGGTCGTCGGGGCGACGGTGATGAAGAACTGTGAGCCGTTGGTGTTCGGCCCCGCGTTCGCCATCGCGAGCAGGTAGGGCCGATCGAAGCTCAACTCGGGATGGAACTCATCCTCGAAGCGGTATCCGGGGCCTCCAGTGCCGGTGCCCAGGGGGTCACCGCCCTGGACCATGAAACCGGGGATCACGCGGTGGAAGATCGTGCCGTCATACAGCGGCGCCGTCGACTTCGACCGGGCCTTCGGATCGGTCCACTCCTGCGTCCCCTCAGCGAGCCCGACGAAGTTCTTCACCGTCTTCGGGGCGTGATCAGGGTAGAGGGCCAGGCGGATATCGCCCTTATTGGTGTGCAGCGTCGCATAGGTATTCGTCGTCGGGGAGGTCATGCGGGACAGTCTGTCATGACACGAAGACCTCGTGGCGACACCGTCGAACCTTCCCACGAACCCTCCGATGAATCTGGACCCCTGTGCCCAGTCCCTCAGCCACGCCCTGACCGAGGGATGGCCCAAAACTGACCTCGTCCGTTTGCTCGCCCAGGCCGTCGATTGACATGGGAATCGCAGGGTGGACCGACGGTGATGAGCAACCTCGCCGGACTGTGCTGGTTCCACCACCACCTGATCCATCTCGGCAACTGGACCCTCACCGGGGATGTGAATGCCGAACTCACCCTCACCAACACCACAACCGGCGAGCAATGGCTCAATAGACCGCCCAGGAAATTCGAGTTCCGACAACAGGAATAGTCGAATTCAGCTCTTCTGCAGCAGCCACACCAGGTCGGTGAGCTTCTCCCCCTCGAACTCGGTTTCCCCGACGACGATCTCACCTGTCCAATCACCCGCGGTCACATCGAATGCTGTGGCGCCTAGACGGATGGCGTCCGGATCCTCGACAGTGAATCCGGCGGCCTCGAGGACGCCGCTCATGAAGAACTCCTGCAGTTCCTTCTCATGGTCACCCTCATAGCGCCACCGCACCGTCACCAGCCCGTCGCCTGCTGGCACGTACTCGATCACCACCTCGCCGACTCCTTCACCCAGCCCGGCGATCTCACCACCCGGGAGAGCTGGCAGCGTCGCGAGCCAGGCCGGCTCGGTGACGGTGTCGACCTTGGACACAAACCGCACCTCAGTCGCGGGACGACCCTCGGCAGGATCGGTCGCTGCTGCGATCTCCAGCCGCAGACCATCTGATTGTGTGGCGACGAGGGTCGCCGTCGAGGATGACGTGCTGATGGAGTTGTAGCGCCACGGGTCGGAGAGTCCCATTCCCAACGCCTCCAGGTCCTCGGCGCTGATGGAGAAGTTGAGCCCGACGAGTTCCTCACGCGTCACCGTTCCCTGCCACTGCTCGAAGGACACGCCTGCTCCGGTCACCGTGGCATCGATCCCGATCTGCAGATCGCTCCCCGGAAATGGTGTACCCACGACCTCGGAGTATGTGGAGAGGTCGGTCTCCACGACATCGACGAACAGGGCATCCAACGGTGTGATGGTCGGGCTTGGCTCCGCGGTCGAACTCGATGGCTCGGGCGTGGGAGTGGGTGACGGGGCAGCCGAGGTCGGGGCGCTCGACGACGTGCTGGGAGAGGCTGACGAACCACCTCCGTCACCTCCACCGCACGCAGCAAGAGCGAGGGTGAGGGAGGCGACCGCGGCAAGTCGTAGGGGAAAAATCATGCGCGCACACGAGTGCAGAACGTGGGGCACTGTGGAGGCTAGGGGACTCGAACCCCTGACTTCTGCCTTGCAAAGGCAGCGCTCTACCAGCTGAGCTAAGCCCCCGAGGACCGGGAGATCGTCCCGGAGACTACGGGTGGGTGGATCAGCGCAGGTCCGGCTCTGCGGTGGCCTCGGTCCACAGATCGTCCTCAGCCTTCGAGGCCTGGATCTGGCGGTAGACCAGGTAACCGATGCCGGCGAGTGCAACGAGCAGCAATAGTTTCTTCATGTGGGCCTAGATGGACTTGAACCATCGACCTCTTCCTTATCAGGGAAGCGCTCTAACCGAGCTGAGCTATAGGCCCGTAACAGCGCCCTAGGTTACACACTGACCCGCGGGGCGGCCTAAACGGCGTCGGAGAAGGTGACCTCGACGCCCCCGGTGATCCCCACGGTGAGGTTGTACAAGATCGCGAAGAGCCCGGCGAGGACCGAGACCAAGACGATCTCGACCGCCGCGATGACGACGGCTGCCCCGAAGACCCGCTCGAAGGCGAAGAGGGCCTCGATATCGAAACTTGTCGTGCCGGCCCCGATGATGTCGTCCGCCGTTCGAGCCAGGGTGAGGAAAGTGCCGCTGTAATCCAGGGCCCACCACGTCGCCGCGACCGCGGTCACGATCACGACCGCGAGGGCGACCGACAGCATGAAGCCGACCTTCACGATCGACCACGGATTGATCCGAGCGATGTAGAGCCGGGCCCGCCGTGGTCGGATCGACGACTTCGGATCAACCGCGGGGATGCCCTCCGCCGGTGTTTCTCCCCTCGGGTTGTCTCCCGCAGCGTGGGCGCCGGGCGCTCGCACCACCGGGGGCGGGGCCGGCGCCCAC
>JBDQGZ010000150.1:0-4522 GCA_040265115.1 Candidatus Nanopelagicales bacterium
AAGTCGCCCTCGACGAAATAGCCGATATCGACGCGAGACGCAGGAGTGCCTGCCTTGCGGGCACGATCGATGGCGAGGGCGCCAGCGAGATTTCCCGGCACGTAGTCATAGCCGAATGCGGTGAGTAGTCGCGCACCGGAGCGTTCCGCGCGCGGACCGAACACCTCGAACACTTCACGGATGAACGGTGGCTCTCCGGTGGAGTCGAGGTAGCCGGCGCCGGCGTCCACGGCGGCTTCGACCGCGGCGTGGCCGAACTCCATGAACGGACCGACGGTGGTGACGAGGATGTCGGAGGGATCGTGGATGAGTTTGCGAACGCTGGCCGGATCGTCAGCATCGGCGAGCGCGATGGTTGGTTCGCAGTCGCTGCTGGGGGCGAGGGGCGCGAGGCGATCGGCCAGCCGGGTGACGGCGTCATGGCGACGGCCGGCGAGAACGGGTGCGAGCCCCGCCCGCACCATCGCCTCCGCGGTGAGCCGACCGGTGAACCCGGTCGCTCCGAGCAGCACTATCCGCATGAGCCAACGCTAGCCTGGCCTGGTGACGACGCCCCCTCCTGATCAGCCGCTACTGCCGGAGATCACCTCCGACGAAGGGGTCGACCCCTATGAGGACGACGACTACCTCCGAGAGGTCCCGCCCCACCACGGCTGAGAACGGATAACATCGATACATCACATATTGATGTCTTGATGTCCACAGGGTAGGGTGGGGGGATGCGTACCACCTTGACTCTCGACGATGATCTCGCCATGGCCCTGCAACGTGAGGCCCGCGAGTCCGGGCGCCCCTTCAAAGAGATCGTCAACGACTGCCTGCGGCGGGGCCTCGCTCAGGCACCTGCACGACTGGAGATCGATATCCCCCAACCTCGATCGATGGGCCGCCCCCTGGTCGATCTCACGCAGGCCCATTCCCTAGCCGACGCACTCGACGACGAACGACGCTTGGGCAGTCTGCCGTGATCATTCCCGACGTGAACCTCCTGATTTATGCCATGAACTCCGACAGCCCCCATCACGCGCGTGCGTGGGCCTGGTGGCAGGCCGCTCAGGAAGGACCGGAGCGGATCGGACTCAGTTGGTCTGTCGGTCTTGCCTACCTGCGACTGATGACCAATCCGAGGGTGATGGCGAATCCACTCACTATTGCCGAAGCCGCATCCGATCTGCGCCGGTGGCTGTCCTCGCCCCTCGTCGAGATGCTGACGCCGGGTCCGGAGCATCTCCATGTGATGGAGCGCCTGCTCGACTCTTCGGGACGAGCCGGTGAACTGGTGTCGGACGCCCACCTCGCGGCGTTGGCCTGGGAGAACGGGGGCACCGTGTGGTCCGCCGATGCGGACTTTGCTCGGTTTCCCGGCGTGCGGTGGGTGGATCCCCTCTCGGGGTGAATCCGGGGGGCTGGAACCCCGATCAAGGTGAATTGATGCCGAATCGGTGGACTCGCCGATCCCACCCCACCTAGGCTGCCGCCCAATGACCTCTCGGCCGGGTCGATGAGTGGAGGGTGCCCCCATGACCGACGACTCCACGGGGACGGGCTCGCGACTGCCCGATATCAGTCGGCGCGGCCTGCTCGGTGGCGCGGGCATTGCCGCCGCTGTGCTCGCGATTCCAGGCGCGGCCGAAGCCGCGATTCGCTCCGTTGCCGCCTCCACCCGCGCTCGACCCAGTGTCAGTTTCACCCTGCGCGACCGAGAGAGCATGCAGAGGTTGGAGTTCTCCTTCTTCAACGTCCAGTTGAACTCCGCAGGCACCCGGTTCGTCCCGTCGAGCAGCTCGGCGACGGCGATCATGGTCGTCGACCTCGGCCCGCAGGCCCTCATCGAGCAGATCGTCACCGGTACGCGGCCGCGAACACCCGTCTCAGCGCGTCTCGCCCTCCCCAGCCGTCTCGCCTTCGACATGCCCTCGAAAGTCGGGATCTCCGCGGACCGCGAAGGACTGTTGAACTGGCTGCAACTATCCCCGCGCGTCACGAACCTCGGTGCCTACCCCGCGGGTGAGTCCATCCCGGTGAAGGACGTCGACTTCGGTGATCCGAGCGTCACGCAGACCTCCATCGAGATCCCCTGGTTCATGGTCGTCTCACCGAGCGATGAATCGACGTGGGAGCACGACTCCGATGCGGTGACGAAGAACGGCCGGACCGAGTTGTGGCGCACCCGCCTGGCGACGCAGACCTCGTCGGGCGCGGATCATTCCTCGGACACCGTGCGCGTGGTGTGGCTGCGTGATCGTCGCGCGGCCGACATGCTCGATAAGAATCCCTCGGGCATCGTCAACCTGGTTGGGAAGCGCGACTACCCGTTCCGGATGCGCCCCAACCCGCAAGACCGCTCCGACATCGGCCGCCTCACCACGATGACGACGACCAGCACCGGCCGGGTGCGCAAGGGTGGGAATGCCGACCCCGTGACCGTCGACCTCAGACTGTCCTCCCTCGGCGGCACGATGAGTGCGGAGGGAACGTGGAATCAGCCGTGGTCATCGCTCACGTCCTGGCAGCAGCGCACCTGGAACGGCCGCGACACCTACATCCGCACGACACGTCGAGGCTTCCTCTATCCGTTCGGTGTTCCTGCGGTCTTGCAGACCGAGGTCATCCGAGAGTTCGCTCCCGATCGAGGTCGCACCACGCGAGCCTTCGAGCGCGAAGAGACGCGCATCCTCATCACCGATCCGTCGATCGACCTCGATGGCGCGACCGGAGTGCCGTATGACGGCCGGGGCACACCGTTCTCCTCGCTGCGCTACCTCACCCTGGCGTCCCCGCCGATCACGGGAGAGGACCAACCGCTCGGCGGCCAGTGGAACGGGTTGAACGTGTTCGTGCCCCTGCTCGATTCGGGTGAACCGTTCTCCTTCACCCTCGTCGGCGTCGACCGGCGCGGTCAGCGCATCACGATGCAGATCCCCGGGCTCTTCGCCGAAGACGAGGCGGATAGGCGCGGCAATCGGGCAAACTTCACCGCGAGCGGTGCCCGCGCCCTACGCAATTACTACGACGGTCTTGATGTCGATTTCCGCCGAGCCGACCTGCGCGGCCAGTACGTCGGCTTCGCACCTGGCGATGACGGTTCGACCGCATTACCGACGATCAACATCGACTTCTCCCTTGACTCCGGGGACAACGCCTCGCGTCCCTCCGAGCGTGACCTGATCGATGAGCGCCGGCCGTGGAACTTCCCTCGCTTGCAGTCGGCGAACGTCAACATCGATGGCGTCTCGGCGATGGCCGGGAACAACCAGACCGTGTCGGTGGAGTTCCCCGATGTCTATCTCGATTCCGGCATCGGGGGATCCGATCTCGGCATCTTCCTGCAGGGCATCGGCGCGCAAGGGGTCGGCGTCGACGTGCAGCGCGGCGGCGGTATCAGTGCTCCGCAGATGGGTCTGGCCGGGATCGGCAGCATCAGTGGTGTCCTGCCTGGTGCACCCGGCGATCTGCCGTCGATCAGCGGATCGCTGCCGCAGTTGCGCCCGGCGGACATGCTCGGTGAGTTGAAGCTCTTCGGCGGAATCTCGCTCGCCGACCTCCTGCCCGACCGCATCGACATGCTGCAGCCCGATCCGACTGATCCGTCGAAATTCATCCCGAACCCGAAGGCACCGGCGTTTGACACGAACCGCTCCTTCGATATCGATCTGCCGGACATCCCACTCGAGGTCGAGGTCACCTACAGCTGGCGCCCGGATCTGGAGTTCAACTCCGCTGCGGGCGCGCTGCTGGAGAAACTACTCCCCGAACTCGACCAGGCCGACTTCTATGTCACCGTCACCGCAAAGGCCAGCGCCTACACCCAGGAGGCGTACTGGCGCGCGGAAGGCGCGTTGACGAACCTGCTCATCAACTTCATCGGCGATAAGACCTTCGCCAGCGTGCGTCTCGAGCGTTTCGGTTTCACCGCCGGGTCCGATCAAGCGCAGGACCTGCAGGTCGAGATCGGCGACGTCGTCTTCGGCGATGCGCTCGCGTTCCTGTCGAATATGGCGCGCTTCTTGAGCTTTGGTTCCGGCAGCGGCCCGATCCTCAACATCGATGCGCGCTCGATCACGACCGGCTTCAACCTCGCGGTGCCGGAGATCAACATCGGCGCGGTTGCGCTCACCGGCTTGAACACCCAGGTCGCCATCAACCTGCCCTTCGGTGCCGACCCCGTACGGTTCTCTCTCGCCTTCTCCAGCCAGGACGATCCCTTCGCCGTGGTGATCATGGGCATCGGTGGAGGCGGCTGGTTCGGGATGGATCTCGGCCTCGAGGGTGTGGAGTACCTCAACATCGGTGCGGCGATCAAGGCCAGTCTCGAGATCGACCTCGGGGTGGCCTCGGGCGGAGTGAGCTGCACCATCGGAATGCAATACGAGATCACCGGTCGCGGTGATGCGGCCGTCATCGAGTTGACCGCATTCGTGTGCGTCAAGGGCCGGGTCGAAGTGCTCGGCATCGTGAGTATCTCCATCGAGATCTGCGTCGGGCTGACCGCCCAACTTCCCGCACCCGGCGAGCGCATCAA
>JBDQGZ010000151.1:0-4379 GCA_040265115.1 Candidatus Nanopelagicales bacterium
CCAGACCGCTGCTGGGACCGAAACTGATCTCGACCTCGATATCGGGGTTGGCCTGCTGGAAGGCCTCGCGGATTTCGGTGAACGACTCCGTGAGCGAGGCCGCAGCCAGAACGGTCACGGTCGTGACCTCATCGTCAGGCTGGGCGCATGCCGTGGTCATCGCGGCGGGAATCACGATCATGATCGCCGCGACCCTCTTCAGCGCGACAGGGACGCGGGAACACCTCATCCGGGGAACTCCAGGGCCTCGATCACTACGTTCGTGGACTTCACCGAGGCGATGGCCAACACTCCGGGCTCGAGACCGAGGTCATCGGCAGCCTCCCGGCTCATCAGGCTCACCATCCGATGCGGGCCCACCTGCAATTCCACCTGGGCCATGACCTCATCGCGCAGCACTCGGGTCACCAATCCCGGCAGCCGATTGCGCGCAGATTCCCCCGTGACCCGCGTCCCCGGGGGCACGATGGGATCTGCCGCGGCCGCGGTATGCCGCATGAAGGCCGCGAGTTCGGCTCCCTCGATGACCGTGCGCCCGCTGTCATCCACGGCGGTGGCAAGTCGTCCCGCCTCCGCCCACCGACGGACGGTGTCATCACTCACCTGAAGGAGCGCTGCTGCTTGAGAAATCCGATATTGCGGCACGAATGGGAATTATATTCCGCAAATACGGATTCATCAATCCTGGAGCCCAGTCGCACTCCGCACGCCCGAGGGGCGAAAAAGTGCGAGTAGTTGCCGGCGAGGGGCTAGGGCTGGAGGAGAGCGTCGACGAAGGCCGCCGGATCGAAGGGGGCCAGGTCATCAGGGCCCTCTCCTAGGCCGACCAGCTTCACCGGCACCCCCAATTCCCGCTGCACGGCGATCACGATGCCACCCTTCGCTGTTCCGTCCAGTTTGGTGAGCACGATCCCGGTGATGTCGACCACCTCGGAGAACACGCGGGCCTGGTTCATCCCGTTCTGTCCCGTCGTGGCATCGAGCACCAGGAGCACCTCGTCGACCGGACCCTGCTTCTCCACGACCCGCTTGACCTTGCCCAACTCGTCCATGAGCCCGACCTTTGTGTGCAGTCGACCGGCGGTGTCGATGACCACGGCGTCAACCTCGGCCTCCGACCCTATGCGCACGGCATCGAAGGCCACCGCCGCGGGATCGCCGCCCTCGGGACCCCGCACGACCGGGGCGCCGACCCGATCCCCCCACGTTTGCAGCTGCTCGGCCGCAGCCGCGCGAAAGGTGTCCGCCGCACCCAGCAGGACTGTTCGATCGGAGGCGATGAGCAGTCTGGCCAACTTGCCGGTGGTGGTGGTCTTGCCCGTGCCGTTCACTCCGACGACGAGCACGACGGCGGGCCGTGCATCAACGCGCTCCGTTGCCAGGCTGCGATCAAGATCGGGATCCACCAGGCGCAGCAATTCCTCGCGCAGCGCTGCTGCAATCATCGCCTGGTCGGTCGCTCCCTCGGCCCGAACCCGGGTCTTGAGGGCATCCACCAGGTCAGTCGTGGCGGTCACCCCGAGATCGGCGGTGAGGAGGACCTCCTCGATCTCCTCCCAGGTCTCAGCATCAAGGGTGTCCCGCGAGAGTAGGGCGAGTAGCCCGCGACCCAGGGCGTTATTCGATCGCGCCAACCGCTTGCGCAGCCGGACCAGCCGGCCCTCGGCCGGCTCGGGGATCTCCACCTCCCATTCGGCGATCTCCTCCGGCGGCGCGAGGGTTTCCTTGGGCTCGGGGAGGGTGAGGGTGTCGATCCCGCCGGCGGCTTCTTCGATCAGACGCCGCGGGGTATCCCGGGGCGTCGTGTCGTCATCCCCGACCCCAGGGGCGTAGTCGATCCCCGGCCGGGGCTTCTGCGGTCGCGGCTCACCACGACGCGCGAGCACGATCGCGGTGCCGACTCCCAGGACGACAAGGAGAGCCAGGCCGATCACGAGGTAGATGACGATGGAATCCACGGGGGCCATCCAATCACCCGCAGGTCGGGCTAGGCGCTGGCTGCCTCCACATCGCGCAACCGCTGACCGACCACCTGGGTCACACCATCGCCGCGCATGGAGACGCCGTACAGCGCATCCGCGATCTCCATCGTGCGCTTCTGGTGCGTGATGACGATCAACTGCGAGGTGTCCCGCAGTTCCTCGATCGCCGCGATCAACCGCCCGAGGTTGACGTCATCGAGGGCCGCCTCGACCTCATCGAGGACATAGAACGGACTGGGCCGCGCCTTGAACAGCGCGATGAGGAACGCGACCGCGGTCAGGGAGCGCTCGCCACCCGAGAGCAGGGACAGGCGCTTGACCTTCTTGCCGGGCGGTCGCGCCTCCACCTCGATTCCGGTGGTCAGCAGGTCATCGGGGTCGGTGAGGACCAGACGACCCTCTCCTCCCGGGAACAACCGCGAGAACACATCCTCGAAATGGCGTTCCGTGTCGGCATAGGCCTCGGCGAACACGGTTTGAATCCGTTCGTCGACATCCGCGACGATCGCCATGAGGTCGGTACGGGATCGCTTGAGGTCATCGAGTTGCTCGGTGAGGAAGCGCAGCCGCTCTTCGAGTGCTGCGAACTCTTCCAACGCCAGGGGGTTGACCCGACCGAGGAGCGCGAGGCCACGCTCTGCCGACGCGAGGCGACGCTCCTGCTCGAGGCGGACAAACGGATAGGGCTGAGCAGGCTCCTCGGGTTCGTCATCACCTGGTGCGAGCGGTGCGGGTGGAACGAGCTGATCCGGTCCGTACTCGACGACGAGCGTGTCGGGGTCCATACCGAACTCCTCGATCACCCGAGTTTCGATCTGTTCGATCCGCAGACGCTGCTCGGCTCGAGCGACCTCATCGCGATGGACCGAGTCGGTGAGGCGCTCCAACTCCGAGGAGTTCGCCCGCAATGACTCGCGCACTCGCTGCAACGACGCATCGCGTTCGGATTGCGCAGATTGCAGCGTGTCGCGCTCGCTGAGCGCCTGGGCGAGTGAGATCTCCAGCGCCGCAAGTGTGCGTTCCACTCCTTGGAGGACGGCGCGCGCGGTGGTTGCTTCTCGGCGTCGACGCTCGGCAAGTTCCTCGGCACGGCGGCGGGCGGCCCGCTCATTCTGCGCCGACTTCTCCAAGGAACCGGCATGTGCGTTAAGTGACCGCACCCGCTCCTCGCCCGTTCGCACGGACAGACGAGCCTCGACCTCAGCGCGGCGCGCTTGCTCAGCTGCCTCCGCTAGTTCGTCCCGAAGATCGACCGAGGCCTCTGGCGGCTCCTGCTGCGCCTCGTCGAGTCTGCGCTGCAGTTCCATGAGCGTCGCCTCGTCCGCGACGCGTGCGGCCTCCGCCTCCGACGCCGATGCTGAGAGCCGATCTGCCTCCGCTGTCGCCGAGCGGGCCTCCGCTCCCCACTGTCCCAACTGCTCGGCCACCGCGGCGAGACGGGCATCGGAGTCATGCAGCCGCGACAGGGCCTCCTCGGCGAGGGCGACCACCTCGCGTTGCTCGTCCACCGCCGCGGTGAGGGAAAACCGCGTCCGCTCAAGTCGATGGGTGACGTCGGCCAGCGCTCGCTCCGCTTCATCGACGGCCGCCTGCACCTCGAGCAGCGTCGGAGCTCCTCGACTGCCGCCCTCCGCCCTGCGTGGCCCCAGCACATCACCATCACGGGTGACAACGGTCAGATCAGGACGCTCACCACGGACGCGACGCGCAGCGCCTAGGTCATCCACGACCAACGTGCCGGCGAGGACTGGGCGCAACGCAGCCAGGACCTCCGACTCACCGCTCACCAACTCGGCCAACCATCTGGAGCCCCAGGGCGCACTTCCCATCGACGGCTCGACGATGTCCCGCGTGAGGACCACGATGCTGGCACGACCGGCGTCATGGTCATGCAGCCAGAGCAACGCGGCGTGCGCGGCCGCTTCATCCCGGACCACGATCGCCTCCGCGAGGGTGCCGAGGATGGCGGCGACGGCGCGCTCGGCACCGCTGTCAACCCGGACCGAATCGCTTACGGTCCCCACGACCCCGAGTTCCTCCCCCGACGCGACGAGGGCCTCGACTCCCTCGCCGTGCGCGAGTCCGATCCGCAGGGCCTCGCAGCGAGCGGTCAGGGCCGCGCGTTCCCGGTCTGCCTCCCGCTCCGCCTCGCGCAGCGACTCCACGGCGCCGTCGGCCGCAATAAGCCGTTCCTGGACGCTTTCGTATTCGGCATCGAGGCCGACCTCGCCCG
This sequence comes from Candidatus Nanopelagicales bacterium, assembly GCA_040265115.1. Classification (GTDB taxonomy): domain Bacteria; phylum Actinomycetota; class Actinomycetes; order S36-B12; family S36-B12; genus M55B157. The sequence goes on from JBDQGZ010000151.1 coordinate 4,216, forward strand.
CGTCGAGACCGGCGACCTGAGACTCCAGCGCGGTGAACTCACGCTGCGCGGCCTCGGCGCGCGCCAGTGCATCCGCTCGCTGCTCACCGAGCCGCTGGACCTGCTCCACTCGGCCCTCGAACCTGGATCGTGCCGCTGCCACCTGACCGCCGAGACGGGCCAGG
>JBDQGZ010000152.1:0-4270 GCA_040265115.1 Candidatus Nanopelagicales bacterium
GGCAGACGCTCGCGAAGGATCGAGGCTGTTGAACAACGCCTTCCGGGTGCTGCTCTCCGGCCCTCGTGGTGTCGACATCCCCCCGGGGACGCATCCGGTGCGCATCAACGGCGAGCGCTTCGATCTGTTCGTCGTGCCCGTCGTCAGGTCGAACGGAACTCCGACCTATGAAGCCATCATCAACCGCGCCTACCGAGGAGGAAACCGTGGCTAGTTCCGATTCGTACATGGGCTCCATCGCACTTGTGGGATTCAACTTCACCATGGCGGGCTGGGCCCAGGCCAACGGCGAGCTGCTCCCCATCGACCAGAATGAAGCCCTCTATTCACTGTTCGGAACGCTGTATGGTGGCAATGCTTCCTCATCGCAGGGCAACTTCGGACTCCCCAAACTAACCGCACCAACGGCAAGCAACGACACGGAACCCACAGGAGACACGACTACCAACTACCAGGTGAGCCTGAACGGCGTCTACCCGGATAGAGGCTGAACGCGAGGGAGCTGCCAGATGGCACAGAAGCGCGACTCTGACGATGCGGATCATGCAGCCGCCAAGCACAAGGATCGGGGCATCCTCGCCGATCTCGGTCAAGCGGCCGCTGCTGGCCTGACCGCAGCGGGCAAGATCGTCGAAGCGACCGGAAAAGGTGCCTCAGCCCTCGGCGAGGCTGCGGGCGGTGCTGTCGACAAGCACGAGGCGAAGAAGCAACAGGACGACGACTAGTCGATTTCCGCAGGACCATCCTCGATCGACTTCGACTCGCGAGTCAGTTCGAGGATCTCGGCCGGGGCTGACAGTTCGGCGGAGGTCGCCACTCCCAGGTCGCTCATGCGACGCGCCTGCACCATGACGCGGGAGTCGAAGGACCCTACGAACTTGTTGTAGCCATCGATGGCCTGGCCCAGTCCCTTTCGCATCTTCTCCAGGTGCGCGGTGGCATCGGTGAGCCGCTTGAGCATCTCGGCCCCGGCCTCGCGGATCTCCTCGGCGTTATCGGCCATGAGCTTGCGCTGATAGCCGAAGGTGATCGTGCGGAGCAGGCCGAGCAGCGTGGTCGGAGTGGCCAGGACGACGTTGCGCTGGAAGGTCTGCTCGAGCAGGAGTCCGTTGGTGTCCAGCGCACTGGACAACAGCGACTCCAGCGGCAGGAACATCACCACGAAATCCGGGCTGACCGCCGAGTCGTGATAGCGCTTATTCGACAGTTCCCTGGCCCGAGCGAGTACATCGTCGGCGTGCTTGGTGAGGTGGCGCGGGGCGTCATCGCCCTCAGGGTCCTCGATCGCTTTCCAGTAGGCATCGAAGGGGAACTTCGCATCGATCAGGACCTCGCCGCCGCCGGGAAGCATGATGACCACATCGGGTCGCGAGGCGCCCTCGCCCGCGAGGCCACGTGTATCCGCTCGCGTGTCCTGGCGTCGGAAATGAACCCCTTCCACCATCCCGGCATGCTCGAGCAGTTGCTCGAGTTGCATCTCACCCCATTGACCACGTGACTGTCCCGAGGCCATCGCAGCGACAAGTTGTCGGGTCGCGGACTCCAGCGACACGTAGCCCTGCTGCACCTGTTGGATCTGTGTCCGCAACTGCCCGTCGGCCTGAGCGCGTTCCCGATCAGCGCGGCGCACTTGCTCACGGAAGGACTCCAAGGATTCCTTCAAGGGGGTGAGTTTGTCATCCAGGGAGGTGCTGGATGCCTGAAGTTCGGCGAGGCGTGCCCTCTCGGCCTCCACCGACGACAACCGGCCCTGCGTCTGGAGCAGTTCCTCACGCACCGCGGCAATCGCGGCTTCGGATTCGCCGGACACACGAGCCAAGTCGGCGCCTTGGCGGGCTTGCCACACGCGGCCAGCGAGGAACCAGGCGAGAACTGCCCCTAGGGCGACGCCGAGGAGCACACCGATGATCGCGGTTACTGCTGAAGTCATGGGGCGACCCTACGATTGAGGTCCGACATTGGTGGGCTGGGTGGGGGAAGACCACCAGCGCGTCGCGATGAGATTCACGCCGATGAGGACAATCACGAGAGGAACCGTCCCCCACGGACCAAGAATTCCCTCTCGTGAGAGCAATGCGGTGATGACAGTCACCCCGGCGGCGCCGAGTAGATAAATCCCAGCCACCCGTCGGCGGTTCACGGCCATCGCCACCGCCGCTATGCCTACATAAGCGGACGCCACACTGATCCCAGCAACGCCCATGTTGGTCCAGCCCAGCGACTCGAATTCCGCATCAGACGAAGTCGCCCACCGTCCGGCCGAAGCCGCGGCGAATCCAAACCCGACGACGAGGACGGCATGAGCAACGATCCACGCGATGAAGCGGCGATGGTGTCGCGGAGGACCCGCGGGGAGCAAGAGAAGGAAATAGGCGCGCCACAGTGTGAAGACGACGATCGCGGTGTAGACGGTCAACCAAGGCCGGAACTCCCCGCCTTCACGGACCCCAAGGACGATCTCAAGGAACGACTCGCCGAGCATGATCAAGACGAGTTGACCGAAGCGCTCCGACAGGTGCGACTCCCGCAGGCGATGGAAGTCGAGCAGCACTCCGGCAAGAAGGAGCGGTGGGACGAGCACTCCGATGACCACGGAGATCAGCAGGAGCACATCCGAGACTCCTGTGGGGCTTACCGCGGCTATCGCGGCGAGCACCGCTCCCACAAGGACCATGGCCGCTGTGGATCTCATGCGAGGCACCGGGACGTCGGAATTCCCTCTCGAGGGCATCGAACTGAAGAAATACTGCGCTGAGGTCGCAGTGAGCACGATGGCAACGCCTACGCACAGAGCCCATCCGGGGGACCAGTTCCCCCACAGGACTCCCGTGGCTGTGATGACCATGCCGGTCATCCAGACCATCGAGATGGTCTGTCGCAAGAGATTCGACCGGGGGAAACCGTTGACAACGACGACTTCGGCGAGCCAGACCAGGTAAACAGCCACCAGGGCCGCGGCGTACCAGATCCACCACGAGTCCTCGAGGCCCTTGACGAGACCTTCGAAGAGGACGAGGACCATCGCCACGACGACAAGGTCTTGGAGCAACTCCACCCAACTCACGGAGTGATCCGGGATCTGCGCCGACTCCGATCTAGTCAATCCACGCACAGCGGCCCATCATCCAATGAGAGGGAACCCACTGGCAACGATGGCCGCGAGCGGGACCGCCTGCACCAGCGCGGGACCGAATCGCCCCGGCACCCGCCAGGTGATGATGAGGGCCAGATAGCCCAGGAGAAGAAAGAGCAGCACCATGATCGGCAGCAGCAGGGTCAAAATGCTGGGTGCGCCGAGCCACAGCACGCTGGCGAAGAGCACGATGGTGATGACGAGACGGTTCGCAACGAGGACTCCGATGCGTCCGCCGAGGGAAACCCGCGAGACGAGGACGGCGTCGGCGTAGAAGTAGCCCAGCAGGACCAGGCTCAGGATGATCCAGACCCACCACCGCGGACCCACAAACGCTGCCGTCGCCCAGGTGACTCGCGCACTGAGGATCAGCAACATCACGGCAAACGCAGTCATCCCAAGGCTCGCTGCGATAGCCCGAGCGTTCGGCGGCCCGAAGCTCCGTCGGCGATAGCGCCGCACGACGAGCATGCCCACCCCGATGACCGCTGCAGCCACTGCGAACCAGACGGCGAGGTATCCCCCCACCGCGACCGGGATGAGTGATTCCGCTGCCCCGCCGAGGAACGACGCCACGAGACTAGCGACGACCGCAGCAGCGAAGGTGAGCACTATCCCCACCCAGCCGGCGACTCGAGCCTCCGGTTCTGAGCGGACCGGACCGAACAGCCATCTCGCCAACGGGACAGCGATCAGGCATCCCGCGAGCAACAGGAGGATCAGCCACAACCACGCCGGATCGAGATCGACCGGCGTTGTCGGGCCGTCCACGGCGCTGCCGATCCACCCGAGTGTTGCCTCCGCCGTCGACGGCGACCACACGACGGAGATGTGCTCGACCCCGGGGATGACCTCCACGACGACATCGGCCGCTGGATCGGCAGCCCTCAGCGCGTCGAACTGTTCCTGTGCGGCCGTGGCGAAGCCGGCAGGTTCCGCGGATCCATAGAGCAATAGGAGTGCTCGCGGGATCCCGACCGGCTCGATGGAGGACGGCAGGCTGATGGCGACGGTGGCCTGGACGGCATCCGGGTTATCGATGGAATAACGAGTGACCGCTCCGGCGCCCATCGAGTGGCCTACGAGCGCCAGCCGGTCGGCATCGACCCCTGGCTGGGCACCCAGCCAGCTCAGCAC
>JBDQGZ010000153.1:0-4193 GCA_040265115.1 Candidatus Nanopelagicales bacterium
GACGCCTCGATCACGAAGTACGCCACCACCGAGTGGGCCTATGAGGTTGCGGACCGCGCGCTGCAGGCATTCGGCGGCATGGGCTTGATGAATGAGGGCCCGGTCGAGCGGATCCTCCGTCATCTGCGGATGCTGCGAGTCGTCGAGGGCGCGAGCGAAGTGCAGTTGCTCGTGATCGCCCGAACCCTCGGACTTTAGGGACGTTCGTCGAGGTCCTCGCCGGTCGCGAGATCGCCGACCTCGATCAGCGCCACGTCCTCGGCATGAGCACGTAGGAAGTCCCGAGCACCCCGATCACCGCTCGCCACCTCGGACACAGGCTCCCAATGCTCCCGACCGATCATCACCGGATGTCCGCGCTCGCCGCCGAACGCAGCCTGCGCTATCCGGGCATCACTGGCGATCACCCGCCCGATCGCCTCATCGGTCAGCCCGGGCAGATCGACGAGGGTGATGAGCACCCTGTCGATCCCGGGGGTCGCTGCGACGGCCGACAGTCCCACCCGCAGGGACGAACCCATCCCCTCGGGCCACTCCTCATTGACCACCACGCGGGCGCCAGGCACATCGCCGATCCAGGCACCCAGCACCACCACGATCGGATCGCAGCCAGCCTCGCCCAGAATGCGCACCGCACGATCGACGAGCCGTTCACCCTCGAACACATGGGGCGCCTTCGGTCCCCCGAACCGACGGCCCTCGCCGGCCGCGAGGATGAGGCCCGCCGTCATCGGATCAGCGGGGCGCACCGGGTTGGATCGGCCCCTCGGTGGCCTTCAGATGCGAGCCACTCCCACCCCAGCGCTGTTGGACGATCTCCGCCGCGATCGAGATCGCCGTCTCCTCCGGCGTCCGGGCACCAAGATCAAGCCCGATCGGCGAGTGCAGCCGGGCGATCTCGTCATCGGTGACCCCGACCTCTTTCAGGCGACGCAGCCGGTCTTCATGCGTCCGCCGGGATCCCATCGCTCCGATGTAGCCGGCATTCGTACTCAGGGCGATCTGCAGCGCGGGCACGTCGAATTTCGGATCGTGCGTGAGCACGCAGATCACCGTCCGCGGATCGACCCGTTGGCTCGCCAACCATCGATGGGGCCAGTCGACGACGACCTCGTCCGCCTCCGGGAAGCGGCGCGTCGTGGCAAAAATCTCACGGGCATCGCACACCGTCACCCGAAAGCCCAGCACCTTTCCCACCCGGCAGAGAGCAGCCGAGAAGTCGATCGCACCGAAGATGTACATCCGCGGGGCGGGGGCCATCGAGTTCACGAACACGTCGACTCCCTCGCCGAGCCTCTCTCCCTCGGGTCCGTAATGCAGGAAGCCGGTGGTCCCTGACTCCAGCAGACCGAGGGCATCAGCCGCCACCGTGTCGTCGAATCGTTGGGAGCCCAGGGTGCCGTCGACCGCACTGCCGTGCTCGGCCGCTGGGCGCACGACGAGGTGTCGGCCGATCTGCGCGGTGTCGACCGAACGAACGATGGTGGCGACTGCCACGGGCTCATCGGCGGCGACACTCGCGGCAATACCGGGAAGTTCCGGCCACGTTCGGGTATCCACCCGCTCGATGAAGACCTCAAGGATGCCTCCGCAGGTCAAACCGACCGAGAACGCATCGTCATCGCTCACCCCGTAGGTCTCGAAGACGGGCTGTCCCATCTCGAGCACCTCGTGTCCGACGTCGTACAGCGCCCCCTCGACGCAGCCCCCGCTCACCGAACCGACTGCCTCTCCCCCCGCCGTGACCAGCATTGACGCGCCAGCTGGCCGGGGGGCCGAGCGCCAGGTACGCACCACCGTCGCCATGGCGACCGGCTCACCCCGCTCAGCAGCGGCGATGAGGTCGGCGAGGATTTCGCGCATGACGTGAGCCTGCCATCATCGCTGGCTCACCGCACCCGGGTCCCCCATAATGAACCGATGCCTACCGAAACGGCGAGACACCCGCATACTGTGTCGACGCACAGCCGGGTCACCGACGACCCCATCAGCGTTGCTGAGGCGTCGAATCTCGTCTCCTCCTCCGCTGCTGGTGCCCTCGTGACCTTCTCCGGAGACGTCAGGGACCATGATCACGGCCGAAGCGTGGCCCGCCTCGACTACGAGGGCCATCCCAGCGCCGGTGACGTCCTCGCTGACGTGGCACGCGAGGTTGCTGCCCGCCACGACATCATCTCCCTCGCCGTCATGCACCGCATCGGTCCGCTATCGATCGGCGACTCGGCCCTCGTCGCCGCCGTGAGCGCAGCCCACCGTGGCGCCGCCTTCGCCGCCTGCGCCGATCTGGTCGACACGACCAAGGAGAAACTGCCAGTCTGGAAGCATCAGGTGTTCTCCGACGGAACCGAGGAATGGGTGAACTGCGCATGAGCGAGCCAATTCTGGAGAGTCGACTCGTCGACACGCACGGCCGCGCCCATCGAGACATGCGCGTGTCACTCACCGACCGCTGCTCGCTTCGGTGCACCTACTGCATGCCTGCCGACTTCGCCGAGTGGATCCCTTCCGCCGAACTCCTCACCACCGATGAATTGATGACCGTGCTGCGCATCGCGATCGAGGAGGGCATCGATGAGGTGCGCCTCACCGGTGGTGAACCGCTGCTGCGCCCTGATGCTGTCGATGTCGTCCGCCGCATTACCTCACTACCCAAGCCCCCCAGAGTGTCGATTACGACGAATGCCCTCCGACTCGCCGCGCAGGCAGGTTCATTGCGTGACGCCGGACTCGAGCGGGTGAACGTCAGCCTGGACACCCTCGACCGCGAGCGCTTCAAGGCGATGACCCACCGCGATCGCTTCGACGATGTGATCGCCGGCCTCGCTGCCGCGAAGGCTGTCGGATTGGCGCCGATCAAGGTCAACACCGTTCTCATGCCCGGAGTCAACGACGACGAAGCCGTCCCCATGCTGCGTCGCGCGCTCGAGGAGGGCTGGCGACTTCGCTTCATCGAGCAGATGCCCCTCGACGCAGGCGGGATCTGGAACCGCGCCTCGATGGTCACCGCCGAGCAGATTCTCGATGACCTGTCCGCGGTCTTCGACCTGACGCCCGTGCCCGTCCGCGGCTCGGCGCCGGCAGAGGAGTTCTTCATCGACGGCGGACCGGAGACGGTCGGCATCATCGCCAGCGTGACCCGGCCCTTCTGCGGGAATTGCGACCGGATGCGTCTCACCGCGGACGGCCAACTACGCAACTGCCTGTTCGCCCGCGATGAACTCGATCTTCGGGCCGTGCTCCGCGATGAATCCCTCACTGAAGAGGCGGTCGAGGCCGAGGTTCGTCGACGACTACATGTATCCGTCGCCGGAAAGTTGCCCGGTCACGGAATCGACGATCCGAGCTTCATCCAGCCACCGCGGCCGATGAGCGCGATCGGCGGCTAGCCACCAGCGAACGGCGGCAGCACATCCAGTCGGTCCCCGCCCAAGAGTCGTGCGGCCTCATCGGCCACCGAAATCCCGTTCACGAGGTAGGAGCACCGCGGCAGGACATCCCGCAGCGCGGGGACTTGGCGCTCGCAGGCGGCGAGCACATCGGCCAGCACCCCGGGGGGAACCTCAAGGCTGTCCCGACCCGCTGCCGATCGAGCGGCGGCGAACAGATGGACCTCGACCAGCGCCTCAAATGATGAACCGTCAACGACTGGCGTGTCCTCCTGCATAGGTCTAGTGTCGTGGATTGCCTATCGCCACCACAACCTCGGGAGCCACTCGTATGGATCTGCAGAACTCGTTCGTCGTCCCCGCCGATGTCGAGACGGCCTGGAAGACGCTTCTCGACGTCGAGAAGATCGCGCCGTGCATGCCCGGTGCCACGCTGGAGAGCAATGACGGCGAGAACTTCACCGGCAAGGTCAAGGTGAAACTCGGCCCGGTCAGCATGACCTACGGGGGCGCGGCGAAGTTCCTCGAGCGCGACGACACGACTCATACCGCCGTGATCGAGGGAACGGGCAAGGAGACCCGCGGCTCCGGCACCGCCAAGGCTGTGGTCACCACCAAGTTGACCGAGGAAGGACCCGACCGCACCCGCGTCGACGTCACGACCGACCTCACCGTGACCGGCAAGCCGGCGCAGTTCGGTCGCGGTGTGATGCAGGATGTCGCCGGTCGCATCATCGACCAGTTCTCCGCCAACCTCGAGGCGGTCATCGCCGGTGGCGGCGAGCAACCCGCTGCCCCGTCCTCCGA
>JBDQGZ010000154.1:0-4176 GCA_040265115.1 Candidatus Nanopelagicales bacterium
CCGCCTCCGGGCCCGCCAGGTCCGCCGCCGGGACCGCCTCCTGGACCACCTGGACCACCGGGCCGTCCCATCGGGCGTCCCTGGCCTCCCGGACGAGGAGCACCGGGGCGGGAACCACCCGGACGCGGACCTCGTGCAGCAGGCATGCTGCTGGGATTCGGTCGCGGCGCACCGGGGACGCCGCCGCGCGGCATGCTTCCCGGCGTCGCTGGTGCACGCCCCCTCCCCGAACTTGTGCCGTAGGGGTTGTTTCCTGGCCGGGGAGCCGCTGGTCTGCTGACGTTGCCGGTGAAGGGATTGTTTCCCGGTCGCGGTCCGCTCGGGCGCGGAGTGGGCGGGGCGGCCGGGGTGGCGCCTTCGTCGCCTTCGCGCGGCTGCGCCGTTGCAGCTGGTGCCTCGGGCTCCGCTGGCGTGACGGGGGCAGCCGGCTCGGCGGCAGCGGGCATCGCCGTCGACTCAACCGGTGGTGTTGGCGCCTGAGGGGCATCCTCGGTCACCGGCTCGGCGCTGCCCTCGTCCGCCTTCGGCATCGGGGCTGCCTTCTTTGCGGCCTTCTTCGCTGGCTTCTTGGCTGCACCTTCTGCGGGTGCCGGCATGGCCTCCTTCAGTCGCCGAGCGACGGGGGCCTCTACAGTCGACGACGCCGACCGTACGAACTCGCCGAGTTCTTGCAGTTTGGCGAGGACAACCTTGCTTTCGACTCCGAGCTCCTTCGCGAGCTCGTAGACCCGGACCTTCGACACTTCTCTCCTGTCTCACGGCCCGGGGGGATCCGGACCGCTATTTGCCTGGGAACCTGCTCATGGCGTGGCACTCATGGGTGGCTCATCCTCGGTACGCCCCGATCCTCATGGGCAGGCCTCGTAACGGGCCTGCGCAAGCGATGGTGGTGCTTCGGTCAAGGCACGACACTACAGCCTCGCTCTTGACGTTCGATCAGGAGCCGGGGTCGATCAGCCAATCCCCGAGGGGCGAGAGGTCCACTGGACCCTCGATCCGCAAGGCTCGCCCGAAGGCTCGCCGGCGCTCTGCGGCGGCCATGCACTCCGGATGCAGCCAGGCTCCTCGACCAGGCCGATCCGCGCGCAGATCGGGTTCAACCGATGCGCCGGACGCGACGACTCGAGTCAGGCTTCGCCGAGGGGCCCGCTCGCGGCAACCCAGGCAGGTCCGGATGGGCTCATGCTCCACCCGGGCAACGTTCGGTTCCCTCGATGTCAACGCGTTCACGCCTCGGCATCCGACGCCGGCTCCGCCTCCATTACCGGGGAGCCGACCTCGACGTCAGGGCGGATATCGATGCGCCATCCGGTTAACCGGGCGGCCAGTCGAGCGTTCTGGCCCTCGCGGCCGATCGCCAGGGACAGCTGGTAATCCGGCACGATGACTCGAGCAGCACGAGCAGCAGCATCCACCACCTCGACCGAGGACACCCGGGCCGGCGACAGGGCGTGGGCGACGAAGGCCGCGGGGTCCTCGGAGAAGTCGACAATGTCGATCTTTTCGCCTCCGAGTTCGCTCATGACCTGGCGGACGCGCTGTCCCATTGGGCCGATGCAGGCACCCTTGGCGTTCACCCCGGGAACTGTGGGTCTCACCGCGATCTTGCTTCGGTGCCCCGCCTCTCGAGCCAGGGCGGAGATCTCGACGCTGCCATCGGCAATCTCGGGCACCTCGAGGGCGAACAGTCCGCGGACCAGGGCGGGATGGGATCGAGAGACGGTGACCTGGGGGCCGCGGGGGCCCTTGCGAACTCCCACCACGACGCACTTGATTCGATCTCCGTGCGGATATGACTCCCCGGGAACCTGCTCAGACGGCGGCAAGATCGCCTCCACCTTGCCGAGGTTCACCCGCACCACTCGCGGATCAGGCCCCTGCTGGATCACACCCGAGACAACATCACCCTCAGTTCCGCTGAACTCACCGAAGGTGCGATCCTCCTCGGCCTCTCGCAGGCGCTGCAGGAAGACCTGCCGAGCTGTCGTCGCGGCGATCCGCCCGAACCCATCTGGGGTGTCGTCGAATTCCGGGCCCCACTCACGGCCGCCGCCCTCCTCGACACTCACCTCGTCGATCGGTTGGCGAGCCCAGACGGTGACGTGCCCGGTCGCCCGGTCGACCTCGACCCGGGCTTGCTCGGCGGCACCCTCGGTTCGCTGATAGGCCGAGAGCAGAGCCTGCTCAATGGAGGACAGCACCAGATCCCAGGACAGGTCCTTCTCGCGCACCAGCGCCTTCAACGCACTGACGTCGATATCCATGATGTGGCCCTACCTCCCTTCATCGTTATTGGCGGCATCGATTGTGTCGGCATCGTCTTTGTCGGCATCGTCTTTGTCGGCATCGTTCTCGCCGGTTCTTCCGGGGCGTCGGAACTCGACCTCGATCGTTGCTCGCTGCACATCGTCGAACTGGATCTGCGTCCGATCGCCCTGAGCCCTCGCAGCCTTTCCTGCGGCTTCGACCTCGATAGTGGCATGCCCGTCCCCCACCTCGACGATGCGCCCACGCACATCATCGCCGGAGTGCGTTCGGATAATGACCAGCCGATCGATGTTGCGTCGCCAGTGCCGCGACAGTGTCAACGGACGATCCACCCCCGGCGAACTCACCTCAAGCGTGTACGGCCCCGCCAACGTCGCCTCATCGAGCGCCGCCCCGGCCACACCTGGGTCATCGAGTGCCGAGGAGATCACCTGGCTGATGCGGGCGATCCCATCAAGATCCATGCCGGAGTCCGCATCGACGATCACCCGCACCTGACTACGCCGACCGGCCGAGGCGATCTGCAGATCCTCCAGGTCCACCCCGTCTGCACGAAGGACAGGCTCCAGCGCGTCCACGACCGCCTGGCGAGCAGCCTCTCGGGATGGGGAGGTGGCCTTCCTCGACGACCGATCTGCCATCACCACCACCTCCCTCTCCTGCCTCCTACTGCGTCCACCACTGTCCTTCTTCTGGATGCGCCGCTCGGTGCGCCACTGGGTGCACTGCCGGCTCCGATGCCCTACCCACCCTCGCTCGGCCCCAGCCCCGACACACGACCTTTCAGCGCTGAGGGTACCGGCGGGCCGTGGCATGCTGGGTGGCCTCACCCCAGGTGGCGCATTTCGCGCTCCTCGAGCGGAGACTGAGGAGGTCCGGTGAACCGCGTGCGTCGTCGGACGTTCCTGGGATTGACCGCTGTCGCCGCACTCCCTCTCACCGTGGCTTGCTCCTCCGACCCCGACACCGATCCCACACAGACTCCCGGGCCGACTCCGACCGACTCCTCGTCGCCCACGACTGACGAGGACCCACTACGCACCCAGGTGGCACAAGAAGAGGTGAGCCTCATCGCCCGCTACGAGGCGACCATCGCGGCCCATCCGGATCTCTCCGTGTCCCTGGCGCCGCTCGCTGAACAGCACCGCGCCCACCTGTCGGCAGTGTTGGGGGAATCGGCCGCGTCCCCTTCGCCCCCGTCGCTTCCGACGGCGCCCAACGATCCCGCGGCCGCACTGGCCGAGATCATCGCCGCGGAAAGATCGGCCGCCGACGCGCGCACCTCCGCGTGCGCGATGGCAGCCTCGATCGAGTTGGCACGACTGCTCGCCCTCATCGCTGCTTCCGAGGCCTCGCACGCCGAGGTGCTGTCCACCCCTGCCTCCTCAGGCGAGGGGGTGGCGTCATGACGGATTCGGATTTCCCCACAACTGCTTCTGCAATCATCGCCACCATCGAGGGCGAGGAGGCTGCCGTCTACGCCTACGGCGTGGCCGCTCCGAGACTGTCGGGTGCGCAATCGGATCTCGCCCGTGGTGCTCTGGCTGCCCATCGGCTGCGAATCATCGCTCTGCGCGAGTCGCTACCTCCTGCCGATCAACCCGCAGCACCGGGAGGGTTCCTCGTCGATCCACCCCCTGATGCTGCGGCGGCAGCCTCCCTGCTCGCGGCCGTCGAAGTTCGACTTGCGGCCACCTATGCCGATCTGGCGGCTGCCACATCGGGTGATCAGCGCCTCGACGCCGTGCGCAGCGCGCGGGAATCAGCGGTGCGCTCCGTTGCCTGGGGTGCGCCACCGGAGGCCTTCCCCGGCCGCGGTGCCTAGCGAGACTTCGAACGCCGCCACTACCAGGTGCGCCAGGTGTCCCAGGCCAATGTCACCAACAGGACCGCGACGACGACCAGGAG
>JBDQGZ010000155.1:0-4152 GCA_040265115.1 Candidatus Nanopelagicales bacterium
GAACTCGATCTGCAGACGGCCCAGCTCGTCGCCTTCGGTGCGACCCGGAGGGCCGGAGTCGATGTGGCGGCGGATCCGCAGGTGCAGGCGCTGCTGGACTCGGGCGCCCCAGTGATCACCCTCGTGGCGAAATCCGACGTCCGCCATGTCCATGAGGCGCTACGCACGTCGCTGGAGGAGAACATCGCGATGGTCGCCGATACCGTGGCGTATCTCGTGGCGAACGGGCGACGCGTCTTCGTCGACATGGAGCATTTCTTCGACGGCTATCGCAATGATCCGGATTACGGCGTCGCTCTCCTCGAAGCAGCGCGCGAAGCCGGTGCCTCGGTCGGTGTGCTCTGCGATACCAATGGAGGGATGCTTCCCGGTGGTATTCAGCGCGTCGTGAGCGATGTGGCCTCGCGCACGTCCCTCCGTCTGGGCATCCACTGCCAGGACGACACCGCCTGTGCGGTCGCCAACACCATCAGTGCGGTTGAGGCGGGCGTCACGCATGTGCAGTGCACAGCCAATGGCTATGGCGAGCGAACGGGGAACGCCGATCTGTTCGCGGTTGTGGCCAATCTGGAGACCAAGCTCGATCTTCGGGTACTGCCGGAGGGGCGACTGCGGGACACGATGCGCATCTCCCATGCGATCGCTGAGATCGCCAATATCGCTCCGGATACGCACCAGGCCTATGCCGGAGTGTCGGCCTTCGCCCACAAAGCAGGTCTCCATGCGAGTGCGCTGAAGGTCTCCGCTGACCTCTACAACCACATCGATCCGGCAATCGTCGGCAACGATCAGCGGGTTCTCATTACCGAGATGGCCGGTCGGGCATCGGTGGAGTTGAAGGGCCGGGAACTGGGCTATGACCTGTCCACCGAGCCGGAAACACTCTCACGAATTGTCGACAGGGTTAAGGATCTTGAGGCGCAGGGATGGACCTTCGAGGCGGCGGATGCATCCTTCGAGTTGCTGCTGCTCGCCGAAGGAGTGCAGCCCATGACGCGCCACTTCACCGTCGAGTCCTGGCGCACCATCGTTGAGCAGGATGTCGATGGACGGGTGATCAGCGAGGCTACGGTCAAGCTACACGCGGGAGGGGAACGGGTGATCGTGACCGCGGAGGGCAATGGCCCGGTCAACGCCCTGGATCGGGCGCTGCGCAAGGCGGTCGTCGGGCTGTTCCCCGAACTCACCGGCGTGAGCCTGGCTGATTACAAGGTGCGATTGCTCAATAACTCGCGTGGTACCGATGCCATCACTCGTGTCCTCATCGGGACAACAGACGGCGAGGACACCTGGAGTACCGTCGGTGTACACGAGAACGTCATCGCGGCATCGTGGCGAGCGTTGGAAGACGCGGTCTCCTACGCACTGATGCGGACGTCCCGACCGTGAGCACAGATCCTTGTTCAGGCTGGGCGGGGTGATCGCCTGATTGCACAGCTGCCGCGACGACTAGGCTCGGTGGCATGCTGATCGCCCGAGTGTCTCATCATGACGAGGTGTCCTTCGCGGCGCTCGAAGGGGATCGTGTCGACATCATCGACACCCACCCTTTCGGTCAGGTGTCCTTGACTGGGGAGTCATATCCGCTGGAGTCGGTCCGGCTCCTCGCCCCGATTCTTCCAAGCAAGATCATTGCGGTCGGTAAGAACTACGCGGAGCACGCGGCCGAGATGGGCAGCGAGGTCCCGGCTGAGCCAATGATCTTCTTGAAGCCGAGTACATCCGTCGTCGGTCCGGGAACTCCGATAGTCCTGCCGTCCTCATCGACACACGTTGATCTCGAAGCGGAGCTGGCCGTGGTCATCGGTCGAATGTGCCGCCATGTGCCCATCGAGCGTGTCCACGAGGTGATCCTCGGGTACACCTGCGCCAACGACGTCTCAGCTCGTGATCACCAGGCTAGTGACGGCCAGTGGGGCCGAGCGAAGGGGTTCGACACGTTCTGCCCGCTCGGACCCTGGATCGCAACGGATCTGGATCCCGGTGATCTCGCGATCATGGGAAGTGTCAGCGGTGATATTCGGCAATCCTCGCGGACCTCTCAACTCGTGCGTGGGGTGCCCGAGTTGGTGTCCTGGATCTCGCAGGTGATGACCTTGCTGCCCGGGGATGTCATCTTGACCGGAACCCCGGCGGGGGTGTCTCCGATCGTCACGGGCGATGTGGTCGACATCGAGATCGAGGGGATCGGAGTGCTCAGCAATCCGGTCGTCGCAGAGGAGGGAGTGCGGTGAACGCCGACGCCATGAATACTCCCGGTGATATTCGGGTCCGATTCTGTCCGTCGCCCACCGGCAACCCGCACGTCGGGATGGTGCGAACCGCGCTGTTCAACTGGGCGTTCGCCCGTCATGTCGCAGGGACGTTCGTCTTCCGCATCGAGGACACCGATGCCTCTCGAGACTCTGAGGATTCCTACTCCGCCCTGCTGGAGTCGATGCGGTGGCTGGGGCTCGACTGGGATGAGGGCCCGGAGGTGGGGGGGCCTTTCGGTCCCTACCGTCAGTCCGAACGAATGGGCATCTATGCCGATGTCGCCGAGCGGCTCCTTGCTGCGGGCCATGCCTACGAATGCTTCTGCACAGCTGAGGAGTTGGAGGGGCAGCGCGAGCGTGCCCGAGCGGCGGGAAAGGCGCCCGGATATGACCGAACCTGTCGAACCTTGACCGCTGATGAGCGTGGGGCGCGGCGTGCCGAGGGGCGCGCATCGGTGCTGCGCTTCGCCATGCCTGATCAGGACTGGGAATGGGACGATCTTGTTCGTGGTCCGATGGCTTTCGGACGTGAGCATGTCCCCGACTACGTCATCCGTCGCGCCAGCGGCGATCCGCTCTACACCTTGGTCAACCCCGTCGATGATGCACTGATGGGCATCACGCATGTCCTGCGAGGCGAGGACCTGCTGTCCTCCACGCCCCGTCAGCTCGCCATGTATCAAGCCCTTGCCGACATCGGAGTCGGCTCTGGAGCAACACCCCTCTTCGGCCACCTGCCCTATGTCATGGGCGAGGGAAACAAGAAGCTGTCCAAGAGAGACCCGGAGTCCTCGCTGCTGATGTACCGAGAGCAGGGATACCTTCCCGAGGCGCTGCTCAACTACCTGGCGCTGCTGGGCTGGTCACCGGGGGACGATCGGGAGTTCTTCGACCTCGCTGAGATGGCGCGCCTATTCGACATCGGGCGAGTGAATCCCAGTCCCGCCAGATTCGATCTCAAGAAGTGCACGGCGATCAACGGCGACTGGATTCGCGCGCTGCCCATTCCCGACCTGGTGGATCGAATTCAGCCTTTCCTCGTCCAGGCGGGTGTGATCGCCTCCCCGCCGAGTCCGGAGCAACGCAGAATCCTCGATGAAGCGGTGCCTCTCATCGCCGAACGCTTGGAGACGCTGTCGCAGTCGGTCGGAATGCTCGGCTTCCTACTCGTCGCGGAAGAGGATTTCGTGATCGAGGAAGACCAGGCCGCGGCGCTGACCGATGCGGATGCCCAGGAGGTGCTGCGCGCCGCCGAGGCAGCCCTCGCGCAACTAGCGGAATGGCGCGCGGAGGATATCCAGGCAGTTCTACGGGAGAGCCTCGTGGAGGGGCTGGGACGTAAACCCAAGCATGCGTTCGGGCCGGTGCGCGTGGCGATCAGCGGTCGGCGAGTATCACCTCCGCTGTTCGAGTCGATGGAGATCCTCGGCCGAGATCGCAGCCTGGGGCGCCTCGCGTCCGCGATGGGGTAGAGCCCGCAGGCCGATCGGCTCAGCATCGATCGGCTGGGGGAGGCCGGGAACACAGGGCACGCCCGGACCTGGCTATACTCGTCGGTCGTTGCCCAGCGCCGGTCGTGACGCGTGAACCGCCTCGCCTGATCTGCCTCGTTGGTCGACACCCATGGGGTATGGGGTAATTGGCAGCCCGACTGGTTCTGGCCCAGTTAGTCTAGGTTCGAGTCCTGGTACCCCAGCGAGCCGTGCACCTCGGTGCGCGCCTCACGCACGGCCCCGTTGTGTAGCGGCCTAGCACGCCGCCCTCTAAAGGCGGTAGCGGGGGGGTGGGGCTGGAGCTCGTGGGGGTGCGGGGGCGTGGGGGGGCGCGGCCGGGTGGAGGGGGGGGGGGGGGCAGCCACGTCGGGGCCGGGGGCCCCGCCGGGCGCGGGCGGGGGGGA
>JBDQGZ010000156.1:0-4111 GCA_040265115.1 Candidatus Nanopelagicales bacterium
CGCGGAGTACGGCATCGGCGACGGCCAGCAGGAACGGACCGGTGCCCGCAACGACGATGCGGGTCCCGGGAAGCACGCCGCTGCCCTTGATCAACGCTTGGGCGCCTCCGCCGGACATCACCCCGGGCAGATCCCAGCCGGGGACGGGAAGCGGTCGGTCATACGCCCCCGTCGCGATCACGACTCGGCGTGCCTGCAGGACGCCTGACTCCGCGCGATGCCTGTCATCTCCACGAATGCGTGCGGTGAAGTGGTCTTGCTCCCCTTCCACGGAGTAGACGGTCTGACGGTTCAGCACCTGGATGCGATCCCAGACCTGCTCCTCGGTGCATCCGGCCGGACGGAAGTCGGGTGCCTGCGGTCGATCCCGGTGATACTGCCCGCCCGTGCGCGGGTTCGGATCGACGACGGTGACACTGCATCCGGCCAGCGCCGCGGCGTAGGCCGCCGACAACCCGGCCGCTCCAGCGCCGACGACGAGGGCATCGCTCACATCACTCATCGCGCACCCCCTCGAGGCGCGCGGTCCACCCTGTTCCCGACTGGCGCGTGACGACGTCCCCGTCTTCGACCAGCGTGATGCAGGCCCGCACATTCGGCGTGCCGTTCAGCATCACCAGGCAGTCGAAGCAGACTCCGATCCCGCAGAACATCCCACGCGGTCGATCACCATTCCTCGTGTCACGCCAGGAGCGTTCGCCGCCGCTGATCAGGGCAGCCGCGATGGTCATGCCCTCATCGACCTGGCGACGCTCGCCATCAACGGTGATCTCAGGCATGGACAGCCTCGAATCTCTCCGGTGAGAACACCTCGAGAGGCAGGTCGGGAGTCGTGTTGGTGAGCACCTGCGCGATGAGGTGCCCCGTCGCAGCCGAGAGCCCGACGCCTGCGCCCTCATGGCCGCAGGCGTGCACGAGACCGGGAGCCCTGGGGTCGGGGCCGATGACAGGAAGGTGATCCGGGGTGTAGGGACGGAAGCCGCCATAGCTGCGTAGCAGAGAGACGTCACCGAGCACGGGGAACACTGCGATGGCCTGCTGCGCCAGACGTGCGAGCACCTCGTGATCCAGTGTGGAGTCGAATCCGACGCGGTCCCTGCTCGCACCAATGAGCACGGTGCCGCCGCGTGTTCCCTCGATCACCGCGGAGGTCTCCAGTCCACTGTCGTCAGAGGCGACGTTCGCGACATAGTCAGCGGCATAGACCTTGTGGTGCACCGTAGCCGGCAGGGGCTCGGTCACCAGGATGAATCCGCGTCGCGGCCAGATTGGCAGGTCGACACCGGCCAGCGCCGCGATCTGGCCGCCCCATGTCCCGGCGGCGTTTACGACGATCGGGGTGGCGATCGAACCCGCCGTGGTGTTCACTCCGGTGACCACGCCGGACTCATCTCGCGTGATCCCCAGCACCTCAGTCTCGGTGAGCACCTCGAGTCGCCCGCTCCGCTGAGCATTCGAGATCAGATGCGCCGCGGCAAGCATCGGCTGGGTCTGCATGTCCTGCGGATAGTGAATACCCCCGGGGATATCCGCCGCGACATGCGGTTCGAGGTCGCGCAACTGCAGCGGATCGACGTCGTGAGCGATGACACCAGCATCACGCTGTTCGGCGGCGAACTTCCGAAGATGCGTCAGTGTCTCGTCATCATGCGCGATCACGATGCCGCCCTTGGGGTCGAGTTCGGCAGATTGACCGAGCTCATCGATCAGGTCGAACCACAGTTGCCGACTGAGTAGGGCGAGATCCAACTCCGGTCCTGGGATCTTGTCCGACACGAGGATGTTGCCCTCGCCTGCCCCGGTCGTTCCCGCGCCGACGCTCCCCCGATCGATGACGGTCACGTCGAATCCTGCGCGCACGAGATAGTGCACGCAGGCCGCACCGACCACGCCAGCACCGATGACGACGGCATCTCGGGATCTCTTCATCATCATCCGTTGGCTCGCGCCCAACTGCCCCGGACGTGGTCGAGGTGGTGACCCATCAACGATGCGGCCACAGTTGAGTCACCCGCGGCCAGGGCATCCAGCAGCGCGAGGTGCTCATCAGCGGAAGCCACCAGGGTGCCATCGGCGGCGAGATCGCTCAGGGCATATAACCGGCTCTGCGTTCGCAGGTCGTCCACGATCGAGACGAGACGAGGATTGCCGGCGGCAGCGAGAAGTCGCAGGTGGAACTCCCGATCGCCTTCGAGATATCCCACGAGATCGCCCTCCGCGGCGGCATTACGCACCTGTTCCGCGATGAGTCGAAGTTCAGCGATCTGCTCGGCCGTCAAGGCATCGCAGGCACGCTCGATCGCGGGGATCTCGAGCATGCGTCGGACTTCGGTCAGCGCATCGAGGTCTGCGTCGGTATGTTCCACGACCCGGAAGCCCTTGTTCGGAACAGCCGCGACGATGCCCTGCTGAACGAAGTCGAGCATCGCCTCGCGCACCGGTGTCGCCGAGACCCCGAATTGTTCGGCGAGCGTGGGAATGGAGTAGGTGATCCCCGGCTGCAACTGACCGGAGATGAGGGCTGTGCGCAGCGCCGCGGCAACCTGCTCACGCAGCGACACCCGCCCGCTGACCTCGGGCAGTCGGACCGTCACAGCAAGAACCCCGCAGGGAAGGGATCGGTGGGATCGAGGAAGTACTGGGCGGTGCCGGTGACCCAGGCGCGCCCGGTGATCGTCGGAACGACTGCTTCGACGTCCCCGACTTGGGCTCGGTCCACCAAGCGACCGGTGAAGGTCGTTCCAATGAACGATTCGTTCACGAAGTCGGTGTCCAGTGGCAATTCACCTCGCGCATGCAGTTGGGCCATGCGTGCCGATGTCCCCGTGCCACAGGGAGACCGATCGAACCAGCCGGGATAGATCGCCATCGCATGCCGCGAGCGACGGGCATCCGATCCTGGTGCGATGACCTGCACGTGGTGGCATCCGCGAATCGCTGGTTCGGTGGGATGCACCGGCTCGGCCGTGGCGTTGATCGCCTCCATCATCTCCAGGGAGCGGCGCAGGATCTCATCGCCATTCGCTCGATCGAACTCGACACCGAGAGCGGCTGAATCGACGATTGCGTAGAAGTTCCCGCCGAAGGCCATGTCATACGGAACCGAACCGATCCCGGGGACATCGACGGTGAGGTCGAGGCCATGCGCGAAGGACGCGACGTTGCGGATCGTCACCGACTTGGCAGCACCGTTCTCGACCGCGACATCGGCGACAACCAGACCCGCCGGAGTGTCCAGGTGGATCGTCGTGAGGGGCTCGGTGACCTCCACCATGCCGGTCTCAACCAGCACGGTGCAGACCCCGATGGTCCCGTGACCGCACATCGGCAGGCAGCCGCTGACCTCGATGTAGACCACGCCCCAGTCGGCATCGTCCCGGGTCGCCGGCTGCAAGATCGCGCCGCTCATCGCCGAGTGCCCCCGCGGTTCGAACATCAGCAACTGGCGGATGTGATCGAGGTTCTCCATGAAGTGAAGGCGCTTGTCCATCATGGTGGCGCCGGGAATCTCCCCGACGCCACCGACGATGACTCGCGTGGGCATGCCCTCGGTGTGCGAGTCGACGGCATGGAAGACCCGCTTGGCACGCATGGCTTAACGGTATCCCTTGGCGAGCGCCGCTTCGGTTGCCTTGCGGACGGTCGCCTCGACCTCGGGGGTCAGCGGCAGACGCGGCGGACGACACGGACCGCCATAGCGACCGGCGATGTCCATGCTGAGCTTGATCGCCTGGACGAACTCGGTCTTGGAGTCCCAGCGCAGCAACGGATGCAGGTCGCGATAGATCGGCACAGCGGTCGCGACGTCGCCGGCTAGTGCGGCGTCGTAGAGCGCTCGGCTGGCCTCGGGCAGTGCGTTGGGGTAGCCGGCGATCCAGCCGACCGCACCGGCGAGGGCGAGTTCGAGCACGACGTCGTCCGCTCCGATGAGCAGGTCGAGGCCGGGGGCCAGCTCGGCGATCTCATAGGCCCGGCGCACATCGCCGCTGAACTCCTTCACCGCCTTGATGTAGCCCTCGCCGTACAAACGGGCCAGGACATCGGGGGTGAGATCGACCTTGGTGTCGAAGGGATTGTTGTAGGCGACGATCGGCATGCCAGCCTCGGCGAC
>JBDQGZ010000157.1:0-4057 GCA_040265115.1 Candidatus Nanopelagicales bacterium
CGCGATGCTGGCCCTCGAGATCATCGAGGGCATTCCCGTCCTGCCAGAGCATGATGCGGTCATCATCGACGAGGGCCACGAGTGGATCGAGCGGGCCACCTCAGCAGCCACCGTGTCCCTGTCGACCGCACAGGTCGATGCACTGGCCGCACCGGTGCGACGACTCGCAGACAAGCAGGCTGCGGCGCTGGAGGAAGCCGCGTCGGCCTTTCGCTCGGCTGCCGACGCTGTTCTCTCCGGCCCCGAGGGGCAGGTGAGCGAGGGGCGTAGCGGTTCGGAGTCCGTCCGACTCCGCGAGTTGACGGCCTCGCTCACCGACGCGCTCACCACCGTGCGGTCAGCGGCTCGGACTGCATTGTCGGCACTGCCTCCCACGTCGGAAAGCGATGGGGAACTTGCTGCGCGCCAACGGATTCGGGCCCAACTGGATGAAGCCATCATGGTGGCCGACCGCGCCCTGAGTCGCTCGAGTGACCATGTGGTGTGGATGACCGATCGGCCGGCAACGTTGCGGATCGCGCCCCTGTCGATTGCGGCGATGATGTCGACGCGTACCGCTCAACAGGCTCTGGTGGTGACCAGCGCCACCCTCGGTGAGGCGCCGTTCACCGCACTGGCGCGGGAGATCGGGATCGATGAGTGGCCCTGGCAGGGCATGGATGTCGGGTCGAGTTTCGATCATGCCAAGCAGGGAATCCTCTACGTCGCCGCGCATCTGCCCGAACCCGGACGAGGAACGATCGACGACCTCGTCCTCGACGAGATGGCGGAACTCATCGAGGCGGCAGGTGGGCGAACCCTTGCCTTGTTCTCCTCCTGGCGAGCCGTCGAGCGGGCCGCCGACTACTTCCGGGTGCGACTGCCAGAGACGATCACCCTCCTCGTGCAGCAACGTGGCGACATGGTGGCACCGCTGATTGAGCGATTCCGTGAGGACGCGACCTCGACCCTCATCGGGACTGTGAGCCTCTGGCAGGGGGTGGATGTCCCAGGGGATGCCTGTCGTCTGGTGGTCATCGACCGGATTCCGTTCTCTCGACCCGACGACCCCGTTCTCGCCGCGCGGTCGGAACGGGTGGAGGAATCCGGGGGAAGCGGGTTCGCGGAGGTGGCCCTGCCCCGGGCGGGAATGCTGCTGGCCCAGGGAGTGGGCCGGTTGATTCGTGGCCCAGAGGACCGAGGCGTCGTCGCGGTGTGCGACCCCAGGCTTGTCACCAAGGGTTACGGGAACAGGCTGCGCCGAGCGTTGCCCCCGCTGTGGTTCACCACCGATGGAGAGCAGGCCCGTCAGTCGCTGCGTCGACTGGCGGAGGGTTCAGCGGGTGTCGACGTCACACCCGACGAAGGACAGTGACGACGCGGCCGAGGATCGCAGCCTCGTCCCCATCGATCGGTGCGAAGGCGGGATTGCGGGGGAGCAGCCAGATGTGGCCGTCCCGGCGGCTGAGTACTTTGACGGTCGCCTCTCCCTCGATCATGGCGGCCACGATGTCACCGTCGTCGGCGGTGTTCTGCTGACGAACCACTACCCAGTCACCATCGCAGATCGCCGCGTCGATCATCGACTCACCGACGACGCGGAGCAGGAACAGGTCACCATCGCCCACGATCTCGCGGGGGAGCGGGAACACCGATTCGACAGCCTCCTCGGCAAGCACCGGCACACCTGCGGCGATTTGGCCGAGCACGGGGACGTAGGCGGCGCTTGGCCGTAGGTCCACGCCGGACTCGGTCGTGGTCGACCCGGTATCGGCGATGACCAGGGCCCGAGGTCGATGCTCGTCGCGGCGGAGCACGCCCTTGCTCTCCAGGGCCCGGAGTTGGTGAGCCACGGAGGACGGCGAGGTGAGGCCGACCTCATCTCCGATCTCGCGGACGCTTGGCGGATAGCCGCGCTCGGCGATCGACCGCTTGATGACGGCGAGGACCGCCTGCTGTCGAGCGGTGAGACCGGCTGACTCCTCCTCGGTGGCCGCCACATCGGGTGCTGAATCACGGGAGCCCTTGGCGTTCGTGGAGCGAGGTGACTTGGTGGAGCGCGGTGCCATGGGACACGTCCTCTCGTTGCGACGGTGTTGAGGTATTCGACAGCAATCTGCTCGACCCGGGGAGGCTCCGCCGAGGCGATCACGGATGCGACGCGCTCAAGGCGTGACGTGACCGGGCGGGCACTGTCAGACCCCTCGCGCACACTGTCGATCCGTGACCACCACGTTAGCCACCGGACGCGACATTTCCAAACACCTGTTCGAAATATCCTGGACGTGTCGCTCGGTTGGTGCTAGAAATAGGACAGATGTACGATCGAACGCACATTCGAATCCACCGCTCATTGCGGATGGGTTCGGAGGACAGGAGAGCACCATGAGCATCGCCACCTTGCACCCCGCGTCTCATCACCATGCGTCGATGAGGGTGAGGACTCCGCGAACCGAGGTGCCTGCGCGGCTCGTGTCCTGCGGTCATCGGCATCAACCAACAGCCCTCATTTCCGTTGTGCCCCAACGCACAGGACTGCGACTGACTCGACGGGGAAGGGCTTTGCTCGCCATCGTTTTGCTGGCGGTCGTTTCTGCCACCGCGATCGTCGGAGCCCTTCGTGCGACTGCCGCTCCGAGTGCACCGCCGGTCGGCTGGGTCGAGGTGATCGTTCAGCCGGGGGACTCCCTGTGGGGGCTGGCCGTCGAGGCTGGTCAGGACGAGGGCGACCCTCGAGCGGTGATGGCTGACATCCGGTCGGTGAACAGTCTTCGGACCTCGTCCTTGGCAGCTGGCGACAGAATCTGGGTTCCCAAGCCACAGGCCTAACCCCGCGACGCGATACTTCGCGTGTCGCTTGCCAAGGTGCGGCTACAGCGCTAGATTTCCATATCTAGTAGTCACACCGCTGTGATTTGTCCACAGATTGTGGTGGTTACCCCCAAAGGGTCCCCAGCACATCCACAGACTTGTCCACCGATGAGCTTCTGGATCCATCCGCTGTCCTCACCTATGAGAGGGGGAACCCATGCGCTGTCCGTTCTGCCGTGGCACATCCTCCCGTGTCCTGGATTCGCGGACGACTGAAGATGGCGCGGCCATTCGCCGACGCCGCCACTGTCCGGAATGCGATCGACGCTTCACCACGACGGAAACGGCCGTGCTCTCGGTGGTGAAGCGCTCGGGTGCCCATGAGGCGTTTAGTCGTAGCAAGGTCGTCGCCGGTGTCCGCAAGGCGTGTCAGGGACGGCCGGTGAGCGAGGATGATCTTGCCCTGCTCGCTCAGCAGGTGGAGGATGCACTGCGCGCTACTGGCGCGGCCGAGGTCGACGCACCAGAGGTCGGCCTGGCCATCCTTGGTCCTCTCCGGGACCTCGACGAGGTCGCCTACCTGCGGTTCGCCTCGGTCTATCGAAGTTTCGACTCCTTGTCCGACTTCGAGAAGGAGATCGGCGCGCTGAAGGCAGAACCACGTGCTCCCGATGATGCCTCTGCTCTGGCTAGCGAGCGCGGCCCCCGTTCCCCCGAGCCCCTCGCCAGCGGGTAGGCCGGACCAGCGGCACGACGGACGCACAGCGTCCCCCGACCACAGATTTCACACACTCAACAGACCAGGTTTTCAAGTCGCGACCACGACGATCGCCACCACCGGAAGGAAGACACCAGCAATGACCGAGACGACCAACGCATCCGCCACGGGCGGGACGCCCACCACGGGGCGTGGCATCACAGTGAATCGCCTCTTCACCACTCCCGGGGTTCACCCCTATGACGAGGTGAGTTGGGAGCGACGGGACGTCGTGCAGTCGAACTGGAAGACCGGCGACGTTGTCTTCGAGCAGCGCGGCGTGGAGTTCCCCGACTTCTGGAGTGTCAATGCCTCGACGATCGTCACCACGAAGTACTTCCGTGGAGCAGTCGGCACCGAGCAGCGAGAGACCAGCCTGCGCCAGCTCATCGATCGGGTCGTGCTGACCTACACCAAGGCCGGTCGTGAGTACGGCTACTTCGCGACTCCAGAAGACGCCGATGTCTTCGAGCATGAACTCACCTGGATGCTGCTGCACCAGGTGTTCAG
>JBDQGZ010000158.1:0-4050 GCA_040265115.1 Candidatus Nanopelagicales bacterium
CCCTGGGCCTATCCCGTGCGCGAGGGCACCCCGATCAGCGGAACCTTCGGCGAGGTCGGCACCTACTGGCCCGGCGGGCATGCCGGAATCGACTTCGATGGTGTCGAAGGGGATCCGATCTTCGCCGTCATCGGCGGCCGGGTGACCTATGCCACCTTCAACAGCGGCGGATATGGCAACCTCGTCATGATTCGACGAGGAGACGGCACCGTGGTGCGTTACGCGCATCTGTCCCGCATCGAGGTCGACAAAGGAGATCGCATCCGCGCCGGTGAGCGCATCGGACGCATGGGGGCGACAGGTCAGGCCACGGGCGCCCATCTGCACCTCGAGGTTCGGGTCAACAACGGACAGACACCGACGAACCCGGCCTCCCTGTGGGCGGGCAAGCGCCGCGGCATTCCGGCTGCCCCGCCAGAGTGGTCGTGCGCGAAATACGGAGGATGCGCCTAGCGGTCGAACGTTCTAGCCAAGACGTTCCACCGGGGCGTACCTCAACAGCAGCCGCTTGGTGCCTTCGGAACCGAAGTCGATCGTGGCCTGCGCCCGCTCGCCCGATCCGTCGACTCCGACCACGGTGCCCATCCCGTACTTCGGATGCAGCACCCGCTCCCCCGGAGCGAGGTCCAGCACCGCGGCACCTCCCGGCGATGGGTTTCCGCCCGGTCCGAAACTCGGTCGCGCAGGTGAGCCCTGAGAGGACACCGAGGATCCGACATAGGACTCCCGCGCCGGCTCTTCGCGGCGGGAATCCAGCAGCGATGGTGGGATGTCGTCGAGGAACCGCGACGGTGGGTTGAACGTGGGCGAGCCCCACGCCGAGCGCACCACCGATCGGGTGAGGTACAGCCGCTCGCGGGCCCGGGTCAACCCGACGTAGGCCAGTCGGCGCTCTTCGGCAAGCTCGTCATTGTCCCCGAGCGAACGCTGGTGCGGGAAGACTCCATCCTCCATGCCGGTGATGAACACCGTGGGAAACTCCAGGCCCTTCGCGGTGTGGAGCGTCATCAGGGTGACCATCCCGGCGTCCTCACCCCGCAACGACTCTTCGTTCGCACCCTCCCGAGCATCCGGGATGTCATCGGCATCAGCGACAAGCGAGATGCGTTCGAGGAATCCGACCAGATCGGCATCCTCGGTGTCACGTTCGTATTCCACGGCCACCGATTCGAGTTCCGCGAGGTTCTCGACACGCGTTTCGTCCTGCGGGTCACTGGAGTTCGTCAACTCCGCGAGGTAGCCGGACTGCTCGAGGACCGCCTGCAACACCACGGCCGGTCCCGCTCCTGACTCGGCCAGCGTTCGAAGGTCGCCCATCATCGTGGCGAACCCTCGCACCTGGTTCAACGATCGTGCCGCGAGCCCAGGAACCTGCTCTGCGCGGTCGAGGACCTCGGAGAAACTGATGCGCTCTCGTTCGGCGTAGGCCGCGAGCATCGCCTCAGCCCGATCGCCGATTCCACGCTTGGGAACGTTGAGGATGCGCCGGATCGAGACATCGTCGGCCGGATTTGCCACCGCGCGCAGATAGGCGATCGCATCCTTGATCTCCCGGCGCTCATAGAAGCGAACTCCACCCACGACGGTGTAGGGGAGGCCCAGCCGAATGAAGATCTCCTCCACCGACCGTGATTGCGCATTCGTTCGATAGAACACCGCGACATCTCCTGGTCGCACACCCTCATGATCGGTGAGGCGATCGATTTCCCCCGCGATGAAACTGGCTTCGTCATGTTCATCATCGGCGACATAGGTAGTGATCGGAGCACCCGCACCGGCCTCAGTCCACAGATGCTTTTCGCGCCGGTGCGAATTCTTGGCAATCACTGCATTCGCCGCGTCCAGGATTGTCTGGGTGGAGCGGTAGTTCTGCTCGAGCATGATCGTGCGTGCCTTGGGATAGTCGGCTTCAAACTGCTCGATGTTGCGAATCGTCGCTCCGCGGAACGCATAAATCGACTGGTCGGCGTCACCCACCACGCACAACTCGCCCGGAGGAACACCGTCCTCACCGCGACCCACCAGTTCTTTCACCAGCACGTACTGCGCGTGGTTCGTGTCCTGGTACTCGTCGACGAGGATGTGTCGGAAGCGACGCCGATAGTGCTCGGCGACATCGGGGTACAGCTGCAGGAGAGCAACTGTTGCTGAGATCAGGTCATCGAAGTCGAAGGCATTGGCCCGGCGCAGTCGGCGCTGATAGTCCGCATAGGCATCGGCCAGGATCAGTTCATCCGGCTGCTCCGCCGAAGAGCGGAAGGTCTCCTCATCGATGAGTTCGTTCTTCAAATTCGACACCCGCGCGAGCATCATCCGCGGCGGATAGCGCTTCGGATCGAGATCGAGATCGCGCAGCACCATTCCCATGAGTCGCTGTGAATCCGCCGCGTCATAGATCGAGAATGATGCGGTCATCCCCAGGCGCTTGGCCTCCTTACGCAGGATGCGAACACAGGCCGAGTGGAAGGTCGACACCCACATGGCGCGCGCCACCCCGCCGACCTGAGCCGCTACCCGGTCGGCCATTTCCTTCGCGGCCTTGTTGGTGAAGGTGATCGCGAGGATCTCACCCGGGCGCGCGTCACCGCTGCGGATCAGGTCGGCGATGCGGTGGGTGAGCACACGAGTCTTGCCCGAACCGGCACCCGCCACGATGAGCAGGGGACTCCCCCGATGCTCCACCGCCGCCAGCTGGGCGGGGTTGAGTCCGGGCATTCGATGATCGTACGTGCTGGGGAGCTTCAGTTCAGCGCAGGTAGCCCACGATGCGAGCGGTGACGTCGACGTCTCCCCCGACGACCTCTCGCAGGATCAGCCCGGACTCGCTCAACGGCACCACGATGAGGGAGGACTGCGTGGTCCGACGGCCGATGGCAAGCGTGGTCGGGGTGAGCGTCCCCGACCAGTAGGTGAGGGTGGCCGCCTTCCTCGGGGTCCGCGCATCCACCTGGACCAAGACGGCCGTCGAGCCCTGGGCGTCACGCAGCACCCGGCGCATCGCGGTGCGCTTGCCGGTGATCTCGGTGGGGGCGACCGGGACGAGGAGCGAACCCTCGGTGGACGACGGTTGGGCAGCAGCCTGAACGGTGACCGTGAGGCTGACCGGCGCCCGGCCCTTGTTCACCACAACGATGTTGCCGTCCTCATCTACCCCGGTGAGAACGGTCTGGGTGGAGATATCGGCTTGGCGGTAGGACAGCACCGGCGTGGCGCTGGTGCGCTTCGAACCGGCTTCGCGGACGACTAACTTGCCGCTGCGTTCGGCGTCACTGATCGTGATCGACAGCAGTGCGCCAGAGGGGAGCGTGTCGTCGGTCGCGACGGAGATGATGCGCTTCTCCTTCGGGCCGAGGACCGTGTCGTCCGCGGTGTCGTAGACGACCTGTTGATCCTGCAGCGAGAGGCGGCCACCAACACCGACAGCGGCGGCCGGCTTCACGAAGTAGCCGATGACGTCGACGAGAAGGTGCGTGGCGCCCGAGTCGGTGGTGAAGGCGATCGTGCCATCCGAACCCACAGGCACGACGGTCGTGGCCTCGGTGCGAGCGTTCATCTTGATCGGCGCGATCGAGGCACCGTCGAAGGTGCGCGCCCGCAGGGTGGCGGGTGAGTTCGAGCCCACCGTGACCGTGCGCACGGCAACGGCCCGCACACCGTCTGCGGGAACGCGCGGAAGATCGGCGACGTTCAACGACACCGGGGCCCCTGCCCCGCCGCCGGAGTTCTGGGTGAGGCGACAGGCCTGGCCGTTGGGAAGTCCGAGGCCCTGCCGAGTGTCGAGAACGCGACGGGGGGTGATCGCGACGAAGTCGAGCCCATTGCCCACGGGCATCGGCTCACCCGAGGCACTGGCCCAGCGATTACAGAACGGCGCCGGTGTCGGTGAGCCACCCCAGAAGCTGGTCTGGCCCGCCGCGCCATCCCAGGACAGTGAGATGTGGATGTGGTTGCGATGGCAGTAGTTGTCATACCCGGGCTCCGGGGTAGAGAAACAGCCCTTGAGTTCGCTCCACCCCTGGCGGTAGGACTCCCAGATGCGGTCATCCCACC
>JBDQGZ010000159.1:0-4007 GCA_040265115.1 Candidatus Nanopelagicales bacterium
CTTCGGGAGCGAATCCCGTCGCGCACCCAGCGTCTGGATTCCGGCGGCAAGCTGGCGTGACCCCACGGCATCGACGGTGTAGCCGCGGGGCTCCATGCATGACCGCGCTCCCATCATCACCGAGTCCCCGATCGCGTAGATGCGCCCTGAATACGGTTTCTTTTTCTGCTTCGCCTCAGCGGGCCCGGCAGTCGCGGGCGCAGTAGCCATCATCGCGAGAACTGCCAGCGCGGCGATGATCAGGCGGAGGCGGGCCATCTGTCGATGGTACGAGGTGAACTCCGGGTAGTTCTCGGGGTAGTTCTGGCCCTAGGAGGGCACTTTCTACCCGGAGAAGGGCTAGCGGGGGGCGGCGGCGCGCTGGAGGCGATCGAGCACCGCCTCGACCGGACCGTCATCGTAGGTCGGGGGGATCGCGACCACGAGGGCGAGATCTTGCTCATCAGCGGCACGCAGCGCGGCATAGAGACCCCGGGCGTAGTCGTCGCTGTCGACCGGTGCGGTCAGGCGCACGACACCCTCGGGAGTGGGGTCGGAGGCGGGTGCGATGAGGCCGACCTGCTTGGCGGTGGCCCCCGCCTCCGCATGGGCCATGAGCAGCGCCATTGCGGCGTCGAGATCGGGGCTCAAGATCACGCGCGCGCTGGGTGCGTAGTGGGATGGCAGTGAACCGGGCACGCGAATATCACTTGCGCCGTCGCGAACCTGTTCCACGGCGCACTCGCACGCAGCTGCAATCTCCTCAGCGCTCACCCCGCCGGGACGCAGAATGCGTGGCGCTGGACCGGTCGCATCGACGATCGTGGATTCCACGCCGACCTCGCATGGTCCGCCGTCGAGGATGAGGTCATCAGGCCCGAGCCGATCCGCGAGTTCGGCGGTGGCATGCTCCATGCGCGTCGGGCTGACGCGCCCGAAGGCATTCGCACTGGGCGCCGCAAGGCCGTGTGGTGCTCCGTCGGGATCAAGCTCATCCATGCGCAGCAGCACTGCGCGCGCAACAGGATGCGACGGCACTCGGATCGCCACCGTCGACTGTCCACCTGTGACGATGTCGGGGGTGCGCGGTCCGCGAGGGACGACGATGGTCAACGGTCCGGGCCAGAACTCTTCGGCCAGCATTCGCGCGAGAGGAACCGCATCAGCACCCCAACTCCCCGAGAGAGCGCCTACACCGTCGGCGACATGGACGATAAGAGGGTGCCCTGCCGGGCGTCCCTTCACGGCGTAGATACGTTGCACCGCATCAGGATCGTCCGCGCGCGCGGCGAGACCGTAGACGGTTTCGGTCGGAAGAACCACGAGGTGGCCGTCGAGCAGGGCCTGGGCAGCGGCGTCGAGCCGCTCGTGTGCGAGTTCGTTCACTCTCGGCTGCTCCCGGAGTCGGATGACTGGGAGTCGAAAGACATCTGGTGTCCACCGGAGCGGAACGCATCATCGGGCGCGTGACCGCCATCCATGATCGACTGCAGCACAGTGAGATTGTAATCAACGTCACCACGTGCTGCGGCAGTGTCCCCGGCAAGAATGTCGGGAATCGCGTCGTAGGTCTCGGCGGCCGATTCATATCTCCCGCGTGCTGCATCGAAGGATCCGAGACGGCCGAGAAGAGCTGCTGACTCATGCAGGCAGCCCGCGGCACGGTCGGTCATCCCAGCATGCTCGTAGCGGGTGCGCGCAGCGTCGAGTAGTGCAAGCGCCTCCACGGACTCGTCGGCATCGCCAGATCGAGCGCGCGACACAGCTTCGCCATGCTGCGCGTCGGCAAGACGAACCTCGTCGCCCGCGGTGGTCGCTGCCTCAACTGACTCGGCGAACACCTCGACCGCGCTGCTGTGGTCACCAGCCTGGTCAAGCGCTGTGGCGAGCGCACCGAGCAGATCAGCCTCCAGGCCAGCGTCGACCTCACCTCGGGCACGCAGGGTCCGGGCCGCTGACACCGACTGCCGCAACACCTCGATGGCACGGGCATGTTGACCATCGACCGCGAGACGCTCGGCGAGACCCGGACCGGCGAGTGCCACGGCACGATCCTCGCCCAGTGCTGCGAACTCCTCGAAAGCCTGAGTCAGCGTCATCAGTGCGTCTGCGTCGCGTCCCGTTCCCGCCAGGGCGGCTCCGAGCACTTGGCGCACACGAGCCTGGAGTCCCGGGTCATCATCGGAATCGCGCAGCAGCATGAGCGATTCGCGGACCGCCTCGTCGAAGCGACCGTCATCGACAAGGAGCACACACCGTTCGTAGCGAGCGTCTCGGCGGTCGGTGTCGGAGAGGCGAGTGTCGCGGACTGCACGTTGCGTCGCGGCGAGCGCCTCTGGCCCGCTTCCGTCGGCGCGTGCCAGCCGGTCGCTGATGGTGTCGAGAGCCTTGCGTAGATCCCGTCGACGCCAACCCCGGGTGAACGGCCGGGCTGCCTCGATGGCAGCACGAGCGTCGGTCGTCCGTCCCAGTTGCTCATAGGCACCGGCCTGGCCGACGCGCACCCAGGCTTCCAGGGTGTCGAGGTCCCCCAAGTTCTCTCCCGGCGGCGCCAGGGACAACGACGCCATACTGAGCAGACGCATGTGCTCGTGGTGGCCGTCAGCACGCAGTAACTCGACGAACTCGCTCGCTTCGGAGAAGTCCGCGAGTGCCTCGTCCGCGCGACCGAGCACGAGCAGCGCGTGACCCGCCTGGGTCGAGGCGAGCGCAACGGCGAAGGAGTGCCCCTGAGCCCGAGCTGCCTGAGCATCGGCTCGGGCCTGGGCGAGCGCTTGCTCCGCCGGATGGAGGTCGCCGTCGTCGTCCGGTGGCTGGGACATCACCCCAGCATGCCCGATGCTGATCGACAGCGAAGCAGGTGTCTGGGGAAGATTTTGTGAGGACCTGATCCGAGGTCTCGGTAGTGCAAATGTAAGAGGTCTGTAAGAAGACCGTTCACGGATCACTTTCGGGGAACAAACCCCTGCCGCTAGGGCGTCCAATAGGGCGTAGTGACCACCCCCGCGCGCTCGGGGCGATCCGCCAGGAGGCATTGTGAGTACCGTGCACCCGACGAACCCGTACGGCATCCGTGACGAGGACGGCTCGAGGGCTCCTTCGTGGGCCCAGCAGCCGGGAACCGGTTGGGCAGAGCAGCCTGCATCGGCCCCCGCGGAAGAGTACGTCGATCCCTACGCCCAGGCGTATGGCGCGCACGACCCCTACGCCGGTTCCTATGGCTCCGGCTACGGCTACACCTGGCCGTCCGCGCCCGCAGCCCCTACGCCCCCGGCGGTGCCGCCGCGGAAGTCCTCCGGTGGCGGTAGCCGCTGGATCGGAATCGGCGCGGCGATTGCCGCGACGGCCCTGGTAGCCGGCACGGTCGGCGGTGCTGTGGGATTCACCGCCGCGCGACTGACGGCCCCTGAGTCGACCACGACCATCATCGATGGGGGTGGATCGGCTGGAACCGCTCAGCCGCCGAGCCCGGTCGCGAACAATTCCATCGCGGGGGTGGCCGAAGCGCTGCAGCCCTCGGTCGTGCAGTTGAACGTCTCCGGCAACGGATCAGCGGGGACAGGCTCGGGCTTCGTCATCCGAGAGGACGGCTACATCCTCACCAATAACCATGTCACCTCGGGTGGATCCTCGATCGAAATCTCCTTCGCGGACGGCTCGACAGCTCGCGGTGAATTGATCGGTGCTAATCCTGGCTATGACCTCGCCGTGGTGAAGGTCGACCGCACCGGGCTGCCCGCGGTCACCCTCGGCTCATCGGAGGCGCTCAAGGTAGGCGACACCGCGATCGCGATCGGCTCCCCGCTCGGTCTTCAAGGAACGGTCACCTCGGGCATCGTGAGCGCCCTTGATCGCCCGGTCACCGCGGGTGGCCAGGGCGAGACCGCGTTCATCAATGCGATCCAGACCGACGCAGCGATCAACCCGGGTAATTCCGGTGGGCCGCTCGTCGATGGCACGGGGGCGGTGATCGGAGTCAACTCCGCGATCGCCACTCTCGGCAGTTCCTTCGGCGGTCAGGTCGGATC
>JBDQGZ010000160.1:0-3967 GCA_040265115.1 Candidatus Nanopelagicales bacterium
CCCCGCGATGATCGATGGAGATGCAGGATGACGTCGAGCCCTGCTGCCGCAAGAGAGTGGACGGCTACTCGCGGCAACCCGGCGGCGAGCCCCAGTGCTTCGAGACGCGCGGGGACATCCGCGGCGGAATTCGCATGGAGCGTTCCGCATCCACCTTCATGACCGGTGTTGAGCGCCGCCAGCAGGTCCACCACCTCGGCCCCGCGCACCTCGCCCACGACGACGCGGTCAGGCCGCATGCGCAGAGCCTGCCGGACGAGATCAGCGAGGGTGATTCGCCCGATTCCCTCGACGTTAGGTGGTCGGGACTGCATGCACACGACGTGCGGATGATCGGGCCGCAACTCTGCGGAATCCTCGACGATGACGATTCGTTCCTCCGCAGCCACACCACCGAGCAGGGTCGACAGGATCGTCGTCTTCCCGGTTCCCGTTCCCCCACTGATCAAGAAGGCCAGTCGGGCCTCGATGATCGCCCTCAGCCATGACGCTGCGCTGTCGGTGAGCGAACCGAGCTCCGTGAGTCGATCGAGCGTGAAGGCTCGACGGCGCGGGATGCGCAGGGACATCACTGCTCCGTCACGTGCGATAGGAGCGATGACGGCATGCAACCGCGTTCCATCCGGCAACTGCGCATCGACGAACGGCACTGACTCGTCGAGCCTTCGCCCCGCCTCACTCGCCATTCGTTGAGCAAGACGCCTAATCGCATCATGATCCGGAAAGGACACCTCGCTGCGTTGAAGGCCCTCCCCGCGATCGATCCAGATCTCGTCCGGGGAGTTCACGAGAACATCGGTCACGTCATCGTCACGGAGGATCGCGGATAGCGGTCCGGCGCCGCTGAGTTCATCTCGGAGCGCACCCACGAGCGACAGCATGGCGGCATCACCGAGCACCACGCCCTCGTCGCGAAGAGCCCTGGCGACCGTTGCCGGACTCGGATTCCCGTGGCGTTCGGTCGAGTCGATCAGTCGTTGTCGCACTCGTTCGACCAGGTCGGTGCCGCTCATGCCGCACGCCTGCGGAGTCGTCGATCATGCGGAAAGAGATCGAGGCTAACGAGAAGCAGCTCGACGATGCGCTCCCGCGTGACCGGTCGAGCATCGGCATACGCCCCCACCACGGGCACCGGTAGCACTGCGGCAACATCGTCGACATCGAGGTCGCTGTCTCGACGCTGCCGGACCACCACCCGGACATCCCCGCTGCCTCCCTGAAGTTGTGGCAACCGCGCGGCCGCCGCGGCAACGGACCGCAGTTCGGCGGGAACGACGACGATCACGTGTGCGTAGCGGGATGCTCCCGGGGGAATCTCCCCGTCGATGATGGTGAGGGGGAATCCGCGTGCACCCGCCGACACCATCGATTCCCAGGCCGTGGCTTCCACCTCGACAGGTCGGCGCGCGTGACTGAGGAGGTGAACGTGATCGCTCACGGGAAGGGCTTGGCGCAGGGAATCCGGAGCGACCCGACCGCTGGTCCGAGCAAGATCGGGCCACCTCAGCCCTGGAATCGACTCGGCACCCAGAGCGACATCGAGCCCGCCTCCGACCGGATCGCCATCGATGAGGAGCACACCATCAGATAGCCGCGCTCCCGCTGCTTCCGCCAGGGCCACAGCCAGGCTGGACGCGCCGGCCCCACCGCATCCGGGCACCACGCACACCAGCGGGGAGTCCTGTGCGCGGGAGTGCAGCGAATCGACGAGCAACTCATAGACGGTGCGTTCGTCATCAGGCCACAGCAACACTCGCTCCGCACCGAGTTCGACAGCTTGACGCCACAGAGACGGATCATCGTGTCGAGCAAGGATCAGGACATGTGGTCGGCGCACAGGACTGACTTCGAGCGCATCCACCAACGCCTCGCTGTCGAGAATGACAACGGGCGCCTGGCTGTAGGAGAGGCCGGCCTGAGACACCGTGCGGTGGGCGAGAATCCCGACATCAGCGGCGGCCGCGAGGCGCAGCACAGCCTCTTCAAGATCCGCATCCTGTGTGATGAGGCTGACCGGTGTGGCGCCGACAGGGTGATGATGTGGCATGTCAACTGTCATAGGAGCACTCTGCGCGTCGGATCCACGATGAGTCGACCCTGAATCGTCACCTGTGGATAAGCGCGACGCAGTAGTCTGGCCCCCGTGGTTGATATTCATGCCGCAGCATTCTTTGACCTCGACAAGACCATTCTCGCCACGTCCAGCGCGCTGGCCTTTACCAAGCCGTTCTACAAGGGTGGGCTGATCCGACGGAGCGACGTCATCCGATCGGCATATGCACAGTTCGTGTTTCTCGCCTCCGGCGCCGATCACGACCAGATGGAGGCCATGCGGCAGTACATGTCGAATCTCGTCACCGGTTGGGATGTCGCAAAGGTCCGCGAGATCGTCGCCGAGACGCTCGATGAGATCATCGACCCTGCGGTCTACGAAGAAGCCGTTGCGCTCATCGAGTCGCACCAGGCCGCAGGGCGCGAGGTCATCATCATCTCGTCATCGGGAACAGAGGTCGTAGAGCCGATCGGTGCGCGGCTTGGGGTCGATCTCGCCGTGGGAACCCAACTCGCGGTCGAGGACGGTGTCTACACCGGAGAGATCCTGTTCTATGCCTATGGCGAGGGGAAGGCACAAGCAATGCGGGAGTTGGCGGCCGAGCGCGGATACGACCTCGCACAGTGCTACGCCTACACCGACTCGATCACCGATCTGCCGATGCTCGAAGCGGTCGGACATCCCACTGCGGTGAACCCTGATTCCAGTTTGCGTGCCATCGCGGTGGAACGCGGCTGGCACATCCAGGACTTCGCGAAACCCGTGGAGATGAAGTCACGCATCTCCAGTAAGCAGGCAGCCGCAGCCGCCGGGGCGAGCGCCGCGCTAGGTGCCGTTGCCCTCGGGGTGACCTGGTACGCCCGCCATCGCCGAGCCGGGTGACTCCTCCGACTTAGGGTGCTGCCGGATCCTCAGCGGGAGGCGTGGGCTCCGGGGTCGGAGTCGGCTCCGGTGTCGGGGTTGGCGTGGGAGTTGGCTCCGGTGTCGGTGTCGGGGTCGGGGTCGGAGCCGCGATTGCGATCGTGAGTGTCACCGGAGTGCCCTTGTCCGCCGACGTTCCGGCCGATGGCGACTGCGCCAAAACGGTTCCCGGCGCCACCGTCTGGGACTCCTGATAGATCACCTCGACCGTGAAGCCAGCCGCAGACAGGTTTGCCCTGGCCTCCGCCTCGGTTTGGCCGACGATGTTGGGCACGGCACTTCGACCGCTGGAGACCTCGATGCTCACCGCGGTGCCGACATCGACAGCGGAGCCCTCCGGTGGATTCTGGCCCAGCACATAGCCCGCCGGCTGATCCGACTCGATCGTCGTCACGTTCCCCAGGACGAGTTTGGCGTCCGCGAGCGCGGTTTCAACGTCGGCGACCGAGGTCAGTCCCGTCAGCGGGGGAACAGTGGTCTTCTCAAACCCAGCGCTCACGGTGATGTTGACGGCCTGCCCCTCCTCGAGCTGCTCGCCCGGAGTGGGCTGCTGCCCGATGACGGTGTCCACCGGAAGATCAGACACTTCAGGCGTCTGGACCCCGAGGACGAGGCCTTCCCGATCGAGGACGTTCTCCGCCTGGACGATGGTCAAGCCGCGCAGATCAGGCACCGTCACCTTCGCCGCAGTGGTCCGCCCGAGAACGAGCGCGGCTGCGAGCGCTGCGAGACCCACGATCGCGAGGATGCCGATGATGAGTGCGACGAAGAATCCTGCCCCACGTTGCGCCTTGCGGCCCCGGGGACGAGCGGTGTCGATGGCGTATACCTCGGTGGGGTCGACGACATCGAGTCGCTGGGTCGCATCCGGCAGCAGCGCAGGAACGGCGGCGGTGACGGGTCCACCGATAGCGGCAGCATCCACATCAGCCCGGAACTCCGCTGCACTCTGGTAACGCTCATCAGGGCTCTTCGCTAGCGAGCGCATGACGA
>JBDQGZ010000161.1:0-3923 GCA_040265115.1 Candidatus Nanopelagicales bacterium
AATCGCGGCCATGCGTTCAATCAGTCATCCGCCTCGGCCAGAAGCGGAACTGTCGAACCGGAACACCTGTACGAAGTACATCATGGAAGAGCGAAGCGTGTCAAGCAAATGACACGGACATTTTCCAATATTCGCAATATTTTTCAGCGACCACCTAAGTCAGGACAACGACCAATCGATCGGTTCAGCGCCAAGCTCCATCAGTGCCTCATTCGCCCGCGAGAAGGGCCGTGAACCGAAGAACCCACGGTCGGCAGACATCGGACTCGGATGCGCGCTGGCGATGATGGGGGTCTCCCCCAGCATCGGTTCGAGCGACTGCGCATCACGACCCCACAGGATGGCCACCATCGGTGCATCGACGCGAGCGACGAGTCCATCGATCGCCGCGGCGGTGATCTCCTCCCAGCCCTGCTTTCGATGGCTGCCAGGTTCACCGGCCTGGACGGTGAGTACTCGATTGAGCAGCATGACGCCCCGCGAAACCCAGGGACCGAGATCACCGTTCGTCGGCTTCGGCGCACCGAGATCGTCGACGAGTTCACGATGGATATTCGCGAGACTGCGCGGGAGCGGTCGCACTCCGGGATCGACGGAAAATGACCACCCGACCGCGTGGCCCGGGGTCGGATACGGATCCTGGCCCACGATCAGGACGCGCACATCAGCCAGGGGCGTGGAGAAGGCGCGCAGGATGTTCGACCCTGCGGGCAACCATGGGCGACCCGCTGCAGTCTCGGCGCGAAGAAACTCACCGAGCGAGGCCAGGGTGTCCCGGTGTCCATCGAGAACGGGAACCCAACTGGAGTGAACGAGTTCCTCGAGCGGCTGCGCCATGGGCGACAAACTAGCCGGGTTCGCCCAGCACCTCAGGCGCGCGTTCGATCAGCGCAGCCACGAGGATGTCGACGGCGATGGGCGGCTGCTCGGGATGGACCACGCCGATCGTGCGACCGAGGTGATGATCGGCGATCTCCACGAACCGCACTCCAGGTCGATCCTCGATCGCCATCTGGGGCACGATCGTGACACCAAGTCCCGCGGCGACGAAGCCGAGCGCGACGTGGAAGTCATCCGTCCGCAGCACGGGTCGAGGACTGAATCCCGCGGAGGCTGCGGCAGCCAGAAGACCGCGGTCGGCAGACGGATCCGCAATGCGCGACAGGATCCAACCCTCATCGGCGTAATCAGCGAGACGAACAGGGGGCCCACCACTCCCGGAACCACTCGCGTCGGGCACGGCGAGCAGATACCGATCCCACCCCAGCGTGCGCACCCGCCAACCTTCAGGGATCGGCAGGGGGTCGGCTCCGTCGTTGTAGACAAGCGCGACGTGAAGCGCGCCGGTGTCGATATCGGCAAGCAGGTCGATGGTTTCCGCTTCGCGCAATTCGATGCGCACCGTCGTTCGTCGTCGCACCTCACCGATCGCCTCAGGCAGCAGCAGGGCCCCGGCGCTAGAAAAGGTTCCGACCCGCATCGTGGCGACTCCGGCGGACGCGAGCCCGCGCACCTCGGTGATGGCTGACGCGAGTCGGTCGAGGACTCCCTCCGCCTGGATGACGAGCAGTTGGCCGAGGTCGTTGAGGTGGGCACCCCTCGGCCCACGCTCGACCAACGCCGCACCGACCACGGTCTCGAGAGTGTCGAGGTGGTGGGCGATGGTGGGCTGGGAGACCGAGAGCAGGCGGGCCGCACCGGCCAGGGAACCGGTCTGGCCAATGGCGAACAGCACCCCGAGCTGGCGCAGATCGACACGGGAATCGAATACCCCGTAACGGAGGTCGAGAGCGCCCGACGAAATCTCCATACTGCATATGTTACTCATCACGGATAATCGCCCTTCTCTTTGTCACTGATCCACTTCATGCTGGTGCCATGAGGCGTGACCTGGCGAAGTCCGCTGCACCGGCTGTACAACCGGTGCCGCTGCTGGGCGCCGCAGGTCACGACCGGGCGCCCTATGCCGAGGCGCTGCAGCGTCACGCCCGCATGATCGAGGTTCGCGCAGCCGTCCCCGGACACGTCGCCGATCCAGATCGAGGCGTGCACGATCTCCTCGGTGACGCCCTGGCCCTGGATATTCCCCCGCTGACCGACGGTATCGATGCTGACCCGCTCGCTGGCGTCACTCCTCTCGACGAGGCCCGAGCACTCGCAGCCGATGCCTGGGGGGCACGCACAACGTGGTTCCTCACCAACGGCGCCAGCCAAGGAAATCTCACCGTGTGCCTCGCGCTCCGGTCGCGCTGTGCTGGCGTCGAGACCGGGCACGTCGTCGCCGTCAGATCAATGCATTCCTCCGTCACTGACGGGATGGCGCTAGCGGGACTGAGTCCACATTCGGTTATGCCCCATGTCGATGCCGTCCGCGGCATCGCCCACTCCATCACCCCGGCAGAACTCGATGAGGCGCTTCGTCAATCTGCCGGCGCCGTCGCGGCCTGGGTGGTAAGCCCGACCTATTTCGGCGCCGTCGCCGATATTGCCGGCCTCGCCCGGGTGGCCCATGAACACGGCCTTCCGTTGATCGTCGACGAAGCATGGGGCGCGCACTTCGGTTTCCACCCCTCGCTCCCGGTGAACGCACTACGGCAGGGTGCCGACCTCGTCGTCTCCAGCACCCACAAGCTCGGCGGCAGCCTCGGCCAATCCGCCATGTTGCACCTCGGCCACGGGCCCTGGGCGGATGAGCTCGCAGCCGGAATCGAACGTGCTCTTCGGACCACGTCATCCACCAGCGAATCGTCCCTGCTGATCGCCGGCCTGGACCTCGCTCGTCGCGATCTCGTGACGCGTCAGGACACCATCGGACACAGCATCAACTCGCTCGACCGGGTGCGTGCGATCCTGCGTCACGATTCCCGCTACAGCATTCCCACCGATGAGTTGCTCGACCCGGTTCTCGGCGAACCGTCGATCGTCGCGGTCGACCCGATGCGACTCGTGGTGGACACCCGGGGAACCGGACTGAGCGGACACGAGGTCCGCCATCGGCTCTTTCACGATCACGGCATCCAGGTGGAGATGTCCACCGACGCTGTCATCGTCGCGCTCATCGGCGCCGGTAGCCGCGTCGACGTCGAGACCCTCATCGCCGGCTTCGACGCGATACCCCACGGTGAGCAGCATCCGCCCACGATTCACGCACTCCCCGAACCAGGACCGCGCACGATGGACCTGCGCGAAGCGACGATGGCGGCCACCGAGATCGTCGATGCCGCCGACGCCGTGGGTCGCATCAGTGCGGATTCCCTCGCCGCCTATCCACCGGGCGTGCCCAATATCCTTCCCGGCGAGGTCGTCACCACCGGCGTCGTGGACTTCCTGCGCGCCAGCGCTCGCGCACCGCACGGCTATGTCCGTGGCGCTCTCGACCCCGGTGTCACCCGGTTGCGCGTGGTGCGCTGAAGAGCGCCTCACTCCGACTGTTCATCCGCCTCGCCCTGAGCCTCCATCTCCGCGAGGAATTGCTCGACCTGGGCGGCAATCTCGTCACCCGAGAGCAATTCGGAGGAGGCTCGCTCCTGCATCTGGCGAGCCTGGTCGTACTGCCCTTCGAGCGCGGAGAGTACGGCAGCGAATTCCTCGGACTGCTCCACCTGAGCAGAGATCTCAGCCTCAGCACGCTCCGCGGGTGGTACGAGAGCGGATATGTCGATGCGCAGCCCGGTCGACTTCTCCAATGCGTCCAGCATCGTGATGGCAGCACGGGGGTAGTCGACCTGCGTGAGGTAGTGCGGCACATGGGCGGCGATGCCAATGCAGTCGTGACCCTCCTGGCCAAGTCGCAATTCCAACAGGCCACTCATATGACCGGGAACCTGGAGGGTGCCCAGCAGTGATTCCTCTGCGGGCAGCAACCGGGGATCGCTGCCGTGCACCGTGGCGCCGAGGGGTCGCGTATGCGGCGTCGGCCAGGG
>JBDQGZ010000162.1:0-3779 GCA_040265115.1 Candidatus Nanopelagicales bacterium
ACGCGGACCGACGAGGCGAGAAAACCGCGATCCGGGATAGTATTGGCACTCACAGGTGACGAGTGCCAAATGTGGCCGGTATTGAGTGGAACCGACGAGGAGGTGGGCATGCTCGAGGACCGTCGGCTCTCGGTCTTGCGGGCCATCGTGGAGGACTATGTGTCCACGCGGGAACCCGTCGGCAGCAAGGCCCTCGTCGAGCGACATTCGCTCGGGGTTTCCTCGGCGACGATCCGTAACGACATGGCTGCCCTGGAAGAGGAGGGCTATATCGCCCAGCCGCACACCAGCGCGGGGCGTGTGCCGACGGACCAGGGTTATCGAGCCTTCGTCGATCGTTTGTCGGGGGTCAAGCCATTGAGCCCCGCGGAGCGCCGGGCGATCTCGAACTTCCTCGCTGGTGCCGTCGATCTCGATGATGTGATGACGCGCAGTGTCCGTCTGCTGGCGCAACTGACCCGACAGGTAGCGCTCGTGCAATACCCGTCCCTGGTCCAGGCGACGGTCCGCCACATCGAGATCGTCTTGATGTCTGACACTCGCATCCTGCTCGTGCTTATCGCCGACACCGGTCGAGTCGAGCAGCGCGTTATCGAGTTGCCCTCAGCGCTGTCGGAAGAGACCCTCGCGCAGGTGCGCACACGATTGCTCGCGGCCACGACCGGTGAGCGCTGCTCCGAACTCGCCCCTGCCCTCGATGGGGTAGCCGAGGAATTCCCGGCCGCGGATCAACCGAGCATCATCGCGATCATCGCGACCCTGATGGAGATCGCGGTGGCGCGTGAGGAACAGCGCGTCGTCCTGGGTGGAACGGCGAATCTGGCGCGCTACCGGGATGCATTCGCCACCAACCTCGAACCGGTCCTCGAAGCTCTGGAGGAGCAGGTCGTGCTGATGCGCCTACTGGGAGAGGTCTCCAGTCTCGGTGAGGTCACGGTCCGGATCGGGCATGAGAACCCCGTCGAGGATCTCCAAGGCACCTCGCTGGTCGGTTCGGGCTACGGTCATGAGCAGACGGCCGTAGCGGGCATCGGAATCGTGGGCCCGACCCACATGGACTACCCGACGTCGATGGCGGCTGTCCGGTCGGTGGCGACGTATCTCGGTCGCATCCTGAGCGAGTCGTAGTGGATCGAGACAAGGCAGATCGAGGCACAGCGGATCGAGATAAGGCGGATCGAGACATAGTGGGTGAGGGATAGGTGGCGACCGACTACTACGCCATGCTCGGCGTCGAACGGGACGCCGAACCGGATGAGATCAAGCGCGCCTATCGGCGCCTGGCTCGTGAACTGCATCCGGATGTCAATCCCGATCCTGCAACACAGGAGCGGTTCAAGGAAGTTACTGCGGCCTATGAAGTGCTCAGTGATCCGCAGAAGCGCCAGATGTACGACATGGGTGGGGACCCCCTGCGCGCAGCCGGTGGTGGCTTCGGTGGAGGCGGATTCGACTTCGGCGACATCATGGATGCCTTCTTCGGTGGAGGGAGTGCTTCTCGTGGACCACGGACGCGCCGCCGCCGTGGTCAGGACGCACTCATTCGCATCGAGGTCGATCTGCGCGAGGCGATGTTTGGCGGTCAGCGCGACATCACCGTCGACACCGCCGCGCACTGCGAGGCCTGCTCAGGGCTGGGAACTGCACCGGGCACCGAGCCCGATACCTGTCCGATGTGTCGGGGGCGTGGTGAGATCCAGCAGGTGCAGCGGTCCTTCCTCGGCCAGGTGATGACATCCCGCCCCTGCCCGCAGTGCTCCGGATTCGGCACGACGATCACGCATCCCTGCATCGAGTGCTCCGGTGATGGTCGTGTCCGCACGCGCCGGACGATCGGCGTGACCATTCCGGCCGGTGTCGACACCGGAACCCGGATTCAGTTGTCTGGCCAGGGCGAGGTTGGACCCGGGGGCGGGGAGGCCGGTGATCTGTATGTCGAGATCATCGAAAAACCCCATCCGATCTTCGAACGACGAGGTGACGACCTGCACTGCAGCGTGCAGGTGCCGATGACGGCGGCGGCCTTGGGCACATCAGTGAAACTCGACACCCTCGATGGCGAGGAGACGATGACGATCAGCGCTGGGACCCAACCCGGTGAAGTGCTGACATTGCGTGCTCGGGGGGTGCCAAGGCTGCGCGGCACCGGCCGAGGGGATCTCTACGTCCACCTCGATGTCCGAACGCCATCCCGTCTTGATGCTGAACAGTCGGCGCTGCTGCAGCAACTTGCCGAGCTGCGCGGTGAGGATGGCGACTCGATCGAAGTTCAGTCGTCGACTGAGAGCGGGGGCGGATTGTTCTCCCGGCTGAAGGATGCCTTCAGCGGGCGCCCGTGACCGCTCCGCTCTTCCTCGCCGATCCCGGCAGCCTCGACGAGGCTTTACCAGGTTCCACTGTCAGGCTTGAGGGCGACGAAGCCCGCCATGCCCGGTCCGTGCGTCGCCTGCGCGACGGCGAGACCGTCGACATCGCCGACGGATGCGGGCGCCGAGTCAGTGGGGTTGTCGCACCGTCCTCGCCGGACGTGCTGGTGGTGGAGGTGACCGCCATCCACGACGATCCTGCGCCCACCCGCCGGATCATTGCGATCCAAGCCCTCGCAAAGGGTGACCGAGGGGAGCGCGCTGTTGAGACGCTCACCGAGGTCGGTGTCGACGTGATTGTTCCCTGGTCTGCTCGACGCAGCATCACCCAGTGGACTGCCCAGCGAGCAGAGCGAGGGATGGCGAAGTGGCGGTCAACCGCGCGCGAAGCGGCGAAGCAGTCACGCCGCTCACGCGTACCGGAGATCGCGGATTCTGCGGATCTCGACGAGGCGGTG
This sequence comes from Candidatus Nanopelagicales bacterium, assembly GCA_040265115.1. GTDB lineage: Bacteria > Actinomycetota > Actinomycetes > S36-B12 > S36-B12 > M55B157. The sequence goes on from JBDQGZ010000162.1 coordinate 2,825, forward strand.
GAGTGGATCGCCCGTGCCGGTTCGGCCTTCCTCCTCGATGCGAGGGGTGCACCCCTTCCGGATCTCATCGCTGAAAATCGACCCGATGGTGATTGGCTCATCGTGATCGGCCCCGAGGGGGGATTCGAGGACGAGGAATATACGAGGTTCGTGCAGGCCGGAGCCCGCGAAGCATCGCTCGGGCCCACCGTGTTGCGGACGTCCACGGCGGGAACGGTGGCAGCCGGGATCATCGCCGCCGCGGACCGCTGGTCGGCGCCATCCGGGTCGCGGGTTGACCCCGTCATGACAGGATCAAACTCATGAACGAGATGTCCAACCCCGATGATTGCCTGTTCTGCCGTCTGGTCGCGGGTGACATCCCGTCCACGATCGTTCTCGAGACACCGACGACCGTGGCCTTCCGCGATATCTCGCCGGCTGCTCCCACGCACGTCTTGGTCATTCCTAGGGCACACCACCGAGATGTCGCGTCGATGGCGGACTCCGATCAGCAGCTCCTCGCCGATGTGATGTCGACCGCAGTGGAGGTCGCTCGACAGGAGGGGATCGAGGATGAGGGGTACCGCTTCGTCGCCAACACCGGGACGTACGGCGGCCAAACGGTCTTCCATGCCCATGTTCATGTGCTCGGTGGCCGCGGACTGAGTTGGCCTCCCGGCTGATGAGCGAACTTCCCCTGGCTCGCGCCACCATCGTCATCCCGGCCTCGCAGCCGATGGTGTCGGTTGTGGGTCCCGGCGATGAATTGCTCGCCGTCCTTGAGCGCATGTTCCCGACACTCGACATCCTTGTGCGCGGCAATGAGTTCACCGTGAACGGTGATGCCGAGGATGTCGGCATGTTCGAGGTGTTGGTCTCAGAGATGCTCGCGGTTCTGCGCACAGGTCAAGGCTTGACTCCGGAGTCCCTTGAGCGAAGTGTCACCCTGCTTCGGGAAGGTCAGCGTCCGGCG
>JBDQGZ010000163.1:0-3775 GCA_040265115.1 Candidatus Nanopelagicales bacterium
CGGTCATCGCGGTCCACCTGCGCGGAACCTTCGCGGTCAGCCGGCATGCGGTCGACTACTGGCGCGCGAGAGCCAAAGCGGGCGAGACCAATGACGCACGGATCATCAACACGTCGTCACCCTCAGGCATCTTCGGCAATATCGGCCAGGCGAACTACGGTGCGGCGAAAGCCGGACTCGCGACGTTCACGATCATCCTCGCCGACGAACTCGGCCGGCTCGGCGTCACCGCGAACGCCATCGCCCCCATCGCGCGCACCCGGATGACGGAGAACCTCATGGGTCTCATGGAGGAGTCCACCGGGGGTGCGGAATCGGAGGCCTTCGATGTCTTCGATCCTGCCAACATCTCCCCGCTCGTGGTGTGGCTGGGCAGCCCGGAGTCAGCGGATGTGACGGGACGGGTGTTCACGGTTGCGGGAGGCGAGATCGGCGTCGCAGAGGCGTGGGTCAAGGGTCCGACGACGAGCAAGGATGCTCGCTGGGAACCAGCGGAGCTCGGCGCTGTCGTTCCTGAACTCGTCGCTCGTGCCCGCGCCAACTCCGACATGGCGGGCAATCCGCGGGCCTAAACTCACACGCGGGTAGTTGTCGAGAGATCGATGGACTGTGCGCGACGCAAAATCCGCTCGATGTATTCCTGGGTTTCGGGGAACGGCGGGATCCCGTCGTAGCGCACCACGGCGGAGAAACCGGCGTTATAGGCCGCGAGGGTGTTTAGGAGCCGATCTCCGGACACTTCGGCGACGAGTCGTGCGTTGACGCAATTGAGCGCCGCCGCGGAATGGATCGCATCGATTGGATTCCACACGTCGGCGATGCCGTCCCCGTCGCCATCGAGGCCATACTGCGCCCAGGTATCGGGCATGAACTGGGCGATGCCCTCGGCACCGGCCGGGCTCGTGGCCGATGGATTCCAGGCACTCTCCGAGGCCAACTGCGCGGCGAGGATCTCAGGGGGAATCGAGGGGCAGCGATCGGCCGCATCAAGGATCGCCGCGCGATACTCAGTGGGGACGTCAGTGATCGCGGCATCACGTACGCGATCTAGTCCGCCGAGGGCCAGGAAGGCGCCGCCGGCGACCGTGGCGGTGAGCATCGCCACCGCGGTGATCGCGGCGATGACCCTCGTGGCGCTCTTCATGTATCCACGGTAACCGCAGGTGACCTACCGTTGCGTTATGGCCGGACCTGAGAGAACCCCTGAATCTGGGAAGATCCCCGGAGACCTCGACCGCCTTGGGGTGGCCGAACTGTTCACACGACGCCTCGATGAGGCCTTCGCTGACCTGGGCTGCTTCAACCTCGCGGTTTTCGGCAAGACCGGATCGGGCAAGTCCACCCTGGTCAATGCCGTCTTCGGCAGCGAGGTGGCTGCGACCGGCATGGGGCAACCGGTCACCAAGGGACTGCAGTACCACCGGCACCCGGGTGGCCTGTTTGGTCTGTACGACTCCGAGGGATTCGAGACCGGCACGTCGGGCGATGTCATCCTCGACGGTCTGCGTCGCCTGGTCACCGACCACCGCGCACTCCCGTTCGATCAACAGATCCATGCGGTCTGGTATCTCGTGCGCTGGTCGGACCGACGATTCGAGGTCCCGCAGGAGTCCTTCGTCAGGGCTCTTGCTGAGATGGGTCTTCCGGTGATCGGCGTGTTGTCGCAGGTCCCGCAGCGTGATGGCGTTGTACATCCGCAGGCGCAGGAGTTCGCCGACTACATCGAGGCTCGCGGATTGCCGCTACGACCGGCCGGCCGGATGGTGCTCACCAATGCCGTGGACGATCCCTTCACCGCGGGGCATGCCTTCGGGCTCGACGACCTGCTTGATGCGACGTATCAGGTGGTCCCAGAAGTCGCGACCGCTGCGCTCACCGCTGCCCAGATTCTCGACCGGGAGCGTAAAAAACAGGCAGCCCGACGGGTGATCCATGCTTCGGTAGGGATCGCCGCCGGGGTAGGGGCCACGCCCATCCCGTTCTCGGACGCGGCCCTGCTCGTGCCCACCCAGGTCGCCATGATCGCTCGGATCACCGCGGCCTATGGCCTGCCAGCCTCACGTTCCAAGGCGATGGCGGCGATCGCCTCGACCGTGCTGACAGGCGGGGCCACCATGGCTGGCCGCTACCTGGTGAGTTCCCTGCTGAAGTTCGTTCCGGGAGGAGCCGTGGCGGGTTCGGCGATCTCGGGCGCTGTGGCAGCGACGCTGACCCGCGCGGTCGGGGGCGCCTGGATGGCGGTCTGTGAGCACGTGGTGTCTCTCCCCGAATCTGAGCGGGCGGCCTTCCTCGCCGGTTCGGGTCCGCAGGAGCTGTTCACCGCGGTATTACGTCGGAAGAGCTCACCCGACAGCCGGTGAAGTTCGCTGAGGATTGCTACGGTCTGGTCGGACGGTGATTCTGGTCGGACGATGATTCTGGTGGAGTTGTGAGAGGACGTAGGTGATGGCGATGAAGAAGGCGCTCTTGACGGCGGTGGCCTTTGCGGGTGCTGCGGCTGGAGTGGTGGCCTGGCGCCGCCATCGTGAAGCGAGCGAGGTCGGTCGTCAGGCCGACGCCTGGGCCCAGGGTTTCGGTCAGGTGGCCGGGACCGCGGCGGCCGGTGTCTCCCAGGCGGCGGCTACGGCAGCCACCGTGGCGGATACCGCCGCTCGTTCGGTGTCCGATGTAGCGCACCGCGCGGCCGAGACCGTCGGCTCCAGCGGCAACTCCGCCGATGTCGTCTCGGGGACGGCAGCGGCAGCAGGCGCTGCGGTGGCGGACGCGGCGGATGTCGCGGGAGCGACGGTCCAGCAGGCGGCTCAGGAAGCGCAGCGGGTGGCCGGGACGATGGCCCGCACCGCCGGTGAGGCTGCGACGGCGGCCGCGGCGGCAGCGAGCGAAACAGACGACGAGCCCGACAGCGAGCCAGACAGCGAGCCAGGGGACGCGCCAGCGGACGAGTCGGGTGAGCAGGCAGCGAAACCGCCGACCCCGGCGGATCTTCGACCGGCGGCGAAGAAGGCCCCGGCGAAGAAGTCTGCGGCCAAGAAGGCCCCGGCGAAGAAGTCCGCGGCCAAGAAGCCGGCCGAGAAGAAGTCCGCTGCCCAGTCGACTGCCGAGAAGAAGCCGGCGGCGAAGCGGACCCGGCAACGCACGCACGGCGGCAAGCCAGTGACGGATGCACCCTCCGGTGACGGGGACTCCTGAGGCATCACGCCACGGCGCGTGATTGCATGGAGGCATGCGCGATCCGCAGGAGTTGATCAGCTGGTTCGGAACTCCGTCCTGGAACAATGCTGACGCTCCCTTGGTGTGCGTGCACGCCTTCACCGGTTTCCTCGATGCCGGGCAGGCCACGGAGCACGCGGTTCGCGCGATCAAGGGCGATTCTGCGCGGCTGCTCGTGGAATTCGACCCGGATGAACTCATCGACTATCGGGCGCGGCGACCTTCGCTCACATACGTGACCGATCACTTCGAGTCTGTGGACTGGCCGCAGATCGGGTTGTACGAGGTCACGGACATGAATGGCCGTCAGTTTTGGCTGCTCACCGGTCCTGAACCGGACTATCAGTGGCAGCGATTCGTCGCCGCGGTGACCGATATCGTCGAAGGCCACGGCATCGATCTCACGGTCGGTCTCTCGGGCGTGCCCTGGCCGACGCCGCATACGCGACCCCTCGGCGCCACGGTGCACGGCAGCGATCCCCGGTTGCTGCCCGCAGAGGAATCACTGCTGGGCACCCTCCAGGTTCCCGGTCATATGAGTGGCCTGTTGGAATTGCGACTTGGC
>JBDQGZ010000164.1:0-3741 GCA_040265115.1 Candidatus Nanopelagicales bacterium
ACATCCAGGCCCTTCGGGCCCTACACTGAAGTACGCATACCCCCGGGGGTTAGCCGGGGCAGCAGGAGGAGGGGCCATGACACATCAGCCGCATCCTGCAGTGGTGCCGGCCAGCATCGAATCCAGCGTCGAGATCGGCCTCCGCCTTGCCGCCACCCCCGCCTCCTCGGCACGTGCGGCTGCGTCCCTGGCCTCGGTCATCGCCGAGCACCCCGGTGTGGGCATCCGCCTGGCGGGGGTCGAGTCGGTCGGTTCCCGGGTGCACTTCACCCTGGCCATCGCCCTCGGCAACCTTGACGACGTCACTTCAGCAGGCATGGCCTCGCGAGCGGCGGTTGCCGCCCTCCAGGACATCATCGGCTCCCTCGCCGTGCTCGATCCGGCCCTCGTGCCCATGCCACGTCCAGACTCCACCGAAGCACGGGCCGCGCGCGCCCTCATCGCTCGCCATCGCGGGATCGATGAAGCGGCACTCGTGGCACTCTCCGAGGAACTCCTCAGCGTCGGCTGATCGCGGTGGTCGACGGTTCTGACGACCTGCTCCCTGAAGGAAACGCAGGCGACGACGGCCTCGACCCCCGCCGGATTCCGGACCTGATCATCGACGGGATCGACGAGCGAACGATCCTCGACCAGGCTCCTGTCTTCCTCGCCGATCGCGTGCACTGGGAGTCACCCGGTGATTTCGATCCAGCCGGGTTGCTTCCTGCCCTCCCGATGAAGGCGTGGACTCGCCGCTGGAGCGATGGCCAATGTCGAGTCTGGGTGGAATCCGGCCAGGGCCACGCCGCGCGAGATGCGATCAAGCAGTGGTGCGCCGAGCACGACATCGAGGTTTTCAATGCTCGAGTCGAGGCTGGCGTGCCCTTCCGTGACCTGGCCCAGGTCGATCCGGACCTCCTGGGGCGGCTCATGGCCGCTGCTGTCGACTGGCTGTTTCCACGCATGGGGTCGGTTCGACGGCGTCTCGTTGCAGATCTCGACCTCGTCGAGGACGACGATGTGCGCTCGATGATGTTCCTCTTCGTCAGTGACGTCACCGACCGATATGACTCGGGCCGTGAGGGTCGTCTCGGGCGGATCAACTACCTCGCATACCTGTTCGGCAAGATGCGGACCTGGCCGCATGATCTTGCGCGTGCGACGTATGGTCGCAATGCGGTGGCCGATCGACAGCGCCGAGTCCATGCCGTGGAGGCCTTCAACGCCGAGAACCATCGAGCACCGAATGAATCTGAGCTCGCCGATTTGCTGGGCATCAGTGTCACCGACCTGCGGGCCAGGGAAGAGACGTTGTCGACCCTGTCGGGCATGCGGAATACGGCGGCGCTCATAGGTCCGGACGTGGAGGAGGACCGAGTTTTCGTCGCGGACTCTCACACCGACGATGCGCCCCTGGACTACGACCGTGATGCTGTCCTCACTCGAGCCATCATCGCGGCTGTCCACGACGGGCCCAAGGGGCCCGACCCGCTTGGCCTCGCCTCGCTGTATCTCACCTACTGGGAGGGCCTTTCCCGGGCCGACGCCGCCCGCCACCTTCAGGTGTTGCCCAAGACTGTCACCGCAGCGGTCAACCGTGTCAGCGCACGAATCGACACGGATGGGCTGGAGTAGGGACGCGAGGACGACACGCATCATGAGCGAAGGACTCGCTGACCCGATCCCGTGGTCGTACACCGACCTGCCCGGAGTCTTGCAGTGGACGTGGGTGAGTGAGCACTTCGTGGCCAGCATCCGAGGCCAGGAATTCGTAGGGGATGCCGTGGAACAGGGGCGCCGGCATGTGCGCACCTATCACTGGGAACTCTCCGACACGATCCATCGCCAGCAGGGCCTGCCGCGCTTGCTCGTCGAGGGTGGGGCGACCACGTTCGAGGAAGCGGAATCCCGAATCCGGGAGCATGTCGGGAAGGCCTATGACCGCAGCCTTGGGTATCTGCGTTTCGCGGGCCCCTGGGCCTACACCTTCACCCTGGCCACCGGTGAGGTCGTCGATGTCCGAGAGTTCATCGGGACCCGCACGACGGCGAGAGTGCTCATGGCCGACCGCAGCGAACGCACGGTGTCGGGTGATTTCTCAGTGCACCACTACGAATTCTGCTTCTCCACCCCCTCCACAGTGTCAAATGTGGTGCCTGAGCATGTGCTTCGGCTCAGCAATCGATCCGAGGCTGCGGAGAGGGCGAGCGAACTCACGCGACTACGGACGTACACCGGCGTTGGCCGGATCTACCGAGAAGAGGTGCGCTCGGGCTGCACCGGCCGACCCGGCTTCGATGTGGGAACGGTCGATCATGCGGGTGCGCCGCGCTGCCCGCTCCATGAGGAGGGACTCCCGGAGCACCTGCTCAGGTGAGGTCCGCGGTCGTCGATCGGTCCGATACATCCAGCAGGGTGTGCGACTGAGCAACGGGAAGGTGTGATGTCGGTGAGACTGCGTCACCGTGACGGCAGAGGCCATCCGGGGGGCCTGTGGTCGAGCTTGCGCCAACACGAGTCCGACCGCAGTACCGGTGTGCTGGTCCTTGATGCTCCGGTGCCGTCAACCATCGCGCTCTATCGCGGCTGCCCCTACGCGGTCATGATCGAGGGCTGGAACCCCGATGTCCTCGCTCGGCTGGTCTCGGCGGGAGCGGTGAGCATCGAACAGGCAGATGTGCTGCGGACTGATGATCCCGATGACTCTGCTGCCCAAGCACGGGCTGCGGTCGAGGCCGGTCTTATCGACGCCGAGGAACTCGCCGTGGTGCATCAGGAGTTGGTCCTGTCCGCACTCGGAGCCTTGGTTGACCACGCAACTCCCGCGGGTTTCGAAGACGGGGCGACCGTCGATCGGATGTGTGCGATCCCGCTGGAGATAGACCCACTGCAGCAGACGCTGGCGCTACGGGCGCAGCGCAGTGCGACGACCTGGGAAGCACTCGGGGTACGGCAGGACCCGGGTCGAGCGACCTTCGTGTGCGACGCTGCTGAGATCACCGACGAACTGCGGATCCCTGAGGTCCTCGCCGTCGTGGCCGAGATGGGTTCGCCGACATCTGTGGATGAAGTCGCCGGGGTCACCGGTCTCACCCGCGCGGAAACCCTGCACATCCTGGCTGCGCTCGTCCAGGCCGGCGTAGCCGTCTACACCCCGACTCCGGCGCCCACATCGCCCGACGGGGTGTGGTGGACCGCCGAGCAGATCGCGTCGTGACGCTGGACTCGGCCGTCGTTGCCGCCGGTCTGGTGTTCTTGTTCGTTCTCGGAGCGATCCTCGGATCGTTCGCCAACGTCGTCATCGCGCGGGTCCCCGAAGGTCGATCGGTCGTCACACCGCGCTCGGCTTGCCCGTGCTGCAACACCCCGATCACGCCACGGGACAACGTCCCGATCGTGTCCTGGCTGATCCTCCGAGGCCGTTGCCGACACTGTCGTGAACCCATCAGCGCGCGCTACCCCATCGTCGAAGCGGCGACGGGAGCCCTGTTCACCGCTACCGGTGGCTGGGCTTTGGCGACCGACCAGCTCGGCCTCCTCCCCCTCCTGTTGGTCTGGTGCGTCGTCGGCGTTGCCCTCACCGTCATCGATCTCGATCATCACCGGCTGCCGAATCCGATCACCATGCCCATGCTCCTCGTGACCCCTCTCGGCCTCACTCTCGCGGCCCTCATTGATGGAGTGCCGGACTCCTCCACGAGCGGATGGGCCGGGGCCGGGATGGGGGCGGTGATCTGGCTTGGAGTCATCGGCGTGCTC
>JBDQGZ010000165.1:0-3727 GCA_040265115.1 Candidatus Nanopelagicales bacterium
CCACGGTGCCGTCTCCTCGTCGAATCATGACGAGGTTGCCATATCCGCCGCTGTTGAAGGTGGCGTAGGTCACGCGCCCACCGATGACGGCGAAGATCGGATCTCCCTCGACGCCATCGAAGTCGATCCCGGCATGCCCACCGGGCCAGTAGGTGTCGACCTCGCCGAAGGTTCCGCTGATCGGGGTGCCCTCGCGCACGGGATAGGCCCAGGGCTTCGTTCGTGGCCTAGCTCGACGGATCGAGGGGACGGGGCGCGCGAGTTCGTCGCGTGCGGCGAGGTGGTCGGTTGATCCGGCGAAGGGCCCGGAGATGAGAGCGGCGATGGTCAACTGTGGGACGGCGACCTCGGCCTGGGCCGCAGGTGCCCCACCGGCGATGAGGCTGGCCGCGGCGATCGCTGCGGCGAGCCCGAGGGCGGTCGACGACGTGATCAGCGAACGAGGCACCGCACAGGTCTAGCAGACACCAATGTGACAGGTCCAATGCAGAGGGGCTATTGGGACTAATGTGAAAAAAATGTCATAACTTATGAGCGGTGTTCCTCGTGCCGTCAGGCGGAGGCGCTGCTGCGGACCTGTTCCGGGGGATCGAGGGTGGCCAGGGTCGTGCCGATCTCATGGATGACCCGTCGATCTACCGGGAGCGACATGTGGCCGACCCCCGGGACGAAGAGGTTGCGCGCCTGCAGGTCGGGATGCTCGATACGGGCGTTTCGTTGGGGAACGACCAGTTGGTCCAGATCGGACCACACGGCGAGCATGCGGGTGCGACACCCTGGGGCTGGCTCGGCGAGCTCGGCGATGACGTCACTTCCGACGCGCATCTGCCTCACGACGGGGTGGGGCACGACGCGTGCGGCCATGGTGCCTGCATGGGGTGTGCCCAGGGTCACCAGCGTATGGACCTGGTCATCCCCGCCGAGTCGCTGCACGAGATAGCGACCGATGAGCCCGCCCATGGAGTGACCGATGACGTGGACGTGATCGTGTCCGGTCTCCTGGCGGACCTCGGCGACGAGGTCGCCGAGTCGGACGGCCACGGATCGGATGTCGTCGGTAAGGGGGGAGTAGTTGAGGGCGTAGGTGGATCCGAATCCTCTGCGGCGCAGTCCCCGGCGGAGCATGGCGAAGATCGAGCGGTTGTCGACGAGCCCGTGGACGAGCACGATCGGTGTGCCGGCGGCGACGACGTCACCGACGAGAAGGCCGCGCTGGGTGGGCGGAAGCCCCTCCAGCGAGGTGTGTTCAAGTTGGAGGCGGGCTCGTTCCTCGAGGAAACCGAGCGGATAGAGCGCGAGATGGGTGGCAACCCACGCAGCCTCGACGCCGACACCGCGCATGCCGCGAGGCGAGATGAGGCTCCGGCGCACCTTGCTCAGGGAGCGCCACATGCTGGTGGATCCCTCGCTGTCACCGCGCGGGGTCTCCACACCGATCGCCTCATCGGTCACGACACCACCGTAACTCGCGGAGTTGGCGTGATGCCCACCACAGGGCGGGTACCCACGCGACTGCACCATGAGAGCCGTCGCTAGCCTGCGGTCATCACCGATACCCCGGCGCGCCTCTCGGATCGCCCGCGAAGCCTGGACCGGGGCGAGCCGCGAGGAGCGCGTAGGACGTGGATCTCTACGAGTATCAGGCGAAGCATCTGTTCGGGCGCCATGACGTCCCGGTCACCCCGGGGGAGGTGTGCCTGACCGCAGACGCGGCGCACGAAGCAGCGCGTTCCCTCGGTGGCACCGTCGTGGTCAAGGCGCAGGTCAAGACGGGAGGCCGAGGCAAGGCGGGTGGGGTCAAGCTGGCGGCCGATCCTGATGAGGCGCGCGCCCGCGCCGAGGACATTCTCGGCCTCGACATCAAGGGTCACGTCGTCAAGCGGCTCCTCGTCACTCCGGCGACGGACATTGCCGAGGAGTACTACGTGTCGATCCTGCTCGACCGCGCCAATCGTGCGTATCTCGCGATGGCCAGTGTCGAAGGTGGAGTCGAGATCGAAGAGGTCGCGGCCACACGACCGGAAGCTCTGATCCGCGCGCGTGTCGACGCCCTCGAAGGGATGACCCCGCAGTTGGCGGAGCAGATCGCCGCTGATGCGAACTTCCCCGAAGCCATTCGCGCCGGTGTTGCGAACGTGCTCGTCGGATTGTGGCGGGTCCTCACCGAAGAGGACGCCACGCTGGTCGAGGTCAATCCGCTCGTGCTGTCCGCCGATGGTGAAGTCCTGGCTCTCGACGGCAAGGTGACCCTCGATGGGAACTCTCACTACCGCCACGCGCATCACGCCGATCTCGTCGACCGGGATGCCTCGGATCCGCTCGAGTTGAAGGCTGCCGAACTCGACCTCAACTACGTCAAGCTCGATGGGCAGGTCGGCATCATCGGCAACGGCGCGGGTCTGGTCATGAGCACCCTCGATGTCGTCGCCTACGCGGGGGAGGAGTTCGGTGGGGTTCGCCCGGCCAACTTCCTCGACATTGGCGGCGGGGCCTCGGCCTCCGTGATGAGCAACGGCCTCGACATCGTGCTAGGCGATCCTGATGTGCAAGCGGTGTTCGTCAATGTTTTTGGCGGCATTACCTCCTGCGATGCGGTGGCCAACGGCATCGTGCAGGCCATCGGAATGCTGACAGAGCGTGGCGATGCCCCGACCAAGCCGATCGTGTGCCGAATCGATGGCAATAACGCGGAGGAGGGTCGACGCATTCTCAACGAGTTCGACCATCCGCTCATCGAGATCGTCGACACCATGGACGATGCGGCACGACGTGTCGCCGAACTGGCGGCTGCCCGCCTCGAAGGGAAGTGAGCGCGCCGTGTCGATCTGGTTGAACTCCGATAGCCGCATCCTGGTGCAGGGTATGACCGGCTCTGAGGGAACCAAGCACACCCGTCGCATGGTCGCCAGCGGCGCACAGGTCGTCGCTGGTGTGACCCCGGGCAAGGGCGGAACCGATGTCGATGGCATCCCCGTATTCGACGATGTCGCCGCTGCGATGGAGGCGACCGGTGCGAATGTGTCGGTGGTCTTCGTGCCACCGAGATTCACGAAAGGTGCGGTCGAGGAGTCGGTCGATGCTGGCGTGCCATTGTGCGTCGTGATCACCGAGGGGGTCCCGGTCTACGACACCGCGCAGTTCTTCCAGTACGCGCAGAATTCGGGCGCGACCCGCATCATCGGTCCGAACTGTCCCGGCATCATCTCGCCCGGACAGTCGAATGCCGGCATCATCCCTGCCGACATCACCGGGCCTGGTCGCATCGGACTGGTGTCGAAGTCGGGCACCTTGACGTACCAGATGATGTACGAACTGCGCGACATCGGTTTCTCCACCTGTGTGGGCATCGGTGGCGATCCCATCATCGGGACGACGCACATTGACTGCCTCGCCGCCTTCGAGGCGGATCCGGACACCGAGGCGATCGTGATGATCGGCGAGATCGGCGGCGACGCCGAGGAGCGTGCTGCCGCATTCATCGCCGACAACGTCACCAAGCCGGTCGTCGGCTATGTCGCCGGGTTTACTGCCCCGGAGGGCAAGACGATGGGCCACGCCGGCGCGATCGTCTCCGGCTCCTCGGGAACGGCAGCGGCGAAGGCTGAGGCCCTCGAGGCCGTAGGTGTGCGGGTCGGCAAGACGCCGAGCGCGACCGCGAACTTGATGCGCGACATCCTCACCAGCGAGTAGATGCTGGGGCGTGGAAGCCCAGACCTCTGTGTCCAGG
>JBDQGZ010000166.1:0-3697 GCA_040265115.1 Candidatus Nanopelagicales bacterium
CGAGATGCTCGAGGGGATGGCACCCGCCCAGTCACGTGCTGTGCGCGATGAGGCAGGTTCGCTCCTGCTCTATTCCCCCGTTGTCGAGAAGCGCGATCGCGATGCCTCCATCGCCTATCTGTCCCGTCGACTCGACGAGAATTCCGGCCCCGAGAACTTCCTGCGTGCGCTGTTCGACCTCACCCCCGACTCGCCTGCCTGGCAGCGCGAGATCGAGCGGTTCCGCGCATCCCTGGCCCGCACACCGGAGATCGAGACGACATCCCACCGGGTGCAGGATCGACGCACCGAGCAGATCACCTTCCCCACCGATGGTTCCTTCGCGAACATCGCCGACACCGACTTCACCACACCCGGCAACCGGATCTGGGCCGAGCAGGTGCTCGCCGGACCGACACCTGCCGCGCCCGACCTCGTCACCACGGTCGAGGATGTCGACGCTGTCGTCTCCCGGGCCCGGACCGCACAGCATGCATGGGCGACCACGAGCTGGCAGGAGCGCCGCGATGTGCTCGCTCGCATCGCTGGCGTCTTCGCCGAGCGACGCGGACAGTTCCTCACCGCCATGGCCACCACGACAGGCAAGACCCTGCGCGAAGGTGATCCGGAGTTCAGCGAGGGCATCGACTTCATCACCTACGCCGGCCAGTTGACGCTCGAACATGAGCGGCGCAGCGCGCAGATGACTTGGACACCGCATCCGCTCACCGTCGTGGCCGGGCCCTGGAACTTCCCGCTCGCGATCCCGACCGCCGGGCTTGTCCATGCGTTGGCCGCCGGCGGCGCAGCAATCCTGAAGCCGGCACCCGAGGCCCGGGTCGTCGGCGCGGAGATCGTCGCGGCCTTCGAAGCCGCCGGGGTTCCCGAAGGCCTGATCCAACTCGCCTGCACCCCCGACAACGAGGTCGGCCAGCACCTCATCACCCATGATGACGTCGACCAGGTGATCCTCACCGGCAGTCTTGCCACGGCGGAGCTGTTCCACGGTTGGAAGCCGGATCTGGCGCTGCGCGCGGAGACCTCGGGGAAGAACGCCCTCGTCATCACCGCAGCCGCCGACCTCGATCTGGCGATCAAGGATCTCGTGCGTTCGGCCTTCGGTCACGCCGGCCAGAAGTGCTCCGCGGCCAGCCTGGCGATCGTCGAGGCGAGCGTCTACGACGACCCGAGCTTCGCGACCCGCGTTGCCGATGCTGCACGCAGCATGGCCGTGGGTGTCGCCACCGATCCCGCCACGATCATCGGCCCGGTCATCAATGAGCCCAGCGGATCGCTCCAGCGAGCGCTCACCACCCTCGAGCCCGGCGAGTCATGGCTGGTCGAGCCTCGCCAGGTCGGCACTACCGAATTCGGCGGAACGGTGTGGACACCGGGTGTGCGCTGGAACGTCCAGCCCGGCTCCTGGTTCCACCTCACCGAGTGCTTCGGACCGGTGCTGGGAATCATGCGCGCCGATGACCTCGATCATGCCCTGCAGTTGCAGAACGCCACCGAGTACGGACTCACCGGTGGACTGCACAGCCTCGACCCCGCCGAGATCGATCATTGGCTCGATCGCATCGAGGTCGGCAATGCCTATGTCAACCGCCACATCACGGGGGCCATCGTGCGCCGTCAGCCGTTCGGCGGCTGGAAGAAGTCCAGCATCGGCGGGGGCGCCAAGCCGGGCGGGCCGGGCTATCTCAACACCTTCGGCACCTGGACTGACACCGCGATCGACTCCGGAATCGACTCCGGAATCGACGCCGACGTCGCCGTCGCATCGATCCAACGCGCCTGGGCCCAGACCTACTCGATCGAGCACGATCCCACCGGCCTGGCCAGCGAGCGCAACATCCTTCGCTACCGACCACTCGAGGGTGTTGCCGTGCTCGTCGATGTGAATGCGAGCGCTGAGACGCGCAACCAGCAGCGGGCCATCGTCTTCGCCGCCGCCGAATCCAGCGGAACACCGATCTTCTGGTTCGACGATGTTGCCGAGTTGCTCGCGCGCATGCCGTCTCTACCCGTGGAGCGACTACGCGCACTCGCCCCGGTGAGTGACGATGTGCTGCGTGCCGCTCACGAAGCGGGGGTCGCGGTCGACACCGCGCCGCCGACCGGTGATGGCGAGCTCGAACTCGCTCACTGGGTGAAGGAGCAGGCGGTGTCCATCACGCGCCACCGCCACGGTCGACTCCTGCGCTAGCAGCGCCTAGCGGACCGCGCTGCGGGATGCCCGCAACTGGTCGAGCATCCGATCGACCTCGGTGACGATGGAACTTCCGAGGAGCAGCGCCCCGGTGTCGTCGACGCTCTTGAGGCTCTCCACCGAACGAGAGCGTCCTTCGACTACCGCGTCGAGAGCGTGGATGACGCCGGTCGGCGGATCACCGCCATCGGCAATGGAGCTCGCCAGCGTCGAGGCATGGACGCTCAACGCCGCACCGGTCGAGGTCAGCATCGCTGAAATTCCTTCGGGAACGACGACGGTCCCGCGCGAGGTCGCGTCGAACAATCCGCGCGCGATGTCGTTGACCTGGGCGGTGGTCTGCTGCAACACCGAATACTGATCCCGGATCGCCTGGCCGTGGCTGCGACGAGGCCGACCGGAGGCGACCTTCACCCGCGAACCGAGCGCAAGATCATCCAGCGACTCTCCCAGCCGACGAACCTCGACCGCGAGGGTGCGGCACTCGGTCAACCAGCGGGCCGTCTGCTCACGGCTGCAGCCACTCACCGACTTCGTCCCAATGTCGGTCAGCACATCGGCCAGCCGACCGCTGAGATCCGACATCTGCTCGGTGATGCGCTGCTCCGGGGTTTCCGGATGCGCGATGAACGAGAAGATGACGCCGACAACAACACCGAGCAGGGTGGCGGCGATGCGGTGGATGATCACCGCATCGGTGAGTCCTTCACCGAGCACATAGACAAACAGCGCGGTCGCGGGAATCTGCAGGGACCCTTCGGGGCCGAGCCGCATGACGCGACCGATCATGAGCGAGATCGCGACGATCACTCCGGCAGTCCACACATGCAGACCCCAGACCTGGTAGAGCGCGAAGGCGACCAACAGTGCGGCGGCGGTCGCGCCCAGCAGGGAGACTCCTGTGCGCAGCGAACGGTTCACCGATAGGGCGACCGTGAGCGTCGCCGCGACGGCAGCGGGGACCGGGCTCGCGATGCCGGCGATCGAGGCCAGCGCCCAGGCGATGCTGGCGGCGACAGCAGTCACCAGAATCCACCAGGCGGTGACCCACGTGCGCGCCAGCGCGCGCGACGCACGTCCGACGATGCTGCGCGGAGCGAAGCGCGAGGCGAAGGAATCCAGGCGACCCTGCACGGTGCGAGAGAAGGCACGAAGCGCGCGTCCGGGTGAGGGGGACGCGGCGATCGGCATGGCCACGACAAGCTCCTTTGACAGGTGAAGTCAGATGCAGGGGTGAGGCGCGCGGAGATCCGTGGTCCCTCGTAGATGGTAACGGTTATGTCGTAGTTTTGTCACATCTTTATCTTGTAATTCTCTCAAATTCTCAACCGAGGCTCGAGACTCACGGAGCCGTATCGGGCAGATCTAGGGGTGCCAGCAACGAGTTCGCGCCCAGCACAGATGCCGGGGAGATCACGTCAAAGATTGAGGACATCCGCACATTTATCCCCGCGCCCATGGCTGAGCGGGAGAACTGCGCTCTCCAGCCCCTAAGGTCACCAGCAC
>JBDQGZ010000167.1:0-3692 GCA_040265115.1 Candidatus Nanopelagicales bacterium
GATGACACAGAGAATGAGAAGGACAACTGACGATGGCCGTCCCCAAGCGCAAGACCTCGCGTTCCAACACCCGTCACCGCCGCTCACAGTGGAAGACCTCGGCACCCACCCTGGTCAGCTGTGCACGCTGCCGTGAGCCCAAGCTTCCTCACGTTGCTTGCCCGACCTGCGGTACCTACGCCAAGCGCCGGGTCCTCGACGTCTGAGTTCTGCTCGGACATGGACGAGCCGCCGGTTCCGTCAGCCCTCATGCGGGTGCTCGGCACTCCGCAGGGGGTCACGCTGCGCCCTGACACGCCCCTCGCTGGCATCGGGGTTGACCCGCTGGCGCGACTCCTGCTTGTCGATGCCTGCCTCGACGACGGCATCGCCGTCGATCCAGACAGGGTCTGGCGGGCCCAGACGCTCGGCGAGGTCATGATGGCCGCGGACGCCACCCACAGCTCGTGAGTGCCGCATGAGCGAGTCGAGTTCCGTGACACGAACCTCACCCGAGCAGCGGCTGCAGCGCGCGCTCGGGGTGACGCTGTCTGAGGAGTTGCTCGATCTCGCGCTAACGCATCGCTCCTTCGCCTATGAGAACGGTGGGTTGCCCACGAACGAGCGCCTCGAGTTCCTCGGTGACTCCGTGCTCGGACTCATCGTCACCGACGCGCTCTACCGCGATCGGGCCGAAGATCCCGAGGGGCAGTTGGCGAAGGTTCGCGCGGCGGTCGTGAACGCCCGGGCCCTGGCTGATGTTGCACGGCGTATCGGGGTGGGGGACTGTGTCCGACTGGGTCGTGGAGAGGAGGGGACCGGCGGACGTGACAAGGCCTCGATCCTCGCGGACACGCTCGAAGCCATCCTGGGCGCGGTGTACCTCGAGCACGGCGTCGTCGTCGCTGGGGAGGTGATCCATGGCCTGTTCGACCCGCTGCTCGCCGCGGCGGCCGAGCGGGGGGCCGGACTGGACTGGAAGACCTCGCTGCAGGAACTCACGGCAAGAGCGGAGTTGGGAGTGCCGGAATACCGGCTCTCCGAAACCGGACCGGACCACGACAAGTACTTCACGGCGTGGGTGGCGGTGTCGGAGCGGGAATTCTCCCGCGGTCATGGTCGGTCCAAGAAGGAAGCCGAGCAGGAGGCGGCGGAGGCGGCCTACGTCACATTGAGTGAGGAGTATCCCGAACTCATCAGCGACGAATAGGGAGACGAATAGGGATCCGAGAAGGGATCGATGCCGGAGCTACCTGAAGTCGAAGTCGTGCGCCGCGGTCTTGTCCCCTGGGTATCGGGGCGTCGCGTCACGTGGGTCGCGGTCGATCACGCCCGATCAATCCGGCGGCATCCGGGAGGTGCCCGTGCCCTCGCTCGTGAGCTCGAGGGTGAAGTCATCGCCTATCCGAGCCGCCGTGGGAAGTACCTGTGGTTCGTCCTCGAGCCCTCGCGCCGTGCTCTCGTGGTCCACCTTGGGATGAGCGGACAACTCCTCCTCATCGATCCCACCGACGTCCCGGATCGGGTGCGCCTGCACCATGTGCGGGTCAGGATCGACATGACCGCAGACCACCAACTGTGGTTTGTCGACCAACGCACCTTTGGGGGGCTGTTCGTGGATGATCTGGTCGCCGACGATGGTGCAGGAGCAATCCCGGCATCGATACGCCACATCTCCCGTGACCCCCTCGATCCGCAATTCGACAGCCGAGGTTTCTCGCGGGAGCTGCGACGCCGGGGAACGGGAATCAAGCGTGCCTTGCTCGATCAGTCCCTGATTTCCGGGATCGGCAACATCTATGCGGATGAAGCACTGTGGCGTTCGCGCGTGCACTATGACCGTCCGTGCGCGCGACTGTCACCGCGGGATGTCGAGACGCTACTTGGGCATGTTCGCGACGTGATGCACGAGGCGCTCGCGCAAGGGGGCACATCCTTCGACGATCTCTATGTCAACGTCAACGGCGAGAGCGGCTACTTCGATCGGTCGCTTGACGCCTATGGACGAGAAGGTCAACCCTGCCATCGGTGCGGGCGACCGCTGGTGCGCGAGTCGTTCATGAACCGCTCGTCATACCGATGCCCCCGGTGCCAGCGTGCCCCGGTGCGAGCCGGCGGCTGAAGGGCTGGCACCCTAGAAACAATAGGCAGACGACGCGATGAGGTACGCGACGCGCCATAACGTCGGAGGGCACCATGGCAAAGGCACTGTACGGCTATCTGGCGACCCCATCCGCAGCATCGCAGACACAGGCCCGGTTGGTCTCGGAGATCGCCCGACTACGCCGCCAAATCGCGGCCTTACAGGCCGAGAACGAGATGCTCCGGGCCGGTTTCGTCGCTCCCGACGACCTGGCTGTCCTCGATGATCTCGATGCCCTCGACGTGCTGGACCCGACCCGACCGACCGGCCCCGAGGGCGAGTTGAACACTGCTCGCGACGGCGAGCGGGACGGCGTCGATCCCGCCTACGCCTGATCGCCCCAGCGCCCGGGTAGGGTGAGCGCCACGTACCCCGTCTGTCGACGCTGAGCGAGGCCTGAGTGCACCTGAAGAGCTTGACCCTGAAGGGCTTTAAGTCCTTTGCGGCAGCGACCACCCTTGCCTTCGAGCCTGGCATCACCTGTGTGGTGGGCCCGAATGGCTCGGGTAAGTCCAATGTGGTCGACGCCCTCGCCTGGGTCATGGGTGAGCAGGGTGCGAAGTCCCTACGCGGTGGCGCAATGAGCGATGTCATCTTTGCCGGAACATCCGGTCGCGCCCCGCTTGGGCGCGCCGAGGTGGCATTGACGATCGACAACACCGACGGTGCGCTGCCCATCGACTACACCGAGGTCACGATCTCGCGCACGCTCTTCCGCAGTGGCGGATCGGAGTACGCCATCAATGGCGACCCCTGTCGACTCCTCGATGTCCAAGAACTCCTGAGCGACTCGGGTATTGGTCGGGAGATGCACGTCATCGTGGGTCAGGGGCAGCTCGATGCGATCCTCCACGCCACACCGGAGGATCGTCGCGGCTTTGTCGAAGAGGCCGCCGGTGTCTTGAAGCATCGAAAGCGCAAGGAGAAGGCACTACGCAAGCTCGATGCGATGGAGTCCAACCTTGCCCGTGTCAGCGACCTCATCTCCGAGCTGCGTCGCCAACTCAAGCCACTCGGCAAGCAGGCCGAGGTGGCGCGGCGGGCAGCGGTGATCCAGGCCGAAGCTCGGGACGCCCGGTTGCGTCTGCTCGCCGATGACCTCGGGTCACTGCGCCACACCCTTGCCGCCGAGGTGGCCGACGAGGCAGCGTTACGTCAGCGCCGGATGGAAGTCGAGGCGCTCATGGCGGGGCTGGCGGCCCAGGAATCTGAGCTCGAGGGCGCCCTGCACCGTGATGCTCCGCTCCTCGCCACCTCCCAGCAAGCTTGGTTCGCTCTATCGGCACTGCGGGAGCGATTGCTCGGCACGGGTTCCCTTGCCGCCGAGCGGCTGCGCCTCATCGATGGGGAGGAACAGGTCCGTCACTCGGTTGGCCGAGACCCCGAGGCACTCGAAGCGGAAGCCCGTGAGGTGCGCGCCGAGGAATTCGAATGGGGTCGACGAGTCGAGGAGGACCGAGGAATCCTGGCCGCGTCGGTGCAGGCACGGCAGGCCGCCGAGGACGCCCTGGCTGCGGAGGAACGTCGTATCGTGGACGAAGCCCGAGCTGCGGCGGATCGACGCGAGAGC
>JBDQGZ010000168.1:0-3622 GCA_040265115.1 Candidatus Nanopelagicales bacterium
GTCTCGACGTCGTCGGTGGAGATCAGCCCCGTCGAGCGACGTCACCGGGTCAAAGGATGTCCGCACACCCGCAGGGTGCCACACGCGCGTGGAAGACTCAGGGAGTGACCTCCACGAGGAACGACTCAAGAAGCGCCGGTGCCGTCCGTCCGGCCCCGGGACGGTGGGGTGCTCCCGGTGATGCGCCGGAGTTGTCGGACAAGATCCGCGACTACCTCTCTCGCGAGGTAGGAATAGCGAGCCCATGGCCGCCGGTCGAGGTCGATCTGTCCACGATCGAGCCACCGAGGATCATCGCCGCCGCGATCGATGAGTTGCGGGGGATCGTCGGCGATATCCACTGTTCTACGGATCCAGCGATTCGATGGAAGGCTGCGGGAGGCGCCTCCTACCGTGACTACGTCCGACAGCGGGGCGGCGAGACTCGCCTCGTCCCGGATGTCGTCGTGTCGCCAGAAGATCACGATCAGGTGCAGGCCGTCGTGGCCGCGTGCGCCCATCGGGGAATTGCGATCGTGCCGGTGGGAGGTGGGACGTCGGTGGTCGGTGGACTGGCCACAGAGCGGGCGCGGGTGGCGCTCAGCACCGACCGCATGCGCACTGTCCTCGAGGTGGACGAGGAGTCTCATCTGGTGACGGTTGGCGCTGGGATCACCGGGCCCGCGGTCGAGGCGATCTTGGCCGCACGTGGTCTGACGCTGGGTCACTATCCGCAGTCGTGGCAGCGTGCCAGCATCGGCGGCTATGCGGCGACACGGTCGGCCGGTCAAGCCTCGACGGGGTATGGACGCAGCGACGACATGGTCGAGCGCCTCCGGATGGCGACACCGGCGGGCGATTGGTCGGTGGGGCATGTTCCCTCGACTGCTGCCGGGCCGGACCTGCTCGGCATCGCAATCGGGTCGGAGGGGGCCCTCGGGATCCTGACTGAGGTGACCTTGCGTGTCCGCACCGCACCCGGAGCCCGCCGCTACGAAGCCTGGGTTTTCCCGTCCTTCGACGCCGGCCTCACCACGTTCCGCGACATGGCCCATTCCCGTGTCACAGCCGATGTCATGAGATTGTCGGATGAATCCGAGACTGCGACGACGCTGCTGATGTCCGCGCCAGGTGGGCTTGCCGGTCGAGCACTGGATGCCTACTTGTCGCGTCGCGGGATATCCCGGGATTCGGCGGCACTGGCGATCCTAGGCTGGGAGGGAATTGATGACTCGATCATCGACGCTCGACGTGGACCGGTGCGCGACATTGTAAAGCGACACGGTGGGGTGTCGCTCGGGCGTCGTCCGGGGGAGTCCTGGCGCCGGCACCGTTTCGACGGTCCGCATTTGCGTGATGCACTGATGGATGCGGGCTATCTCGTGGAGACGGTGGAGACAGCGACGACCTGGCGGAACCTCCCGCGGCTTTACGCCGCGATGGAGACTGCACTGCGCGATGCGTTGGGGAACGACGCGGCGTCATCGGGAAGCAAGCCCTACGTCATGACCCATGTGTCGCATGTGTACGAGACGGGCGCCTCGCTCTACACGACGGTCATCGCAGTCGCTGATCAGTCCGATCCGCACGGGCAGTGGGCTCGTGCGAAGACCGCGGTGAGCGATGCGATCGTCGCGGCGGGTGGGACGATCACCCACCATCATGCGGTCGGGCGAGATCATGCCCCGTGGCTCGCGGATGAGATCGGCGACCGTGGACTCGATGTGCTGCGAGCAGTGAAGGCGACCCTCGATCCCCAGGGCATTTGCAACCCCGGCGTCCTCGGCCTCTAAACCCATCTTCACGACTCTCCTCATCCTTGCTCTTTCGAAGCAGCGGCAGATGTGGATGGGGATAGGGATGTGGATGTCTACAGCAGGGTGGTGAGTCGCACCTCTCGGAGGGTCGTGTCGGCATCGACCTCGAGGTCACGGTAGGCCGAATCCGGTCCCCAGCCCGCGGAGACGAGGAATGCTCGGCGCGGCTCGTCATCGAGGGCGATCCAGGTGACGCATTCGGTCATCCCCATGCCTCGCAGCAGGTCAACGCAGGCGTGCATCAATCGTGAACCATGTCCGCTGCGCTGGTGATCGGGGTCGATGAACAGTGCACCGATCTCGCCGACCGACGATCCCTCGAGATCTGGGTCGCTTGCCGGTCCGACCGATGCGGCTCCCACGATCGCACCATCACCCTCCGAGACGGCGACGAACACCCGATGCGGGTCCCCTGAGAGCAGGGCCCGTCCCCACTCGAGAGAGACATCCGTGGGATCGAGTCCGGCCAGAATCTCGGCGGGCAGTAAATCGGCGTACGCCGAGCGCCAGGCTCGAATCTGCACCACGGCGATGTCATCCACGTCGCTGGTGCGAGCGAGCCGTGCGCTGTTGGAAACCGCCACACCCCCTGCCTATCACCGCGGTGGCCCCTTCACGACAGTAGGGTCGTCCCATGGGAGAGGCTGCCGGAAACAGCGACGAGATCGAGTTTCGTAGCGACGTCACTGTCGAGCTTGTGAAGTCAGCCGCCAGCGATAGCGACGTGATCTGGGCGGCACGGGTGTCGACGAAGGGAGAGGCGTCGCTCGATGATGTGGACGCCGACCCGCAGCGTTCGCAGGGACTCATCAACTACCTCATGCGCGATCGTCACGGCACGCCCTTCGAACACACATCGCTCACCTACTTCGTTTCTGCTCCGATCTTCGTTTTCCGGGAGTTCATGCGTCATCGCATCGCGTCGTACAACGAGGAGAGCGGCCGCTACCGAGAGTTGCGCCCGGTGTTTTACGTTCCGGGACCCGAGCGCAACCTCGTTCAGCAGGGCAAGCCAGGCGCCTATGAGTTCGTCCCTGGCACGACGGAGCAGCACGAGATCGTGGTCGAGCAGACCAAACGGGCCTGCCGGGAGGCCTACTCCGCTTACCAGCAGATGCTGACCGCTGGCGTCGCCCGTGAAGTCGCTCGGGGAGTTTTGCCGGTCGCGACCTATTCCTCGATGTACGTGACCATGAACGCCCGGGCGCTGATGAACTTCCTCTCACTTCGCACGAAGCGCGAGGACAGCCACTTCCCGTCCTATCCACAGCGGGAGATCGAGATGGTCGCGGATCTCATGGAGGCCGAGTGGGCGGCCCTGATGCCGCTCACCCATGCTGCCTTCGAGGAGCACGGGCGTGTCTCACCCTGACCACTCACGGGAGTAGCCTTGAGCGCCATGACCACCCCGCGGCCCGCCCCATTCGGGACGATGCTGACCGCGATGGTGACACCCTTCACCTCCCGCGGTGATCTCGACGAGTCAGGGGCAGCAGAGCTCGCGATTCACCTCGTCGATCGCCTCGGCCATGACGGCCTGGTGATCAATGGGACAACCGGCGAGGCACCCACCACCTCTGATGAGGAGAAGCAGCGGCTGCTGGAGATTGTGATCGACGCCGTGGGAGATCGCGCGACGATCCTCGCCGGGGTCGGTACCTACGACACGGCCCACTCGATTCACCTGTCCCGTCAGGCTGCCAGCGTCGGCGCACACGGCCTGCTTGTCGTCAGCCCCTACTACAACCGACCACCTCAGGCCGGACTCCTCGCGCACTTCACCGCAGTCGCGGACGCGACCGAGTTGCCGGTGGTCACCTATGACA
>JBDQGZ010000169.1:0-3616 GCA_040265115.1 Candidatus Nanopelagicales bacterium
GCCATCGACGACATGCCCTTCGGCCATCCGGCCAGCGAGATCGGCGAGTTCCGGATGGGCCTGGGCTAGTGCTCGAGCCCTCTCACGGATCTTGTCCGTGAGCAGCAGCTCGCGCACGGGGAGGGCGATCAGTCCCTTCGGCGCCTCACCCAGCGAGCGCTGGTCGGCGACGGAGAACTCCCGCACCTCATCGACGGTGTCCCCGAAGAGTTCGACGCGGAGGGGGTGTTCATCAGTGGGTGCGAAGACGTCGAGGATTCCGCCACGCATCGCGAATTGCCCTCGCCGTTCGACCAGATCAGTGCGGACATATCCAAACTCCACGAGCCGATGGGCGAGCGCATCGAGATCGACCTCGTTACCCGGCCGTGCCACTACTGGCTCGATGGACGCAAGATCGGCGATGAAGGGCTGGAGGACCGCACGCACGGGTGCGGTCACAACGCGCGGACGGTCGACTCCCGTCGAGAGACTGCGCAGCACAGCGATGCGTTGACCCACCGTGTCGGCCGATGGGCTCAACCGCTCATGCGGCAGGGTCTCCCATCCAGGAAAGACCGCACTCGATCCAGGGCCGAGCAGATCTTCCACGCCGATCGCGAGATTCTCGGCCTCCGCCACCGATGAGGTGACGGCAAGCACAACCCCCGCATCGCCGAGGTCAGCCCCCGCCACGGCATCCGCGAGGAGCGCGGCAATGAACGGTTGTGCCGCAGCCGGTGCGATGAGATCCGTTCCGCCTGACGCCGACCCTGCTCGGGCGATGGCCTCGGCGAAAGGATCGGCTGGCGACTCAGCGGACTGCGCGGCGAGGCGAGCGTGCAGTGCGAGCAGGCTCACGCGCGCGCTGCCTCCCGCATCGCCCACTGCAGGTCGATCACCAGCGCGGGCAATCCGACGATGAGGTCGGTCACGTAGGGCCGCGGTGCATTGAATGCGATCGGCGAATCGTCGAGATGCGAGGCGGTGAGGCCGTAGGCATGGGCCACCGACAGGGGTGCAGCGACATCCCACTCCCAGAATCCGGTGTCGTGGACATAGGCCTCCGCACGGCCGGCGAGGATCTCATGCACCTTGGCACCGACAGAGCCGACATCGATCACCTCCACACCGCGGTCGTGGCCATGCTCGGCCAGCCGCGCGGCGAGGATGTCGACGGCATCGGCGAGCACCGCGGGAGGCCGGGTACGCGACGCGACGACACGCACCGCGCGATCCTCCGGCAGCCCCCGCAGGACCGGGGCGACGTCGTCGGTGCGGCGGCAGGACTTCTGTGCGGGGAGTTCCACCGTGCCGGCACTCAGCGAACCTCCGGTGGGCGAATGCGGGTCCCTGCTCCACAGCACGATGTGAACGGCGAAGTCGCTGCGACCCTGACCGTATTCGCGGGTGCCGTCGAGGGGGTCGACGATCCACACACGGTCGGCATCGAGCCTCGCCGGGTCGTCGACACCCTCCTCACTGAGCACGACGTCATCCGGTCGCAGTTCAGCGAATCGAGCGACGATGTGCTCGTGTGAGCGTCGATCCCCCGCCTTGCGCAGTTCATCCGAACCTGCGGTCTCGTCCACCGGTCCGAATGCCGCACGCAGGTCGAGCAGGAGCGCGCCGGCCTCCTCGGCGATCATCGCGGAGACCTGCATGTCGGTGAGGCTCGCGCTGTCGCGGGCATTCGTGGTCATCGCTGTCGACTCCTGTCGGTCTAGGGGCTTGCGTTGAAACGATTCTGCGCCACCGTCACTCCCTCGGTGACAGCGCACTCTGTGGCATCGGCAGCACGACCGATCAATTCGGGGAGTTCCGCGCGCTCGGTGCTCGAGAAGGGCCGCAGGACGAAGTCGGCCGGATCCTGTCGCCCCGGCGGTCGCCCTACCCCGATGCGCACCCGCACGGTGTCGCCGCTTCCGATCGATCGACGGATGCTCTTCAGCCCGTTGTGGCCGTTGTCTCCGCCTCCGGCCTTGATCCGCAGTGCGCCGAGGGGCAGATCGAGCTCGTCATGCAGGACGACGATTCCCTCGGCTGGGACGCCATAGAATCCCGCGAGCGCGGACACCGGACCCCCGGATTCGTTCATGTAACTGTGCGGGCGAGCCAGAATGACCTGTCGTCCTGCCCACCGGGTCTCGGCAACATCGCAGCGGGTCTTGCGCTGGGACTTCCAGCGGTCCCCCGCCGCCGAGACGAGGTGGTCGAGGACCATCGCGCCGATGTTGTGGCGGGTCGCGGCATACCGTTCGCCCGGATTGCCCAACCCGACCACGATCGTGGCGTCATCGCGGGGCAGGCTCACGCTTCTCCTTGCTGCAGCTACTCACTCATGCAACGCATGAGGACGTCGCCGGTGTCAGTCCTCCGAGGATCCCTCGCCGGACTCCTCGCCACCTTCGCCACCTTCGCCCGCGGCCTCGCCACTCTCGGTGGGCTCATCCATGGCCGGGCCCTTGGGGGTGAAGGCCTTTGCAGCAGCCTCGGCTGCGGCCTCGGCTTCGGCCACCATCTCCTTCGACCGTGCTGCGCGTGCGCGCGCCTCAGCCTCGTCGATGACGATGAAGTCGACATGCTCGATGTCACGACGCACCGGATCGCGCTGCACATCCCGGGGCTTCACCAGTCGAGTGGAGCCATCCACCTCGATGGTGAAGGTGGTGGAGGGCACGCGCAGTGCAAGGGTCAACTCGTGGGCCGGTAGGGAGATGTGCAGCAGTTCGCTGTTCGCGCCGTAGACCACGGCGGGGATGCGACCATCGCGGCGGAGTCGACGAGCGGCGCCCTTTCCGAAGTCGGAGCGGGTCTCGGCGGTGAACTTCTCGGGCACAGCGGTCTCCTCGTAGCGGATCGATGACGACCCTGATGTCGGTCTTGTCGAACAATGGCCCCATCCCGGCGGATAGGAGTGGTGCATTCACACACGCGCGGGAGGGCAGAGACCCCGTCGATCACGGTGCTCCGTCGCACCCTCGCCGTGGAACGACGGACAGGTTACCCCAGGGGGTCAGGGCCCGATGAGCGTGGGCTGCTCCACCGGCTCGAACATCCGGGTGACCGAGCCATCGGTGAACACCTCGTAGATCGCCTTCGCGAGCAGCGGTGCGATGGACAGCACGGTGAGCTTGTCGAATCGACGATCCATCGGGATCGGGAGGGTGTTGGTGACCACGACCTCGCTGATCCGTGAGTTCATCAGTCGCTCGCGGGCCGGCTCGGAGAGGATGCCGTGGGTCGCCGCCACGATCACCTGGGCTGCGCCGTTGTCGAAGAGTGTCTCGGCAGCCTGGACGATCGTGCCGCCGGTGTCGATCATGTCGTCGACGACGACGCAGATCCGACCGCGCACATCACCGACCACCTCGAGCATGCGCACCTGGTTGGGCAGATCCGGGTCACGGCGCTTGTGGATGATCGCCAGCGGAGCACCGAGGATGTCGGTCCACTTCTCTGCCACGCGCACGCGTCCCGCATCCGGCGATACGACGGTGATGTTCGACGCGTCGGCATGACGCGCAACATGGTCGGCGAGCAGCGGCAGCGCAAAGAGATGGTCGACGGGTCCGTCGAAGAAGCCCTGAATCTGGGAGGTGTGCAGATCGACGGAGATGAGTCGATCCGCACCCGC
>JBDQGZ010000170.1:0-3599 GCA_040265115.1 Candidatus Nanopelagicales bacterium
GCCCCAAAATATGTACCACCCCTCCCCCACCAGCCCACCGAGCCCGTGAGCAGGAGAGATACCCCCTATGGCAGCCCCTGGCGGGATCACTCCCGCAGTCGGCAACCACTCAGGGGACTTCTGCAGGGACATCCGTGGGTGTCCCCGCAGGGTGGACATCCCGCGAGGCACTCGCCAAGCTCAGCCTCACCGCGAGGTGGTCGCCAGCAGCCTGGCCGGGGAGGGGAGAGTCACTGTGAACTACGTGAACGGCCTTCTGCCGTGGGTGGCGTTTCTCTCGGGGTCGTGAGTAGCCAGCGCATCCGCGTCACCTTCGACGACGAGCACTGGTCGGCCGTCGAGCGCCTCGTGGCCACCAAGGGTTGCGCCGATGCCGGGGCTACCGCCCGGGATGATGCGGTCTATCTCGGCGACATCCGTATCGAATTGGTGACCTAACTGCGCGGCAGTGGCGCGTAGGAGCAGGTGAGCGTCCCACCCGGCGCCACCCCGGTGAGGAAGTAGCGCGTCACCGTGTCGTTGACGCAGGTGGACGGCGTCTGTAGATACGTCACGTGCTGGGTGCCCTCATAGGTGATGAACGTCGATCCTGCGAGGTAGCCGCTGATCTGCCTGCCGCCCCACCACGGAGTGCGGGTGTCCCCAATCGAGTTGATGATGATCGGCGGAGTAGGCAAGGAATAGGGGCGGGCGATATTGCTCGGCTTGCGCACCATGCTCTCGGGAAGCCCAATGCAGCTGGTGCCCTTGACCATCACGATCAGCCCCGCATACACCGAGTTGTTCTCATAGGCCGACTCCGACATCGCGGCGAGGGAATCCAGGCTGGGGGCACCATCGAGGTCGGAACAGTTGATCATGTCGATGTTGAATCCACTCGATTCATCGGTGAGCTCTTCCAATGTCTGAAGTCCGCGCTTCATCCGCTGCACACCCCGCTCCGCCTTCGCCGCATTCGGGTGGAACAGTGCCCGATAGGCACCATTGATGACGTCGACAATCCCCGGATAGGCCGCCTGGTAGGAAATGTTCGGGAAGATCAGTGACATCACCTCCCAGCGCGTGATCGCGCCGTCGCCGTCGACGATCACACGCCGATTCAGCGTATTCAGCACCCGGTTGAATTTCGCCGGCATCTTCTTGCCGAATTGCGAGCCGAATTGCTCGGTGGCGTAAGCGAAGGACCACGTGTCCATGCCCGCCCAGGTCCGCAAGCCCATGTTCGCCGACCAGGATCCGTCGAGCACGAACGTCCGCAACCGATCGGGGAACTCCCGGGCGTACCAGTAGCCGATCCGGGTTCCGTAACTCATCCCCCAGTAGGTCCACTGGTCCTCACCGAGAGCCTCGCGCATCGCGTCGAGGTCGTGAATCACTTGCCAGGTGCCCAGATAGGGCGCAACCTCAAGATTGCGCTCGTAGCAATCAGTCTTGCCGGGCGAGACGGATTCGACATAGAACTCGGTGAACGCGCGCCAATCCACCGGGCCGGTGTCCGGCGGCTGATAGGGATTCTCCGGTGCCGGCGTCGGCGCCACACCACAACCGGTGAGTTGCGGGGTGCTCAATCCAATGCCACGGGGATCCCACGCCACGAAGTCGAATTGCTTCCGCATCTGCTCTGGCAGTTGATCATAAATCCCCGATGCGGCAACCAGGCCCGACTCCCCCGGGCCACCGGGGTTGAAGGTCATCGCACCGATCCGGTCCCGCGCTTTACCCGTCGCCGACTTGACCGCCATCGCAATGCGTGAGGTCAGGGTGTCGTTGAGGTTGTCCCAATCGCGCGGAACGACGAGGGTGTAGCAGTCCCAGCCGTCGAGACTTTCGTCGTCGCAGGCGCGCTCCTCCAGCGACCAGCGCTGCTCGGGCACATCCTCGGCGAGTACCGGAGGGACTGTGACCAGGGCCGCTCCCACCAGACCCAGACCAACAAGACCACTCATGACCGAACGAGGAATGAAGGACATGGCCGCGACCGTACCAGCGATACCTCATTCGAATGGGATCATTCTGCAGACGCCCTCCACGTCGATGAACGACCAGTACGACGCCACGTTCGGCATTCCGGCGGTCATAGTTGATAGGGAGGTGCAGCGACCACCGTGAGGTCGGCGGTGAGATCCCCGGTCATGTTGACCGTGAACTCCGTCGAACCACCCGCAGCGATGTCGACCGTGGTCCCTCCCCCGCCGACCACGGATCCACCCGACACCAGTAGCCCGGTGACCCAGGCCATGGTGAGTGCCTGATCGGAGCTGTTCGTCACGGTCCCAGACACCGACCCCTCCGTCGCCGTCGTTCCGCTGATCGCGAGCGCGGCGGAGCCGAAGGTCGAAGGCGACGTGTCGATCCGGGTGATCTCGATGCTGGCAACCTTCTCGTCTTCGGGAACGCCGAGGAAGCCACCGGAGATGCCGCCCTGGGATCCGGCGACCACGACGGTCCACATCCCGGGGTTGGAATCCACGATCTCTCCCGCGGCGTTGAGTGCGTTGACATCCATGTCGACGCGCACCGCCTCACCGGTCGGGTTCTCCAGCAGGACACCCCAGCCCCAGGACTTCGGGCCCAGGCCGATGTTGTTCCACGTTCCCGTGGCGATCACCTGCACACCAGCGTCGGGCGCGGGCCCGGAAGTATCGCCACCGTCCGTGGATCCCCCATCTGAGCCGCCACCGCAGGCAGCAAGGGCAAGGGCGAATAGGGCAGCGCCCCCGATGCGTGAAGAGATCCTCATGCGCGATTGCTACCGCATCGTCAGACGGAAATCAACGATCACGGCCAGACGGTTCCTCGCCTCCTGCCGTCACGGTCACAACCACCCCGGTGACGACCGCGTTCCCACTCAAAGGATCGAAGGCCCGCGTCGAGATGATGTCGTTCACGCTGGCCGCTGTGGTCGACTCAGCGACACGCCAGCGAGTGCCACTGCGCTCGTGCCCCCACCCGTGGGGCAGGCTCACCACTCCGGACATCACAGCATCCGTGATATCGACCTCGACCTCGATCTCGCCAATCTCGGACTGCACCAGCACCTGTTGGCCCGTGGCGATACCGCGCGCTTCAGCATCCTCTGGGTGCATGAGCAACGTTCCCCGATTCGTGCCACCCACGAGTCGGGGCAGGTTGTGCATCCAGGAATTATTGCTGCGCAGATGACGACGACCGATGAGCAGTAGGGTCGAGTCCTGCGCCCGATCCTGCGTCAGGAGCGAGCGCACCCGGTGTCGATCAGCCACCAACACCGGATGATCGAGGCGGATCACTGAACCTTCGGTCATCAGCCTCTTCGGCAGGACAGGCGCGAGGGGGCCAAGGTCGATGCCGTGCGGGGATCGCCGGATCTTGGCGAGCGAGAGCGCGTCCCGACCCTTGCGAACACCCCAGGGACCGATGCGCAGGGCAGCGTCGACGAACCGGCGCGGGAAGAAACCGCGTCGCAACCGGTGTACCACATTCGCCCTCATACGGCCTTTGCGATCGGCTTCGATGCGCCGGAGCAGTTCCAACAAGATGTCCGCATCGCTTCGAGAGTCAGGAGCGGGCTCGAGTACGCGTTCACCGAAACGAACGTGGTTGTGCACGCTCACAGCCCC
>JBDQGZ010000171.1:0-3585 GCA_040265115.1 Candidatus Nanopelagicales bacterium
CCTCAAGGCTGCGGGCCGCCCCGTCATCGGCTTCGGCGCCGGAGAACCGGACTTCCCCACCCCTGACTACATCGTTGCGGCCGCCGTCGCGGCATGCGCCGAGCCACGCTGGCACCGCTACACCCCGGCCGCCGGGCTCCCCGAACTCCGCGAGGCCATCGCGGCCAAGACGCTGCGCGATTCTGGCCTGACGGTCCAGGCGAACCAGGTTCTCGTCACCAACGGCGGCAAGCAGGCTCTGTACAACGCCTTCGCCGCCCTGCTCAATCCCGGCGATGAGGTGCTCCTCCCGGCGCCCTACTGGACCACCTATCCCGAATCCATCCGTCTCGCCGGCGGTGATCCGGTCATCGTGCCGACCAGTGTGGAGTCGGGATACCGGGCCACCATCGCGGACCTGGAGGCCCACACGACCGATCGCACGACGATGCTCGTCTTCGTCTCCCCCTCCAACCCGACCGGTGCGGTCTATCCCCCCGAGCAGGTGCGCGAGATCGGTGAGTGGGCTCTCGAGCGGGGCCTATGGGTGGTCACCGATGAGATCTACGAGCACCTGGTCTACGGGGATGCCCAGTTCTCATCGATGCCCGTTGAGGTCCCCGGCCTCGCTGAGCAGTGCGTCGTGGTGAACGGGGTCGCCAAGACCTACGCGATGACCGGTTGGCGCGTGGGGTGGATGATCGGTCCGACCGATGTGGTGAAGGCGGCCGGAAACCTGCAGTCGCATGCGACCTCGAATGTCGCCAACATCTCCCAGGTCGCCGCCCTGGCTGCGGTCAGCGGAGGGCTCGAGGCGGTGGTTGAGATGAAGATCGCCTTCGATCGCCGTCGCCGCCTCATCGTCGACATGCTGCGGGCGATTCCAGGTGTGGAATGTCCCGAACCTGAGGGCGCCTTCTATGCCTACCCGTCGGTCCAGGGCGTCCTCGGCCGAACGATCCGCGGCAAAACCCCCACCACGTCAGCCGAACTCGCCGAGCTGGTGCTCGAGGAGGCGGAGGTCGCGGTGGTGCCCGGCGAAGCCTTCGGCACACCGGGATTCTGGCGGCTGTCCTATGCGCTCGGGGATGAGGATCTCATCGAAGGGGTCGAGCGGATCGCGGCTCTGCTCCAGGAATAGGTCAGCCGAGGCGGCATCCGATCAAGGTGGGTTCGGGCTCCAGGGTGATGCCGAACGCCTCACGCACTCCGTCACGGATCTTGCCTGCGAGGTCGAGGATCTCGGCCGTCGTCGCGCCTCCACGATTGGACAGAGCGAGGGTGTGCTTCGACGAGACCCCGGCACGGGATCCGGGGATGGAAAAACCCCTGGTGAAGCCGGCATGCTCCACGAGCCAGGCGGCGCTGGTCTTCACCCGCCCATCAGCCTGCGACCACATCGGCGCCCCCTCGGGCACCGCGTCGCGAGTCACGATCGGATTGATGAAGAACGACCCCACGCTCCACGTGTCGTGGTCGGAACTGTCGAGCACCATGCCCTTGCGGCGACGAAGGTTCAGCACGGCGTCGCGGACATCAGCGCTCCGGGCTGTGTCCCCGAGCTCGATGTCGAGGGCCGCGGCGAGTTCGGCGTAGGCGACCGGCATCGATCGATCGCCCCTCGGAAACTGGAAGTCGACCGACAGGACGACCCACCGCTGCGGTTCGGCCTTGAACATCGACATTCGATAACCGAATCCACAGTCGCCCACCGGGATCGAGGTCCGCTGACGCGTCCGCCGATCGAACGCTTCGACTCTCGCGATGACCGAGGACACCTCCTGGCCGTAGGCGCCAACATTCTGGATCGGGGTTGCTCCCACGCTGCCGGGGATTCCTGACAACGCCTCCACTCCCCGATAGTCATGGGCGAGGGACCAGACCACGAAGTCATCCCAGTTCACACCGGCGGCCACCGTCACCCACCCACCACCGCAGGTATCAGCAGCCTCGGTGATTCCCTGCGTGCCAACGACGATCGCGGTGCCGTCGAATCCCTCGTCGGCGATCACCAGATTGCTGCCGCCTCCGATCAACAGGATCGGCTCTCCACGATCATCGGCCGCGACGACGGCCTCGATGAGTTCCGCGTCGGTCTGTGCGGTCAGGAGAGTGCGCGGGGCACCCCCCACCCGGAGGGTGGTGCAATCGGCGAGGGCGCCGCTCACGCGAGGGCGACGATGGCTGACGCCCGCCCAAGGACCGACTGATCTGCGCAGGTCGCCGAGATCTCCAAGCGCACCAGGCCCTCGTCCAGTTTCTCGGCAACCTTGGCCGACACCGTCAAGGTGGCACCCTCGTCGTCATCGGGAACGACAACGGGTCGGGTGAATCGGACGCCGAGTTCTCTCAGCGCGCCCGGATCCCCCAGCCAGTCCGTGACGATCCGGCCCGCCTGCGCCATGGTGTACATGCCGTGCGCAATGACGTCGGGAAGTCCCACGGACCTCGCGATGCGCTCATTCCAGTGGATGACGTTGAAGTCCCCGGACGCACCGGCGTAGCGAACGAGATCAAACCGGGTCACGGTCACATCGCGGGACAGCACCTCGGTGCCGACCTCCACCTCGGAATATGCCGGAACGCTGTGTGCTGAAGCTGTCATGTCGATCAGCCCTCCTCCGCGCTTCCGCGCGCCACGACCACCGAGTGTGTCGTCACGACAAGTTCACCTGCTGAATCAACGACCTCTGCGCGGAGAGTGAGCATGTCATTGCCGGCGACCGCGCGAATTCCTTCGATCATCGCGCGGACAGTGAGTTCATCCCCGGCGACGATCGGGCGGGAGTACGAGAACCGCTGCTCCCCATGCACAACCCGCGAGTAGTCAAGCCCGAGATCGGGATCAAACATCGCCTGCCCCATTGACGAATGGGTGAGGACGAAGGCAAAGGTAGGCGGGGCAACGACGTCGGGGTAGCCCAGCGATGCGGCTGCTTCGACGTCATGACTCACCGAATTGTCATCGCCGATGGCGGTGGCGAATTCGCGAACCTTCTCGCGCCCGACGACATAACTCGGCGACGCCGGGTAGGTCCGGCCGATGAACTCGGGGTTGAGTGCCACGGGTGGTCCCTTCGTCGACGGGGCTCGCCCACTCCTTGCGAACGGTCGAGAGTTGCGCGACCGGCGCTGCGGACTAGCGGGTCTCCTTGTGGGCCGTGTGCTTCTTGCAGACCGGGCAGAACTTCCGGACCTCGAGGCGGTCGGGATCATTGCGCCGGTTCTTCTTGGTGATGTAGTTGCGGCCCTTGCAGTCCTCGCAGGCCAACGTGATCTTCGGGCGGACGTCGCTCGCCTTGGCCATGGGGCCCTCCTTCGTGCGTCGGCTCCCGTGCGGTGCCGATCCGGTGTGTGCGTTGTCGAGTAGCGGAGGCCGGACTTGAACCGGCGACACAGCGATTATGAGCCGCTTGCTCTACCTGGCTGAGCTACTCCGCCGCGTGACCGGCACCCGCCGAAGCGGGGCCGACCGTGCAGAGCCCCAATACGGAATCGAACCGTAGACCTTCTCCTTACCATGGAGACGCTCTACCGACTGAGCTATTGGGGCGGTGAAGCCTGAGAAGACTACACGCCGGGGCCCCCTCCAGCACAGTCGGGGAC
>JBDQGZ010000172.1:0-3552 GCA_040265115.1 Candidatus Nanopelagicales bacterium
ATGCGGCGCCCAGGCATGTAGGCTCGAAGCAGCGCTGAGCGCCCAACTCCACAGGAGCGCGTGGTTGACCTGCTCCCGAGCAGGCAACCGTGCAGGCAGCGCATGAGCGCGGTGATCTCGTCTGGCACGGCTACCTTCCCAACGCCGAGGCGTTGACGTTGATTCGTGGCGCGACCGCTGGTTTGTCCCTCCTCCGTGATGAGCCCAACTACCGGCACTCCAAGCCGACGAAGGTCATGGAGTATTTCGCCCAGGGCCTCCCCGTCATCACCACCCCGCTGCCCCTCGCACGCTCGATGATCGTGGAGTCCGGCGGAGGAATTGTGGTTCCGTTCGATGACGCAACTGCCGTCATGTCCGCGATCGATCAACTTCTCGACGATGAGGATCAGCGCATCACGATGGCGCAGGCGGGGCGGGAATGGGTGCGGGAGACGGCCGACTGGAATCGGGATGGACCTCGGTTCGTGTCAGTCCTCGAGGGATGGGCTGCGACGAGCTAGGGGTCGACGAAGATCGACGAGCATTGTGCGCGCCACTCGCCGCAGCGGGACGCGACGCTGGCCGAGCCGATACGCCCCCCAGGCAACGCTGCCGCTCCCGATGAGGAAAAGGCCGGCGCTGATGATGGGAGATCGCCTGGTGAGCACAGCGCCGCTGAGCATCGCGACACCCCCGCCAGCCGCCCACGGGATGGCGATGCGGCCCGCAGCGCGCGCTTCCGCCGCCGCTCTTTCGGCACGCTCGCGGCGACGCTGCTCCGCTCGACGTGCACGTTCGGCGGGATCAGGTGGGGGAGCGACCTTGCGGCGGCCGACGGCTGTGGCCACCTCATAGCCATGGGAGTTCAACCAGACGGCAGACTCACCCTCGATCGCGACGACCTCCGCGTCGGTGAGCGTGTCGCGCCAGGCACCCTCTCGGCCGTCCGTGATGTGATTCGACGTGATGCGCAGGTCATCATCGACACCGTGTCGCTTTGCTTGAACCGACCGCTGTGCCTGTGCCTCGAGATCGACCTCGGCCACGATCGCCCGTAACCGTTCGTCATCGATAGGCACATTGAGGTAAGCCGCAATGTCCTTGACCAGGTGGGGAATATCGTCTTTGAAATCCTCATATCGACGCACCCAGACGTCGGCCTTCGAGCGCCAGAAGGCGTCGCCGCGAATCTCCCGGCGCACCGTCAGGCGGCTGGGCTTTGACCCACGTTCGGGATGGTCTTCCTTCAATCGACCCTTGCGATACAGAGAGGCCACCACATCCCGAGGGTCACGGAACGTGTAGAGATATTTCGCTCCCTCGTCGGGGAAGTCCTCGCGACGCATCGCGGGTCGGAAGTGCACCTTCGCCATGAGGTAGTCATTCGGATCAGCGGCAGCATCCGGGAACCCCGCGGTGGATAGTCCCCGTGGGTTGCGCAAACCGGGCGTGCCCTCGAGAAGGAGTCGAGCGATCTGCCACACAAGGGTGGACCCGGAGCGGTGCATGCCGCAGACGACGAGGAGCACGACGAGAGTCTAGGCCCTGGGCTGTCGTGACCGACGTATCCCGCCGCGGCGCGACTGGTCGGGATCGGCGGGGATCTGCTCGATGAGGGTGGACAGCGCTCCGAGTGCAGCACCGGCTGCGTCGATGATCTCGGCCTCGCGATCGGAGGCATCGATCGCGTCGGGGAGGCGTGCCGACTCGGCTACGAGGAGGTCCTCGGCTTCCCCGACAAGGCGGGCGTTGGTGTCGAGGAGTTCGTCGACATCCTCGCGCGCCCATGTGCTCACGCGTTCCACCCACTCACCGGGCAGTCTCACCCGCTGACCGCGCTGATCCCGCCCAGCGAATCCCTCGCGAATGATCTGACCGCGGAGGGCACGTCGCTGCGGTTCGGGAAGGGCCCCGTTGTCGAGGGCGCGGTTCAGCCCGGCGAGCACGAGAGTCTCGGGCTCGGTGAGACCGACGTTTGCACTCACAGTGTCGACCTCGGGGGGAGTTCCCGGCAGCACCTCGGTGAGGTCGACGGCGTCGACGAATCGATGCCACAGCGCGTGTCGGTCCGTCGGTCGGTGTGGCACTCCCACCACGGTCACGGAACTGGCGAGCGGAGCCCATCGGTCCACGAGCGACCCGATGGCATACGCGCGCCAGAAGGTGTGATCGGGATCAACCTCCCACGCGCGTCGGCGCTCAGCACGATCCCCGGCACCACGGCGCTGCTCCATCTGGCGAAGGAACGTGTCGAATCGGGTGGATCGTCCGTTGCGAATGTGTTGCTGCCATGAACTCGGGAGCACACGGCCGAGGTCCCGCGCGGTAATGATGATGTCGGTGTCGTCGACGCCGAGAGAATCGACGAGTCGGGCAGCATTGTGGGCGTCGATGACGGAGAGCGCCTCACCCGAGACGATGACGGTCCCCTCCCAGCGCTGCACTTTGCGGATGAGTCCCGCCCAGGACTCCTCCTGCGCCTGCGCTCGAACGGGCGGAACCCAGGGGAAGGCTGCGGTTCCTAGGAGACCGTAGGCGGCGGCCTCGTGGTTGTAGATCTCTTTCTTCCCCGCCAGTCGTAGGGGGTAGAGAACACCCTGCCGCCGGATGCTCGGGGAGAGCGCTTGGAGCACGCGCTGGAGATAGGTAGTGCCAGATTTTTGTGTGCCGATATGCAACACGAGGCGCTCCGCCATCTCCCACCTCGCTTCCTCACGTCATCAACGGCTCGGCAAACGGCGACCACATCGTTGCACGTGGGCGAGGGTGTGGAAGGGTTCACCCGTGCGCGTGGTGGTCATCGGGGTGTTCGATTGGGTCCACAGGGGCCACCGTTCCCTCGTGGATCGTGCTGTCGCGCGGTCCCTCGAGCCCGGAGCGTCCGGGGAACGCGATGTCATCGCGGTCACCTTCGAGCCACATCCCGCTGCTGTGCTGCGGCCTGATCGAGCGCCCCTGATGCTGACCGATGTCGATCGCCGTCGTGAGCTTCTGCTTCGGGCAGGTGCCGATGAGGTGGCCGTGGTGGCCTTCGATGAGGAGTTCTCGACCCAGTCACCCGAGGAGTTTGTCGACTATCTGCTAGTCGACCTGCTGGGTGGTCGTCGTGTCGATGCCATCGTGGCAGGCGCGAACTTCCGCTTCGGACAGGGTGCTCAGGCGGACGTCGCGGCGCTCCGCGAGATCGGTCGCCGTCGTGGCTTCGATGTCGAGGAAGTCGCCCTGGTCACCGAGCGGGCCAGCGGAACGGAAGATGCGGGTGAGCCCGTCACGTGGTCGTCCACCTTCGTCAGGTCGAGGATCGCCACCGGGGATGTCGTCACTGCGCGTCGGGTGCTTGGTCGGCCGCATCGTCTCGACGGCATCGTTGTCGGCGGCGAGAAGCGTGGCCGCGAGCTGGGGTATCCCACGGCGAACGTAGACGTCGAGCAGGGCCTCGCGATTCCACACGACGGGGTCTACGCCGGGTGGCTGATCGACGGGGATCAGCGTTGGCCCGCGGCTATCTCCGTGGGCACGAATCCACATTTCCAGGGTCGGTCGCGCACGGTCGAGGCATATGTCCTCGGC
>JBDQGZ010000173.1:0-3483 GCA_040265115.1 Candidatus Nanopelagicales bacterium
ATGCCACAGTCCGCCTCGCCGAGGCGCTGGGGATCGCATCCGTCATCGCTGCGGAGGACACCCGGCGGCTGCGCCGACTCGCATCCGATCTTGGCGTCAGTGTCCCCGGGCGCATCGTGTCGCTGCACGACTCCATCGAGGCCCAGCGCACCGAGGGACTCGTCGAGTCGATGCGGGCCGGCGAGGACGTGCTCGTCGTCACCGATGCTGGGATGCCCGCGGTGAGCGATCCGGGGTTCCGACTCGTGCGCGCCTGCATCGATTCCGACATCGATGTGGTCGTCCTGCCGGGCCCGAGTGCTGTGCTCGCGGCCCTCGTCGTCTCCGGTCTCGCTGTCGACCGGTTCTGCTTCGAGGGGTTCTGCTCCCGCAAGGCCGGGGAGCGGCGCCGCCATCTGGAGTCACTGGCGGCGGAACAGCGCACGATGGTGTTCTTCGAATCCCCGCACCGCATCGCCGCCACACTCGCAGACATGGTCGAGATTTTTGGCGCGCAGCGTCCGGCTGTCCTCGCCCGGGAGTTGACCAAGACGCATGAGGAGGTCATCCGGGGAGATCTCACGCATCTTGTCGAACGGGCGGCGGCGGGGTTGCGGGGTGAGATCACGCTCGTCATCGCCGGCGCTCCGGCGTCTCCGGCGAGAACCGAGCCCGCGGAGTGGGTGACCCTGGTGAGCGTGGCGGAAGAAGCTGGGATCGATCGACGCTCGGCTATCGCCGATGTCGCCCGTGAACTCGGGGTGCCTCGCCGGGAGGTCTACGACGCCGTAGTCGCCGCTCGCCACCGCGGCGAGCAACCGTAGGATCGCCGTCCATGGCCGCCTACTACGTCACGACGCCGATCTACTACGTCAACGACGCCCCCCACATCGGCCACGCCTACACCACGACCGCCGGAGATGTGCTCACCCGCTGGCGTCGCCAGCGCGGGGAGGACGTGTGGTACCTCACCGGAGTCGATGAGCACGGCACGAAGGTGCAGCGGGCCGCCGAGGCTGGTGGAGTTCACCCGCAGGAGTGGGTCGATCGGCTCGTCCACGATGCGTGGCGCCCGGTCCTGGAGACGATCAACGCGGCTAATGACGACTTCATCCGCACCACCGAGGACCGCCATCGTCAGGGGGTCCGTCGGTTCTGGGAGGCGGTGCGCGAGAACGGCTATGTCTACGAGGCTGATTACGAGGGCCCCTACTGCGTCGGATGCGAGGAGTTCAAGCTCCCCGGCGACATCGTGACCGGGGAGAACGACGAGCAGTTGTGCCCCGTCCACGGCCGGCCAGTGGAGATGCTGAGCGAGCGCAACTATTTCTTCAAGCTCTCGGCGTTCACCGATGCACTCATCGAGCACTACGAGGCGAATCCGAAAGCGATCGAACCGGCGAGTGCCTATAACGAGGTGATGAGTTTCCTGCGCGCCGGGTTGGTCGACATCTCGATGTCTCGGTCGAGTGTGTCCTGGGGCATCGGGCTGCCCTGGGACGAGAAGCAGGTCGTCTATGTCTGGTTCGACGCGCTGTTGAACTACGCCACGGCCGTCGGCTACGGCGCTGACCCCGATTCAGCCGAGGGACGGATGTTCGCCAGCACCTGGCCGGCTGATGTCCACCTCGTCGGCAAGGACATCCTGCGCTTCCACGCGGTGTACTGGCCGGCGATGCTGCTCGCCGCGGGGGTGGCGCTGCCGCGCAAGGTGTTCGCCCATGGATGGCTGCTCGTCGGCGGGGAGAAGATGAGCAAGACCCGCCTGACCGGTATCTCCCCGGAGCAGATCACCGATCACTTCGGCGCCGATGCGTTCCGCTATTACTTCATGCGCGCGATCGCCTTCGGTCAGGACGGCTCGTTCTCCTGGGAGGACATGTCCGCGCGATACACCGCAGAACTCGCGAATGGGCTGGGGAATCTCGCCTCGCGGTGCACCGCGATGGTTCAGCGGTACCGCGAAGGTGCGCTGCCGGCCCCGGGCGCATCAACGGCTGCCGAGACCGCTGTGCAGGACTTGCTGGCCACCGTCGCAGCACAGGCCGATGAGTGCATGTGCGCCCTGGACTTCGCCGGAGGCATCGGGCAGGTCCGATCCTTCGTCGATGCGGTGAATCTCTATGTCACCGAATCTGAGCCGTGGGTGCTGGCGAAGGACGAGGCGCAGGCACAGCGCCTCGACACTGTGCTCTACACGATCGCGGAGTCGTTGCGCGCGATCGCGGTGCTCTACAACCCGGTCATGCCGCACGCGATGAGCGAACTGTGGTCGATGCTCGGTGCGGATGCGGCCCTCGGACCGATCGGCGAGCAATCGGTTCTCGAGGCGGCGCGCTGGGGACAGCTGCCCCCAGGGGCGACGGTGACCAAGGGCGATCCGCTCTTCCCCCGGTTGGAAGAGCCCGAGGCGTAGGGGGACATCGACGCATGGCGAAGAGCGATCAGGGGCGCCCCGAGACACCTGAGGCCCTGCCGCGGCCCGTGGTGGATTCGCACTGCCACCTCGACGTGGTTGACCGGCACCTCAAGGGCAGCGAGGAGGAGCTCGGCGTCGATGCGGCGTTGCGCCGGGCTGCGGAGGTCAACGTCACCCGGGTCGTCCAGGTCGGCTGCGATGTGGCGTCGTCGCGCTGGGCGGTGGAGACCGCACGGGAGCACGACGAGGTGATCGCCGCGGTCGCCCTGCATCCCAATGATGCGGCGCGCATTGCTGAACGAGATGGGATGGATGGCCTCGACGCTGCATTCGCCGAGATCGAAGCACTCAGTGGTGACCCGGCCGTTCGAGCGATCGGCGAGACAGGGCTGGACTACTTCCGCACCGGCGAAGACGGGCGTCCCGCCCAGATCGAATCGTTTCGTCGCCATATCGATCTGGCGAAACGCACGGACCGCACGCTGGTCATCCACGATCGGGACTCCCACGACGATGTCATCTCGGTCCTGCTGGAGGAGGGTGCCCCCGACCGGGTGGTGTTCCACTGTTTCTCTGGTGACGCGGCGATGGCGCGGATCTGTGCCGAGCACGGCTGGTACTGCTCCTTCGCCGGAGTCATCACGTTCCCCAGTGCCGGTGATCTGCGCGAGGCGTTGAGCGTCCTACCGCGTGACCGAGTGCTCGTCGAGACCGATGCACCCTACCTCACTCCGGCACCGAATCGCGGTCGAGTGAATGCGTCCTATCTCGTGCCGTGGACGGTCCGGGCGATGGCAGAGGTGCGCGGTGACGAGGTCGATGAGTTGTGCGACGCACTGTGGGACAACACCATGAGCGCCTTCGGGACCTGGTGACCCGCCGGTGACCGACGGCTTGCTCGGCCCGGTCGAGGTGCGCGAGCTCGCGGCCGAACTCGATCTGCGTCCCACGAAGTCCCTCGGCCAGAACTTCGTCATCGATCCCAACACCGTGCGGCGTATCGCCGAACGCGCGCATGTCGCCCCGGACGATGTCGTGCTCGAGGTCGGCCCGGGCCTCGGTTCGCTGACCCTCGCACTGCTCGA
>JBDQGZ010000174.1:0-3357 GCA_040265115.1 Candidatus Nanopelagicales bacterium
AACGTCATCTCCGCGGTCATGCGTGGCGACGACGCGGCGTCGAACTTCCTGGACCAGGTCGACGACCCCTGGATGTCCGTCACCACGATCACCGAGATCTCCTACGGCCTCCATCGCCTTCCCGAGGGTCGTCGCCGGGAATCACTCGACGAGCACTGGCGGAACATCCTCGAGGCGTGGCACAACCGAATTCTTCCCATCACGCCCAACATTGCGGGATTGTCAGGTGCGGTCATGGCGCAGCGAGAGCGGATCGGACAGCCGGTGGCTCTTGCCGATGCGCAGATTGCGGCCACCTGTCTCGCGCATGACGCGGCCATCGCGACGGGGAACACTCGAGACTTCGAACACCTCGGCCTCACCATCATCAACCCCTGGCTCGACACCGTCGAGTCATGAGCAACCCTCATCTCACTGGTTTGTGCACGGGTGTGACCAGGCAGCAGATCGGGTCGGCAGCGGTAGGTTGAGTGCATGAGCCTGATCGCCCCGGATGCTCGGGTCTATGTCGCCGGGCATCGCGGCATGGTCGGCTCCGCGATCTGGCGTGATCTCTCGGGTCGCGGCTATGACGACCTGATTGGGCACCGCTCCTCGGAAGTCGACCTGCGCGATCGCGACGCTGCGATGGACGCCATCGGCTCGGCGAAGCCCGACGCGCTCGTACTCGCCGCGGCGAAGGTTGGCGGAATCATGGCGAACTCCACCTATCCGGTCGAGTTCCTCGACGACAACCTGCGCATCCAGACCAACGTGCTCGAAGCCGCGCATGCCGCAGGAGTGGAACGGCTGCTGTTCCTCGGCTCCTCGTGCATCTATCCCAAGCACGCCCCCCAGCCGATCCCAGAGTCCGCGCTGTTGACGGGCGAGTTGGAGTCGACGAACATCGCCTACGCGATCGCGAAGATCTCCGGCATCATCGCGGTGCAGTCCTATCGCAGCGAATACGACCGGCACTGGATCTCCGCGATGCCAACGAACCTGTACGGACCGAACGACAACTTCGATCTCGAGACATCACACGTCTTGCCTGCGCTGATCCGGCGCTTCCACGAAGCGAAGGAATCGGGCGCAGAGGTCGTCACTCTCTGGGGAAGCGGGACTCCCCGTCGGGAATTCCTTCACGTCGATGATCTCGCGGCTGCCTGCCACGTGCTGTTGAGCGACTATGACGAGCCGGGACACGTGAACGTCGGGGTGGGGGAGGATGTGACGATCGCCGAGCTCGCGGCCACGATCGCAGATGTCGTCGGCTACACCGGGTCGATCGCCTGGGACACCAATAAGCCCGACGGCACCCCTCGCAAACTCCTCGACGTGTCGCTGCTGAACTCCCTCGGGTTCACCCCGTCGATCGGGTTGCGTGAGGGCATCTCGTCGACCTACGACTGGTACCTCGCTAATACCCCTGACCCCCTAGGCTGACGCTCATGACGGAGAAGATCGCGCTCATCACCGGGATCACCGGGCAGGATGGTTCCTATCTCGCGGAGCAACTGCTGGAAAAGGGCTATGTGGTTCACGGCTTGATCCGGCGGTCCTCGACGTTCAACACCGCGCGGATCGACCACCTGTATCGCGATCCGCATGACCCCGAAGCGCGACTCTTCCTGCACTACGGCGACCTGACGGATGGCTCGCGTCTGGTGACATTGCTGGAGCGCATCGGGCCGTCTGAGATCTATCACCTCGGGGCGCAATCTCATGTTCGGGTGAGCTTCGATGAGCCGGAGTTCACCGGTGATGTGACCGGGCTCGGCACGACGCGCCTGCTCGAAGCGATCCGGGTGTCAGAGGTGCCGGCGCGGTTCTATCAGGCATCGAGTTCGGAGATGTTCGGTGCGAGTCCGCCGCCGCAGGATGAGTCGACGCCGTTCTATCCGCGCTCGCCTTATGCAGCGGCGAAGGTGTACGCCTACTGGATGGTGCGCAACTACCGCGAGGCCTATGGGTTGTTCGCGTGCAACGGGATCCTGTTCAATCACGAGTCGCCGCGGCGTGGTGAGACGTTCGTGACGCGCAAAATCTCGATGGCAGTCGCCGCGATCGCGACAGGGCGGCAGAGTGAGTTGTATCTGGGCAACCTCGATGCCAAGCGCGACTGGGGATACGCGCCGGAATACACCGATGCGATGTGGCGGATGCTGCAGGCCGATGAGCCGACCGATTATGTGGTCGCGACCGGGACGTCCTACTCAGTCGGTGATTTCGTGCGGATGGCGTTCGAGCATGTGGATTTGGACTGGGAGAAGTACGTGAAGTTCGATCCGCGCTACCTGCGCCCGACCGAGGTTGACGACCTCATCGGTGATGCGTCGAAGGCGAAGGAGCTGCTGGGCTGGCAGGCCGAGGTGCTGCCGCCGGAGCTGGTCCGGATCATGGTCGACGCCGACATCGCCGCGCTGGGTTAGTCTACGAACAGACACATCAGACATGTCCCGGACGAGGGATGCTGGCGAGGGCAACTCGGGTTATACGCGACGATCACCCTGCTCAATATGTGCCAACGCATCATCAAAGACTTCGAGGAACACATCCATGTCCTGACGCTGGACGACCATCGGTGGCTTGATCTTGAAGACGTTGTGATCCGGGCCGTCGCTGGACAGTAGAACTCCTCGACGCTTGGCGAACTCGATGACATCTGCGACCTCAGCCCCGGCAGGCTGATCGCCTCGCATCAATTCAATCCCGAGGAACAGACCGTGCCCCCGCACATCACCGATGAGGGGGTGCCGATCTCGCATGCCGCGTATCTGCTCCTGGACATACTCGCCCAACTCGTGAGCGTGCAGTTGCAGTCGTGAATCCGTCACCACGTCAAGCACCGCTTGACCGATCGTCGCACTGACGGGGTTGCCGCCAAAGGTATTGAAGTACTCCATCCCGTTATGGAATGACGCAGCGATTTCTGGCGTCGTTACAACCGCAGCCAAGGGGTGTCCGTTGCCCATGGGCTTGCCCATGGTGACGATGTCGGGAACGACCCCGTGCAGTTCGAAACCCCAGAAGTGCTCACCCACACGTCCCATGCCGATCTGGACCTCGTCGGCGATACAGACACCACCCGCTGAACGGGTCTGCTCATAGGCACGCGGAAGGAACCCCTCGGCGAGAGTCACCTGACCGGCCGTACTCACGATTCCCTCGGCGATAAACGCTGCGAGTGGTTGTCGCAGGTCGTCGATCACGGAAGAGAAATCTCGAGCGTAGGCAGCCCCTGCGTGGGGACCGGTGTAGCACCCACGGAAAGCGTCGGGGAGCTCCGCAACCCGTACATGTGGCGGCGCACCCTCCCCTCCTTTGCCGAGGAACTTGTACGGGCTGATATCCACGACGCTGGCGGTGTGCCCGTGG
>JBDQGZ010000175.1:0-3356 GCA_040265115.1 Candidatus Nanopelagicales bacterium
GTGCGCAACATTCGTTCGGCATCCTTCGTTTCGGTGGCTTATGAGGCTTCCATGGCAGGATCGGACCGATTCGACAGCCATGTCCGGTTGAGATCGATGAATCCGGGGGATCCATGGTGAATCCCAGGATTTCCCGGGAGAATAATGTGAAAGGGAGGTGATGAGCATGGCGGAGATCGGGTGCGCGCCCACGTCACTGGATCAGCCGATGGATCGCGATCGGGCGGAGGAACTCGCCCGACACCTCAAGGCCCTCGCGGATCCAGCACGCCTGCAGTTGATCTCGATGCTCCGCTCCGCAGCCTCACACGAGGCATGCGTTTGCGATCTCACCGGTCCGCTTGGGTTGAGCCAGCCAACCGTGAGTCATCACCTGCGGATCCTGAGTGATGCCGGATTCGTAACGCGTGAGCGCCGCGGAACATGGTCGTACTACTCCGTCAACCCCGATGCGCTCGAGCAACTCGCGTTT
The DNA here is from genome assembly GCA_040265115.1 of Candidatus Nanopelagicales bacterium. Classification (GTDB taxonomy): domain Bacteria; phylum Actinomycetota; class Actinomycetes; order S36-B12; family S36-B12; genus M55B157. The sequence continues at coordinate 473 of JBDQGZ010000175.1, forward strand.
CTTGCCCCTTCCCTGGTGACCCGGGAGGGATCAGCGGGCTAGGTAACCGCCGTCGACGACGAGTTCGCTCCCGGTGACGAACGCGGCGTCGTCGCTGGCAAGGTAGGCGACCGCTGCGGCAATCTCCTCGGGTCGACCGAGCCGCCCCATCGGTGTCATGTCCAGCATGACCTGCTCGAAGGGCGTGCCGCGGACCTGATCCAAGATGGGGGTGTCGATGAATCCTGGGTGAATCGAGTTGACTCGTACGCCCTGTTGCGCCCACAGCAGGGCCACGTTCTTCGTCAGAGTGCGCACTGCCCCCTTGGCTGCGTGGTAGGCAGGTGACGTCCCGAAACCCCCGGAGATGCCGAAGATCGACGAGATATTGATGACGGAGCCATGCCCGGAGGCCTTGAGATGGGGAGCGGCGAGTTTCATACCGAGGAAGATGCTCGTCTGATCGATGGAGATCGTGCGATCCCAGTCCTCGAGGGTCGCTGAATCGATATCGACGATGTCGCCCATTCCGGCGTTGTTCACGAGGATGTCGAGCTGACCGAACTGTTGGACGACCGTGTCGATGACACGCTGCCACTCCTCGGCGTTCGCGACGTCGTGGTGGAGGAACACCGCGGTGGCACCCTGCTCAGCGAGGTGGGCCGCCGCCTCGGCTCCGGCATCGTCGTTGATGTCGGTGAGGACGACGGTGGCGCCTTCATTCGCGAGGCGATGCGCGGTGGCCGCGCCGATTCCGCTGGCGGCACCGGTGATGATGGCAACCCGGCCGATGAGACGTTGCATAGTGCTTCCCTTCGATGCGATGAACAGTGATGCTAGGCACGAGGGGATGGCCGCGACCAGAGACTTTGGTCACGGACCGGTCGGAGGATGTGCGACCGGGGTCAGATCAGCGGCAGGTGCAGCGACGTTCCACAGCGACCTGGGACATCACTTCGTCGACGTGGGCGCCACAGCCGGTCCAGGTGACCTTGCCGCAGGAATGGCACGGGGCGGGACTGCACATCGCAGATGACTCCTTCGTGGATCCGGTTCCCTCCAGACGGTGGAACCGCAATGACCGGACATTCAAAGCATACCCCTAGGGGTATGGGGTGATCAAGTCGAGCCAGGCAGTGCCGACCTATTCGCCGCCGATGTCCACGCGGTAGGCCTCATGGACCAGGTCGTCGGCATCGGACTGATGGCGCCGCAGGCGCTCGAGGAGGTCGCGGGTCGACTCGATCGCTTCCGGCACGGCTTCGGGATCTCCGGAGATCGCCCCCACGCGCAGCCGGACATCGCGAATCTGGCTGGACAGCCGATCGTGCTCGATCTCCAGTCGCGCCACCGCGGGTGCGACCCGGGGGGCATCGGCGAGGACCTGGGCGTGCAGGCCCCCGGGACCTTCGACATCGGCGCGATGCAGGGCAAGCCCGTCATCGAGACGATCGAGGTGGCCAGCCAATTCGACCCACCAGGTTGCACCCTGCTCGGGCTCGGCCAGGTGGAGCTCGAGGCGATCGAGTTCGGCCAGGCTGAACGTCGGCTGATAGCCCGAAGGGGTTGACGCGTTCATGAGTCCTCCTCGTGGGAGCGGTGGGGCCGGCACGATCCGGTGGGATCGGTACCTGCTGGTGTGCCGATTGAACCCCGGGGTTCGTCACGTCCGGAGCGCACTCGTGTGCCGAGTCAGTTCGTTCTTGTCACGATTGTGTCTCGCCCCCCATGGGGGTGAGGAGTGCAGCCAGTGTGGACCGGTCTAACGTGCGGGGAGTGCCCGCATCCCCTGAGGACTCGACAGCGCCTGCTGCTGCCGGGTCGCTGCCTGGGTCACCCGCTCGTCGGCTGGTTCTGTATGCCGGGGTAGGTGCCCTCGGTCGAGCTGCGACCGTCGCCATGCCATCGGCCATTGTTCTCGCCGTCATCGGGGCGGGAGAGTCCCCGGCAGATGGGTCCCTCCTCGTGGCATCTGTCTTTGCAGTCGGCGCGATCGTCGGTCCGGTGGTCGGAGCCTTCATCGACCGAATGGGGCGCCCACGCCAGGGATTCCTCTTCGGTCTCGTGGTGCTCGCGGTGGGGTCGATGGTGCTGGCCTTCGGAATCGGCACGTGGCCGATCGGGCTCCTGCTCGTGGTTTCCGGCCTCACCGGTCTTGCCCAGCCGGTCATGGTCGGTGCGTGGAGCGGCCAGGTGCGCCGCATCGTGCCCGATATGCCAGCTGCCCGGGTGTATGCCGTCGACGTCGGGACCTACAACGTCGCGGAGGTGACCGGACCCGCATTGGTGGGCGCTGCTTTCGTGATCGACGCGAGTTTCCCGGGTGCGATCAGCCTTGAGGTCGTCGCTTTGATCTTCGTGTTTGCCGCTGTGATCCTCCCGTTCGTCCCCATCCCCGCTCGGAGCGAGACGACCTCGAGTCCTCCAGAGCCAATGGGGCGCACTCTTCGCCACGTCCGGGTGATGGTGCGTTCCCTTTCGCTGCGCCGGAACACAATCATCGGCACGATCAGTTTTGCGGCAATCGCCTTCATCATCATTGCGACGCCGCTCCTTGGCGAGGAACTTGGTGGGGATGCCGGGGTGGGTGTCTTCCTGTTGACCGTGATTGCGATCGGAGCGCTGTTAGGAACGGCAGTTCTCGCCCGGCGGCCCATTGCTTGGCGAGGGCCGGGCACGGTCGCACTTGGAGCAACGGTGCTCCTCGGCATCCTGCTTGTGGCGATGTCCTTTTCACCGGCCTTCTGGGTGGCGGCGGTCTTCGCGCTGCTCTTCGGCGTGGTCCAGGCGAGTCAGTTGACGAGCATCTTCCGGGTCCGTGACCGAGAGTCCCCGACCGAGGCTCGTGGCATGGTGTTCGTTGCATCGGCATCCCTGCGCACGGGAGCCTTCGCAGTGGGTTCGA
>JBDQGZ010000176.1:0-3253 GCA_040265115.1 Candidatus Nanopelagicales bacterium
ACTTCAGTGTAGGGCCCGACGGGCCTGGATGTCACTCGAACAGTTGCATAGACGGCGAATTCGGCCCCCCGGTTCCATGAGGGAACTCAGGGGGCCGAATTCACGGACGTTGCCGTCGAGGTGACCTACGGGATCGTGGTCACGGTGCCTAGAGCACTGGTCGGTGTCGTTGAGCAATCGGCGTTTGTGGTTGGGGTGTCGTTCAGGCCGCCCGCTCCGGAGTCGTATTCGTACTGCTCCCCGGATTCAGCGTTGCAGCCGAAGACCTCGAAGGTGGAGCCGTCAGTGGCGTACCACAGGGTGTTGCCACCGCTGACCTGGATCGCGTCGTCCGTGGCGAAAGCCGCCGCAGTCGGGTACGAGCCCTGGGTGACGTAGGTGGTCTCAATAGCCTTCGCAGCGCCGTTGATGTCGGACTTCACCGAGGCATCACGGGCAGAATTGCGCTGGCTGAGGAAGATCGGGATGGCGATGGCGGCCAGAATGCCGATGATCGCGATGACCACGAGGAGTTCGATGAGGCTGAAGCCCTTCTCCTCCTCCTGCATCCGGTAAAGGCGGGTGAGCATGTGAAACTCCTCATCGATCTCGTGGCCGCCACCCGTGCGGTAGCCGCCGTCGAGTGAGGTATCGGCCCGATTCGGCCCATTGAACCCCGTTCCCACCCGAAATTCGGCCCGATTTTTGGCGCCGACGCTGTGCGGCTCAGCCGTTGATGAGCTCGAACACCGAGAAAATCGGCAGATACAGGGCAATCACCATCGCCCCGACCACGAGACCCAAGGCGACCAGCATGATCGGCTCGATGAGGCTGGTGAGCTGATCGGCGGTGGCGTCCGCCTCCTGCTCATAGAAGTCGGCCACCTTGCTCAGCATCGTGTCCATCTCGCCGGTGTCCTCGCCGACGGCGATCATCTGCACCACCATCACCGGGAACACCGGATGCTGGGCGAAGCGGCTGGCCATGCCGGTGCCCTGACGCACGCTCTCCTTGACGTCGTCAACCGCTCGGGTGATCACGATGTTGCCGGAGGTCTCACCGACGATGTCGAGGGTCGTGAGGATCGGCACCCCCGCACTCAACAATGCAGCGAGGTTACGGCTGAATCGGGCGAGCGCGATTTTCCGGGCGAGCGGGCCGAACACGGGAATCTTGAACTTCAGCGGATCGATGACCTCGCGAACTCCGGGTCGATCCTTGACCCGACCGAACGTCACAAAGCCGCCGATCACGATCACAAGGAAGGGGATGAGGAACAGCGGGTTCTTCAGCAGATCGGAGAAGAACACCAGGATCTGCGTGGGTAGTGGGAGTGCACCACCCAGAGAGGAAAACAGATCGGCGAAGACAGGGACGACGAACAGCAGCATGCCGGTCACGATGATGACGGCGATGATGCCGACCGCGATCGGATAGGTCAGAGCAGCCTTGATCTTGCCGCGCAGGCGAACGTCATCCTCATAGAGCTCTGCGATCTGCAGCATCGAACCATCAAGGAAACCGCCCACCTCACCAGCACGCACCATGCTCACCATCAGCGGCGGGAACTCCTGATGCAGTGCCAACGCATCAGAGACCGAGAGGCCCTGCTCCACCTCCTGGCGCACATCGAGGAGCAGGTCGCGCATCGCCGGATTGGTGGTTTGGTCGGACAGGATGGTCAGGCAACGCAGGATCTGCAGCCCGGAGGAGAGCATGGTGGCGGTCTGACGGGCCATGATCGCCAGGTCCTTCTTCGTCACCTTGCCCTTGCGGAAGGTGATCTCGCGGTTCAACCCCGACTTCGCCGGCTCCACGGCAATGGGAACGCCGCCCTGCTGTCGAATGATCGACAACGCCTCGCTCTCGCTCGAGGCACGGATGGTGGATTCGATGAGGCGGCCGGTCTTCGAACGTGCCCGAATGAGGAACTCAGTCTGTGCCATCGCTGCTCATCCCCAGGATCTGATCGAGTTCGGCAACATCGGATGCCTTCGATCGTGCCGTTTCGTAGGTAATCGTGCCTGCGGTGACGAGTCGGGCAAGATCCTGATTCAACGTATGCATCCCGAATCGGGAGCCCGTCTGCAACATCGACGGAATCGACTGCAACTTCCCCTCGCGGACCAGGTTTGCGACCGCAGGTGTCGCCATCATCACCTCGGTCGCCGCAACGCGGCCCTCTTCGTCGGCCGTTCGGCACAGGACCTGGCACACCACGGCCTCGAGGCTATTGGCCAACTGCGTGCGGACCTGATCCTGACGGTCCCCGGGGAAGACATCGATGATGCGGTCGATGGTGGAGGCGGCCGAACTCGTATGCAGCGTGCCGAACACCAAGTGACCTGTCTCGGCAGCAGTCAACGCGATGGCAATCGTTTCAAGATCACGCATCTCACCCACCAGGATGACATCGGGATCCTGTCGCAGCGCGCGCTTGAGGGCCTCGCCGAAGGACTCTGTGTCGCGGCCCACCTCACGCTGGCTCACCAGGCTGCGGCGATGCTGGTGCACGAACTCGATGGGATCCTCAATCGTCACGATATGGCCTGAGCGCAGGCGATTCGCCCGGTCGATGATCGCGGCCAGTGTGGTCGATTTTCCTGATCCGGTCGGTCCGGTGACCAGGACCAGTCCCCGCGGGAGCATCGCGAGATCTGCGATGGTCTCTGGCAGACCCAGGCTCTCCAGGGGAAGAATCTCCCAGGGAATCGCTCGCAGCACCGCACCGATCGAGCCCTGCTGCTGGAACACGTTCACCCGGAAGCGCGCGGCTCCCGGCATCTCGTACGCGAAATCGAGTTCGTGGTCCTCTTCGAAGCGCTGCCGCTGCCGCTCGGTGAGCACCCCGTAGATCGCGCCGCGGACATCACTGTCGGTCAGCACCGCATGCCCGGGAATCGGCTCGAGATCCCCATGGATACGCAACATGGGTGGAGACTTCACCGCTAGGTGCAGGTCGGAACCACCGCTTTCCAGCAAGGTGATGAGCAACTCATCGAGCACTAGTCCTGCGCCTCGTTCGCGATCTCGCACAGTGATCCCGATATCGCTGGGAGCCGGGGGGGCGACCGGTGGTGGCGCAACCGGTGGCGGTGCAACCGGTCGCGGCGTGGCCACCGGATCGGCGGAGGTCGTCGATGGATCGTGGATGGGTAGGGAGAATCCACCACCCGAGGAACTCATGCGACGACCCGGAGAATCTCGGGGACGGTGGTCAAGCCCTCGGCGACCTTCAGCCACCCGTCGTCGCGAAGTGTGCGCATCCCCTGG
>JBDQGZ010000177.1:0-3199 GCA_040265115.1 Candidatus Nanopelagicales bacterium
GGCCGGGCCAGATCTCTTCGATGAGAGTTCCGGGAACGATCGTCGAGGCCGGTCCGGAAGAGTCATCGGCGTCCCTGATCGGTCCGCTCAATGGCAGATCAGCCTCCTCACGCGCCCGGAGGGTCGCCCTCACCTGACCGAGGGCACGGGAATACCGATCGTCATTCGGACGCATCACGCAGGCAAGAGCAAGGTGGTCGGCGGCGTCGGGGAACTGCTGAAGTCGCCACAGGCTCATGCCTAGCCCGTAGTGGGCGTAGTCATCATCAGGGCATCGCTCGACGATGTCGCCGAATTCCTTGGCTGATTCGTTAAAGTGCTGAGAGTCGAACAGCGCCCGGGCTCGGATCTCACGCGCCGCCAGCGAGGTCGGATCCTCCTGGAGCACTCGCTCGATCAGGATGAGGCTGGCGCCGGCATCGCCACGCTCGAGCAGATCCCGGGACCGACGAAACCACTCATGGGGTCCACCCGTGGGAGCCCCGTCGGATGTTCCGGTCACACCTCATGATCGCACGCGCCTAGGATCTGCGATCGAGTTCGCCTGCAACTCCAGGCGCGACTGGGCGGTCGGTCCCGAGCGCCAAAATCGACGGCGCAGAGCTCCGGTCACCTCGATCGGGTCACCGATCTGCCAACGCTGAAGCTTGCGTTGCAGAGCAAACCGCCAGGCTGTGCACTCAATCGCATCGACCGTGACACGCCCGCTCGGTCCCCGATCTCGCGGTGGCCGATCCACGACAACCCGAAAGGACACCATCCGATCCCCGCTGGGGAGATCTCGGGTCTCGCAACTGGTCAACCGACCGACTACACGCACATCGTTTACTGCGGAGATCTCCGAACTATTCGCTGACCCCACTCTCGACTCCCGTCCATGATCGCCGGGTCCAGCGGGCAGGTGCACGCATCGGACGCCGGTCTGGGTGATGGAGGCATACGATGGGCGTGCCCGACCGGCGGCACCATGACGACTTCGGGATGGGTGGATCGACGAGCGCGGGAGGCACTGTGGACACCATCACCGAACTCGGTGACGACGTTTTCGAGATCGATACTCGGATGGGTGGTCATTCAGGCATCACCGCCAGCTACCTCATTCGGAGCGATCGGCCGTGCCTCATCGAGACGGGAACCGCACTGAGCGCCCCTGTCGTGATCGATTCACTGGCCAGCCTCGGCATCGGTCCGAGTGACCTCGACACCATCGTGGTGACCCACATCCACCTCGACCACGCCGGTGGTGTCGGCGATATCGCGGAGGCGTTCCCCCAAGCCCAGGTTGTCGTGCACGAACGAGGGGCCCGGCATCTAGTCGATCCCGCCAAGCTCGTGGCCAGCGCCCGTCGTGTCTTCGGTTCGATCATGGACACGATGTTCGGTGAATTGAAACCCACTGAGGCCCAGCGGGTTGTCGCACTGGGCGATATCGGCACCATCAATCTCGGAGGCGGTCGCCGACTTGATGCCTTCCATGCGCCTGGACACGCCTCACACCACGTCGGGCTGCTGGACTCCGTGACCGGGGACCTCTACACCGGGGATGCCGCCGGTGTCTACATCCCCGAAACAGCCGATGTCCGCCCTGCCACCCCTCCGCCGGATTTCGATCTCGAACTCGCTCTCGCCTCGATGGACCGCATGAACCAGATCGCCCCCCAACGCCTGCTGTTCAGCCACTACGGTCCCGTCACCGACGTGGACGACGTGCTCGGTCGATCACGGGAGGAGCTGATCCGCTGGGTCAACCTAGTCCGGGCCGCGCGGGATGAGCAGATGGACCTCGACCACGCCGTGGCGATGGTTGCAGAGAAAACTCGATCGGCACGCCTCGAAGCGCTCGGACCCGAGGCGGATGAGAAGTGGGAGGCGTTGTCCTCGACCGCCGCCAACGTCTCGGGTATCAGTCGGTGGTTGGACAACACCGAGGGACCGGGATCGACGTCGGGTGACGCTGCTTCGGTGCGCAGGTGACCCCACGGAAGTCTGCCCCGTCCCGCGCAACGCCGCGACGGGTTCGCGACGCCACGCGATACATCGCCGAGGCTGATCCCGACTTCAGGCACATCATCAACGTCAGCGAGCCCTGCAACATCGCTCGCCGCTCCAATGACGACTCCTCGCCCTATTCCGCTCTGGTGACATCCGTTGTCTCACAACAACTCTCAACCTCTATTGCCCGCCTCATGACGCAGCGGGTACGAGAGCTAGCCGGCGGCGATATCAATGCGGAATCGATCGCCGAATTATCTGTCGACGACTTGCGGTCAGCAGGCCTCAGCGGCGCCAAGGCGCGCACCATCATGGGCCTCACTCACGCCACCATCGACGGATCGATCGATCTCGATGAACTTTCCTCATATGCAGACGAAGAACACATCACCACGAGCCTGACGAAACTCTGGGGCATCGGACCATGGACGACTCACATGTTCTTGATTTTCCACCTCGGACGCCTCGACGTGTGGCCGGTAGGCGACCTAGGGGTGAGAAAAGGTTGGCAAGTGATCCATGGCGGTGACGGCGATCCTGGTCCCGAGGCACTTGTCGACGCTGCCACCCACCTGCAGCCCTATCGAAGCGTTGCCGCGTGGTACTGCTGGCGGGCTTGGGAGTCAGTGACCAGCCGCTAGTCCTGTACCACCTGAAGTTCGGTGAGTCGTTCCTCGACATCGAGTAATGCTTCAGTCTCCCCGGCCCGAGTGAACCAGGTTCGAGCCTCCTCGAGCCGGCCCAACTCGATGAGAAGATCCGCGTAGGCGTAGCGCAATCGACCGATGGATTCGTCGACCGAATCCGATGTCAGGGCCCCGATATCCAGGAGTACGGCCGCAGCCTCGGGTTGGCCGAGATCACGCCGCGCCCCCGCTCCCACCAACCTGGCCTCGATGGTCGCACCGGAGCTCAGTTGACTCTCGGGAACCGATGCCAAGAGTTCGAGGGCTTTGCGCGGACGCCCGAGCGCACGCTCGCAGTCAGCCATGGTCGCCAGGTGCTCATCACTCCCACTCATGCGACGAACCGCGCGCAGTTCCGACAGGGCCAAGGTGTAGTCCCCTGCGGCATAGGCCGCCAGCCCCACGGCCTCTCGGACCATGGCGACCCGGGCAGCCTTCTTCTTCGCTGCCTGCGCGAACCGAAGCGCGAGCTGGGGATCGTCGTCGAGATTCGCCTCCGTGGCCACCAGCAGGCGGGCGAC
>JBDQGZ010000178.1:0-3194 GCA_040265115.1 Candidatus Nanopelagicales bacterium
AGATCGTGCAGTCCCTGTACGGCCTCGCCAACGGCGGCCTCTTCGGCACCGGACTCGGGCGTGGCTACCCGAGCCTGGTTCCCTTCGCAAACACCGACTTCGTCGTTGCCGCGCTGGGCGAGGAACTCGGTCTCACGGGACTGATCGCGATCCTGCTGCTCTATGCGGTTCTCGTCGAACGCGGCCTTCGTGCGGCGGTGGCCGTCCGCGATCCCTTCGGGCAACTACTCGCAGCGGGCCTGTCGATCACGCTCGCGTTGCAGGTGTTCGTGATCGTCGGTGGTGTCACCCGGCTCATCCCGCTGACCGGCCTCACGACTCCGTTCCTCTCCTATGGTGGATCATCCTTGGTAGCGAACTGGATCATCATCGCTTTGCTTCTGGTGATCTCGCATCGCGCACGAAAACCACCGGATGAGTCGGCGTCCCATGACTCGACGGTGACCCAGGTGGTGTCTCGATGACCCGATCGATCCGCCGTCTCGCTGTGGTGTTGGCGCTCCTGTTGATCGCCTTGCTCGTCAATGTCTCGATCATTCAGGTGTATCGCTCGGACGACTATCGAGCCCGAGCAGACAACCAGCGGGTCTTGCTGGATGAGTACGGGCGCGAACGTGGGCCGATCCTGGTGGGTGCCGAACCGGTCGCGCGATCTGTGGAGACTTCAGGATCCCTGCGATATCTCCGGGTCTATCCCGAGGGAGAGCAGTACGCCTCCGTCACTGGCTTTTACTCCATCGTCTATGGCGCCACAGGTCTGGAGCGAACTGAAAACGACGTTCTCTCCGGTTCATCGGATCTGTTTTTCGTTGACCGACTTCAGCAACTCATCGCAGGTCAGCAACCGCGCGGCGGTGCTGTGACGACGACGATTGACGCGCGTACCCAGGCGGCTGCCTGGGAAGGCCTCCGGGGAACTCAAGGGGCGGTCCTCGCGATCGAGCCGACGACGGGACGCATTCTGGCTCAGGTCCAGTCACCCTCCTTCGATCCCAACATCCTTTCGTCGCATGACCCGGCGGCGATCCGCGACTACTACGAGTTGTTGATCGACGACTCCGATCAACCGCTCATCAATCGACCGATCGTGTCCTTGAACCCGCCGGGGTCGACCTTCAAACTCGTCACTGCAGCAGCGGCTCTCGCCTCGGGGCGTTTCACTCCCGAGTCCGTGCTGCCCGGGCCCGCGGAATATGAGTTGCCCCTGTCGACACGAACCCTGCGGAACTGGACCGGTGAGCCGTGCGGCCCTGATGGTGAGGTCACCCTGATTGAGGCTCTCGCCCAGTCCTGCAACACCGCGTTCGCGTGGCTGGGCAATGAACTCGGCGCGGATGCCCTTCGCGAGCAGGCGGAAGCCTTCGGCTTCGACACTGCGTTCACGACACCGCTTCGAGCCTCCACATCACGTTTCCCCGATGCGCCAGATGCACCACAGACCGCCCTGAGCGCGATTGGCCAGTTCGATGTGCGGGCCACGGCCATGCAGATGGCGATGGTAACGGCGGGAATCGGGAACAACGGCATCGTGATGGAGCCGTACCTCGTGCAGGAGATCCGCGGCCCCGATCTCGCCATCCTTCGGACGTCGACGCCGATAGAGTTCGGTCCCGCGATGAGCCCGGAGGACGCGGCCGACCTCGTGGAGATGATGGTCGCGGTCGTGGAACGCGGAACGGCCGGTGTGCTTCGCGGCATCACCAATGCCGATGGACAGGCCGTCCGGGTCGGAGCGAAGACCGGGACGGCGCAGACCGGTCGCGAAGATGATGAGCCCGTCGCGTGGATGGTGGCCCTCGCTCCCGCGACGAACCCGCAGATCGCGGTAGCGGTGGTCGTGGAGGGTGCTGGAGCGGCTGAGGTGAGCGGAAACGCCCTCGCCGGCCCCATCGCCCGGGCCGTGATCGAGGCGGCTCTGCGATGAGATCACCGACGGGACCCGCGTTGAGCCTGAGCGGATCGAGGGGAACGACCTGCCAGACTGCTGCGTCAAGGATCGGGAGGAATGTGTCGTGACTGACGGTTCGGGTGTGGAACGCACTCTGGGCGACCGTTATGAACTCATCTCCATCATCGGCCGCGGGGGGATGGCTGAGGTGTGGGAGGGTCGTGACGTTCGTCTGGGTCGTCGTGTCGCCATCAAGATTCTGCGTCCCGATCTCGCTCGGGACCCCGCCTTCCAGGCCCGTTTCCGCCGCGAAGGGCAGTCGGCTGCCGCCTTGAATCACCCGAACATCGTCGCGGTCTACGACACCGGCGAGGACGTTCTCGGCGACCACGGCGAGACGACGATCGTCCCCTACATCGTCATGGAATACGTCGATGGCATGACGCTTCGACAGTTGGTGTCCTCGAATCGTCGGCTTATGCCCGAGCGATCACTGGAGATCATTTCCGGCACCCTCGCGGCCTTGGACTACGCGCATCGGCATGGGATCGTCCACCGTGACATCAAGCCGGCGAACGTCATGCTCGCCCGGACTGGAGAAGTCAAGGTGATGGACTTCGGCATCGCGCGTGCGGTGAACGAGGTCGGCCACACCATGACGTCAGCCTCGACGGTCATGGGCACGGCCCAGTACCTCTCTCCCGAACAGGCGCGCGGCGAGGTTGTCGATGCCCGCAGCGATCTCTATTCGGCCGGTGTCCTCCTCTATGAGCTCCTCACGGGACGTCCTCCGTTCACCGGAGACTCACCAGTGTCGGTGGCCTACCAACATGTGAGCGAGCAGGCACTCCCTCCGTCGCAGATTGATCCGGAGATCTCTCCGCAGATCGATGCTGTCGTCATGCGCTCGCTAGCGAAGAGCCCTGATGAGCGTTACCAGAGTGCAGCGGAGTTCCGGGCTGATGTGGATGCTGCCGCTATCGGTGGACCCGTCACCGCCGCCGTTCCTGCGCTGTTGCCGGACGCAACCCAACGTCTCGATGTCGTCGATCCCACCGAGGTCTACGCCATCGACACCGCACGTCCCCGAGGCCGCAAGGCCCAACGTGGCGCTGGATTCTTCGTCGCGCTCATCATCGGCATTCTCGCGATCGTGGGCCTCGCCGCGCTCGCGGCCGCGCTTGTTCTCGGTCGGACCACTGCGGCGAAGGTGACGGTGCCTGATCTGCGCGGCTTGACCATCGTCCAGGCGGAGAACGTCCTCGATCGGGAAGGCCTCGTCCTCGGGGTCCAGACGCCTGAAGTG
>JBDQGZ010000179.1:0-3173 GCA_040265115.1 Candidatus Nanopelagicales bacterium
AGTGGAGAACAAGGGTAAGGGTTTCCGGCGCATTCGAGTCGCCGTCGAGGATGGCAGTTAGCTGGCGGCCATGGGTGGCGACCTGCCCGGGAGCATCTACATCGACGTGCCCGAGTCCGAGTTGCCAGCCTCGCTTCGCGCACGCCTGGTTCCCGGTGGGGCGATCGCGGGATCCGATCGTTTCCGGCCCGCTCAACCGACAGGACTACTGTGGCCGGTCGTGTGGCTCGCGGTATGTGCCGTGGTGGGAATCAGCGCCTTCATCGCCGTCCTGCGAACGGGATTCGACAGTGACGCTGGTGATGAGCGTTTCATCTACGCGGGCCTCGCAGGGGTGCTGCTGCTCGGCGCCGCCTTCGCGGGCGCCTACCTCCGTCGAGCTGTCAGCGAGCGGCGACGCCAGGGTCGCGGAGATTCGCGCTGGGGCATTCACCTCATTGCTCGCGAAGGCGTCTTGATCCGGGACCAATCGGGCTGCACCTGGGCGCCCCGGGATCGGCTCACTACTCCGGTCGATGATCCGAGCACCGACACCCGCTTCGGCGAGGGAGGCATGATCTTCCTCCTCGCCGATGGCGCGGGGCGACTCAAAAGGTGGGGAGTTCCGCGCCGGGTGGGTCGAGAGATTGATCTGTGGCGACGCGAAGGCATCCAGCCCGACTGGTGATTACCAGCGCGAGCCGCCTCCGGTGATTTCGATCAGACGGGGACGAACGTCGAACAGGTAGACCAACGCAGCGATCAGTCCTGCGATACCGATGAGGCCGATTGGGTTGATGAACCAGAACCCGACTCCGGTGACCGCAGAGATACCCAGGATGATCAACCAAAATGTCTTGTTCAGCCGACCCACCGCGGGGAATCCGTTCTGCGGTCGACGCAGGACATCGACGAAGGCCCAGACCTTCACCACGGCAAACCCGACGCCGAGCACAAGGGTGATGAGGCTTTGCGCAGCTCCGAAGATCATGTCCTCACTCTAAGTGCATTCGATCCTTCGGTCGACACGCGTGTGCCCCGCCACACACCGAGGTGGGACGGGGCACACGCGTGAATCGGTGACGCGAGTTAGACGCCAATAGCCTCGCGGAGTAGCACGACGGTGCGAGAAGCGCCGTTGCGGGCGTCCTCGACCAGAGTGCGCGCCTGATCCAGGGCCTCTTCTGCCCGCTTTGGAAGCTCGACGGTCGGAACCTCGAACTTCGACAGGTCGACATCGGGGAGATCGAACTTGGGGAGATCGAACTTTGGGACATCGAACTTCGGGACATCGAACTTAGGCAATTCGAAGTCCGGAGTCGGCACCGTCACACCGAGAACGGGGATGACAAAGCCCTTCGCCGCGGTCTTCTTCGCGGTGGCCTTCGGGGTCGAGACCTTCGCGGTCGTCGCCTTCTTGGCCGTGGCCTTCTTCGGGCCGGTCTTCTTCGCGCTGGACTTCTTCGCGGTGGTCTACTTCGCGGTGGTCTTCTTCGGGGTGGTGCTTGCAGGTGTGGTGCTCATGGGGTGGTGTCCTCCTCGATGGTGCCCTCCGCGTCGACAACGCCGTCGTGAGCGTTCTCGGCCTGGAAGGCGGAATAGATGTCCAGCAGGGTCCGCCGCTGGCTCTCGGTCAAGGATGTGTCCCGGGCGATCGCGCTCGCGACGGTCACATCCCCGTCAGTGGGGTCCAAGATGCCTGCCTGCACGTAGAGGGTCTCGGCGCTGATGCGCAAAGCCCCGGCGATACGGGCGAGCATCTCGGCGCTCGGTCGGCGCAGGCCACGCTCGATCTGGCTGAGATAGGGGTTGGAGACCCCGGAGGCCTGTGCGAGTTGCCGAAGCGACATCGATGCGGCATCGCGCTGGGTCCGGATGAACCCGCCGATGTCGCCGACGTCGATGCGTGCCATGACTCCATGATGCACCCATTTGCTTGCAATTGCAAGCGCAACGACTAACTCCAGCAAACGTCCTTGGGGTCAGGTGAGGGAGAGAAGGACGAGGGTAGCGGCGATACCCAAGCAGCCGACCAGTCCGATCCCGGCTACGACGCGGGCGCCCCAGGTCGGCCAGCGACGCCACGCGGCGAGGTGCGCCACCGCGTAGTACGTGAGGATCGCCGCACCGGACAGCGCCAGTGCCCCACCCAGACCACCGATCAGGGCGACCGTCGCCGCTAGGGCCGCAGCGAGGATCTCCGCGCGGTAAGGCACCGCGGTGGTCCGCCCGACCGCGGCCAGTGCCCGAGGCGCATCACCACCATCACCCATGGCGAACAAAGTGCGTCCGACACCGGCGATGAGGGACAAAAGCACGGCCCCGGCGGCGAGGACCGCGGCGATCGTCACCGCCCACACCAGCGGGTCACCACCGACCGACCGAGCGATCGTGTCGAGGGCGGCCTCGCCGAGATCACCGAGGCGATCACGGGCGACCACCACGGTTACCCCGAGGGCGGCGTAGAGGACGAGCACGATGGCGAACGAGATCGTGACCGCGCGAGGAATCGTTCGGTGCGGCTGGCGAACCTCCTCTCCAAGGACGGTGATCCGGGCATAGCCGGCGAAGGCGACGAACATCACTCCGGCGCCTGCAATGATTCCCCATATCCCCTGCTCCGCAACAGGTTCTACGGTTGTCGCATCCTCACCGGTAGCAAAAAGGGACGTGAGTATCAGCACCATGAGGATGGCCGTCACGATCACGATCGACACCGCGGTCACACGCATCGAGCGGGTCACACCACGCAGGTCGAAGATGAGCACGATCGCAATAGCGGCGAGCGCCACCAGCCTGGACCGATCAGGCCAGAGATAGGCCCCGATCGTGAGTGCGGCCGCTCCCGCTGAGGCAGTTTTCCCGATCGTGAATGCGTAGCCCGCCAGCACCCCCGACGTCCGACCGAGGATCTCCCGGCCATAGGCATAGGCGCCACCGGCCCGCGGGATGATGGCAGCAAGACGCGCCGTCGAGATGGCGTTGAGCGCGGCGATGCCGGCCGCCATCACCAGCGAGATCAGCAGGCCCGACCCGGCGAGGGCATAGGCCGGGGTCCACACCGCGAAGACCCCGGTGCCGAGCATCGCCCCGACCCCGACGACCACGGCGCCGGACAACCCGAGACTGCGTCGCAAACGGGAGTCGGGCTCCTCAGCAGACACCGCGGATCTCCCCCACGACCTGCTCCCCAC
>JBDQGZ010000180.1:0-3171 GCA_040265115.1 Candidatus Nanopelagicales bacterium
TAGAAGATGTAGATGGGGATCATCGGCTCGCCGTGCGTGGAGTACGACGTTCCGGCAGCGGTGAAGGAAGCGACGGATCCCGCCTCGTTGATGCCCTCGTGCAGGATCTGCCCATCCACCGACTCGCGATAGCTCAGGACCAGATCGCGATCCACCGACAGGTAGTGCTGACCATGCGGGTTGTAGATCTTCGCGGAGGGGAACAGTGAATCCATGCCGAAGGTGCGAGCCTCATCAGGAATGATCGGGACGAACCGCGCCCCGATCTCCTCGTCCCGCAGCAGGTCCTTCAGTAAGCGGACGAAGGCCATCGTCGTGGCCACCGGCTGCTTGCCGGATCCTCGGCGCATGACGTCATAGGCGTTCTCATCCGGTTGGGGAAGAGCCTTCGCTCGGACCCGGCGCTCGGGCGCGGATCCACCAAGTCGACGTCGACGGTCGAGCATGTAGCGCATGGTGTCGTCGTCAGGGCCAGGGTGGTAGTACGGCGGGAGCACGCCATCCCCGAGGTCGGCATCACTGAGCGGGATGTGCAGGCGATCGCGGAAAATCTTCAGGTCGTCGAGGGTGAGCTTCTTCATCTGGTGGGTGGCATTTCTCGCCTCGAAGTGCGAGCCGAGTGTGTAGCCCTTGATGGTTTTCGCGAGGATTACGGTGGGCTGCCCGGTCGTCTCCACCGCTGCCTTGTAGGCCGCGTAGACCTTGCGGTAGTCGTGACCACCGCGTTGCAACGACCACACCTCATCGTCGCTCCAGCCTTCGACGAGTTTCAGGGCGCGGGGATCGCGGGCAAAGAAGTGATCGCGCACGAAGGCGCCGTCCTCGGCCTTGTAGGTCTGGAAGTCGCCATCGGGGGTGGAGTTCATGATGTTCACAAGCGCGCCATCGCGATCGCGGGCGAGCAACTCATCCCACTTGCGCCCCCAGATCACCTTGATGACATTCCAGCCGGCACCGCGATACAGCGACTCCAACTCCTGGATGATCTTTCCATTGCCGCGCACGGGTCCGTCGAGCCGCTGGAGATTGCAGTTGACGACAAAGACGAGATTGTCTAGCTCTTCTCGTGCCGCGAGGCCGAGCGCACCGGCGGACTCCACCTCATCCATCTCGCCATCGCCGAGGAACGCCCACACGCGCTGCTGCGAAGTGTCCTTGATTCCCCGCGCCTGGAGGTACTTGTTGAAGCGCGCCTGGTAGATCGCGTTCAGGGGACCGAGTCCCATGGACACCGTCGGGAACTGCCAGAACCAGGGCATCAGCCGAGGGTGCGGATAGGACGGCAAACTTCCGCCCGCATGCGACAACTCCTGTCGGAACCCGTCGAGTTGGTTCTCATTCAGGCGGCCCTCGAGGAAAGCGCGGGCGTAGATACCGGGAGAGGCGTGGCCCTGGAAGTAGACCTGGTCACCACCACCGGGGTGATCGGGGCCGCGGAAGAAGTGATTGAACCCCACCTCGTACAGAGAGGCGGAGGAGGCGTAGGTGGAGATGTGTCCGCCCACGGAGATCCCCGGCCGCTGGGCGCGATGCACCATGACCGCGGCGTTCCAGCGAACATAGCGCCGGATCTGTCGCTCGATGGCTTCGTCGCCGGGGAACCAAGGTTCCATCTCCGGTGGGATGGTGTTGATGTAGTCGGTCGAGCGCAGGCTCGGGATTCCCACATTGCGCTCTGCGGCACGGCGCAGGAGAGAGAGCATGAGGTAGCGGGCCCGGTAGGGACCCGCGGCGTCCACGACCTGATCGAGTGCGGCTGTCCACTCCGACGTTTCCTCAGGGTCGACATCGACGTATTGGGTGGGCAATCCGCCGGCGAGCAGGGGTTGGGGTCGTAGCAGTGGATCGACGCTCATCAGGTTGCCTCTCTTCGCATCGGGGTGTGATGCCGGGTCTTCTCATCGTGGTCGTGGCTCATCGGGTCTCGAAGAGCCCTCACAACCCCTCTATCCTCTCTCACCCCTGCTCGAAGCGCACCGATACCCATGCCCTTGAGTGGAGCGACGGAAGACTTCGGGGCAGCAAGATGGGGCAATCCGGTCAACTCGCTTGCCAAGTGGTGTCCGGTCCGGTGGACTACGGACATGTCCGCCGAGGTCGCGGGTGTGGTCAGCGTGCTGGGAATCGAGCCGGGCCACCTCGTCTGGGAAATGGGAGTCGACGACGACTGCGATGACGAGCTTCGCTCTGGGCTCGCATCGGTCGAGGGCCTCGAGGTCATCAACGAGGACGAGGATCCCGATGACGTCGTCGATGTCGTCCTGCTGTGGTGGCGCGACGACGATGGGGACCTCGTGGATGCCCTGGTCGACGCGATCGGCCCGCTCGCCGATCACGGCGTCGTCTGGTTGTTGACGCCCAAGCCAGGTCGGGACGGGCATGTGGAAGCCGAGGACATCGCTGATGCGGCGCCGACAGCCGGACTGCAGCAGACATCGACGGTGAGTGCTGGCCGGGACTGGCAGGGCACCCGGCTAGTGGCGCCGCGAGCCCGGAAGTAGACCCGGAAGCACCGACCTCACTCGACGAGCCACACCCCCGAGTCCATCGGAAATCCCCTCGATCGTGGACAGGGCCGTGCGCAGAGCCTCGCCGCCGGGAAGGTCCGGCGCCGTGGCGAGACCTCGGGCGACGACGAGAAGCCCGGGGACATCGCTGACGGCGATCTCTCGACGGCTCGCAGCGGCCAGAGGGGACCGGCGCCCCGCTGCGATATCGAGGATGACGGCCTCATCACCCTCAATCCGCGGGCCTGTGGCGCTCAGCGCGGGACCCACCAGCGCGGTGCGCCAGGACCCCTCGGACACGGCGGTGCCGACGGCGATCCGTGGCGTAACCACGATGAGACGGTAGTCACCTGGACTGTGCGCGCACACGGCCCCCGTCGTGTCGACGAGGGAGTGCACTGCGATGTGGGCGAGCGGGGGAGGAACCTCGATGCCGGCATCCCGCAGGGCCCGGTCGAGGGCGACGCTGCTGGCTCCGATGAGAGTGCCCAGCGGGACTTTGCCCAGGGGACCGCCGACGATGAGGGCGGATTCCTCTGGGGCGTCTCCGCTTTCGCGCCACTCGATCAGTGCCGCGCGCGCATCGAGCCACGCTTGCCGGATGCGGTCGACGTCTGCCTTGGCAAAGCGTTGGCGGAGCTCGGCGTTACTGAAGCGCTTGATA
>JBDQGZ010000181.1:0-3156 GCA_040265115.1 Candidatus Nanopelagicales bacterium
AAAGTAGCCGGGGAATCCCATCTGGGAGATGACGCTGAGTTCGTATTCAGCCTGCCGCCGTACCTCGTCGGGAATCGCTCCGGCATAGCGCTGCTGCAGGCCGCGCTCCACCTCGATGACGAGCCAGGAATCCTCACTCTCGCCTTCGGGAACCGGGAATTGCGGCATGAGGTTGGCGCCCTCGTTGAAGCTCACGTCACAGCGCTCGGCGATGAGCAGCGTGTTATCGCACGCCTCCGGCAGCTCACTCCAGAGCCGACGCATTTCCTCGGCTGACTTCACATAGAAGTCGCGAGCGTCGAAGCGAAAACGATTCGGATCGTCCATCGTCGTGCGTGTCCCGATACACAGGAGCACGTCGTGGGTCTCGGCGTCATCAGCATGGACGTAGTGCAGATCATTCGTCGCAAGCAGCGGCAGGCCAAGATCTCGGGCTAGGCGCAGCAGGTCATCGCGGAACCTCTGCTCGATGGCGAGTCCATGATCCATCAACTCACAGAAATAGTTGCCCGCACCGAGGATGTCTCTCATCTCAGCAGCAGCACTTCTCGCCCTGTCGTAATTTCCTGCCTGCAGCCAACGATTGACCTCTCCGCTGGGACATCCGGTCGTGCCAATTAGCCCCTCGGCATGCGTCGCGAGAACCTCCCGATCGAAGCGCGGCTTGTGGTAGTACCCCTCCAGACTCGCGCGAGAGGCGATACGAAACAGGTTGTGCATCCCGGTCGTGGATTCGGCGAGCAGCGTCATGTGGGTGTAGTTCTGCGTCCCTCGACCCGCGGTGGGGTCCTCCATCGAGCCTTCATCGAAGCCACCGCCGAAATCGAAGGGGCGACGCTCACCTCGACCCTGAGGGGCGTAGTACCCCTCGAGCCCGATAATCGGCTTGACCCCCTCAGCATGCGCCGCCTTGTAGAAGTCATAGGCCCCGAACAGCGTGCCGTGGTCGGTCATCGCAATCGCCGGCATGCCCTGTCGCGCGACTTCGGACATGAGGTCCGGCAATCTGCTGGCACCGTCGAGCATGGAGTACTCGGTGTGCACGTGGAGGTGAACGAATTCCGAGCGACTCACCCGCCCCACCCTAGTCCGGCTCGTCCCCGTCGCCGCGCAGACGCTCCAGGGCCGTGGAGAAGTCCTCCGGGTCGGGGGCTCGCAGTCGGAGACGCTCACCCGAGGTCGGGGAATCCAGACTCAGTTCCGCCGCGTGGAGCGCCTGCCTGGTCATCCCCAGCCGCCGAGCGAGGGTCGGATCCGCACCATAGGTCGCATCCCCCACGCAGGGGTGGCGCACCGCCGCCATGTGGACTCGAATCTGGTGGGTGCGTCCAGTCTCCAGGCGAACCCTGACCAGGCTGGCATGGGGGAACGCCTCCAGGGTGTCGTAATGAGTAATGCTGGGGCGACCGCCCGAGACCACAGCCATGCGCCAATCAGCACTCGGATGACGACCGATCGGGGCGTCGACGGTCCCCTCCAGCGGATCGAGGTGCCCCTGGACGATCGTGCGGTACACCTTGTCCACGGTTCGGTCCTTGAATTGCCGTTTGAGGTCGGAATACGCCACCTCGTTCTTGGCCAGCGCCATCAACCCCGTCGTGCCGACGTCGAGACGATGCACGACCCCTTGACGCTCGGCAGCTCCCGAGGTCGCGATGGTGTATCCGGCAGCCGCGAGTGCGCCCACAACCGTGGGGCCGTCCCATCCGGGACTGGAGTGCGCCGCCACTCCGGCCGGCTTGTTCACCACGACAAGATCCTCATCGTCATAGACGATCATCAGGCCCTCGACAGGCGTGGCCACCACGCTCGGAGGTTCCGGTGGGTCGGGTAGTCGTATCTGGATCCACTGCCCTTCATCGAGTCGATCACCCTTCGATGCCGGAGCACCATCGATATCGACACATCCGTCCCGCACGAGCTCGGCCACCTTGGAGCGGGACATGCCCAGCAGGCGGGACAGTGCGACATCGATGCGCTCTCCCACCAACCCCTCGGGCACCGAGAGTGAGCGAACGTCAGGCACGTGAACTATCCACCCGAGGCGCTCCGGTCACGTCCACCCCACGGATGGTCAGCCAGATCATCAACACTGCCGAGCAGGTGATAGCCATGTCCGCGACGTTGAACACTGGGAAGTTCGGAAGAGCGATGAAGTCGACGACGTAGCCCTTTCCGGGGCCCGGTGGCCGGGTCAACCTGTCGATCAGGTTCCCTACCGCCCCACCGAGCAAACCACCGAGGGCAACTGCCCACCAGACACTTCCCAGTCGCCGAGCGAATCTGATGATGACGACGGCGACGATAACCGCGATCGCGGTGAAGATCCAAGTGAAGCCGGTGCCGATGCCGAAGGCAGCGCCGGTGTTTTCGCCATAGGTAAGCCGCAACCACATCCCCAGGATCTCGATGGGAGGCTCACCCTTGAGTTGTGCGACAGCCCAGGCCTTGGTGATCTGATCCAGCACCACAATGCCGGCGGCGACTGCAATGACCACCCACAGCAGCGATCGGCGCTCCCCCGACTCGGCCGGGGCGTCGGGTTCAGCGATGGAGTCCACCCGGACAGGCTACGCGCTAGGAGTAGCGGCGCTCCTCCAACTCCTTGCAGGCGGTGCACATCGTCGCTCGCGGCACCGCCTGGAGCCGATACTTGCCCACCGGTTTGCCGCAGGACTCGCAGATTCCGTAGGTCCCATCGGCGATCCGCGCTAGCGCGTGTTGCACCTGCTGCAGCAGATCGCGGGCGTTGTTGGCCAGGGACATCTCGTGCTCACGTTCGAAGGTTTTGGTCCCCGCATCGGCCTGATCATCACCCGCACCGTCGCCGGAATCGGCCACAAGATCGGCGATGTCCGCTTCAGTGGAGACGATTTCGTCCTCCAGACGTTGCACCTCCTCCTCGAGCTCGGCACGCACAGCGGCGATCTCGGCGGGTGTCCAGGGAGACTCGTCCTCGCGGACCGCAAGGGAGCGCTTCTTCGCACCAGACTTCTTGGCCGCGGCTTTCTTCGCCGGTGCGGCCTTCTTCACGGGAGCCGCCTTCTTGGCCGCGGCCTTCTTCGCCGGTGCGGCCTTTTTCACGGGAGCCGCCTTCTTGGCCGCGGCCTTCTTCGCCGGAGCCGTCTTCTTGGCCGCAGCCTTCTTCGCCGGAGC
>JBDQGZ010000182.1:0-3032 GCA_040265115.1 Candidatus Nanopelagicales bacterium
ATATCCGAGATTGATTCCCAAGCGCATGGTGGCGTCCCCTTCGTAGGCGATGACTGGTCTTTGGCGATGGCTGACCTCGCGGCCTTCAGCGCAGCCTCGGCGGTTGTCGTTGACCAGCCTAGCCACAGATCATCAAGGTGAGCACCGAGCATGAGGGCGACACCTGGTCCAGACCGACATGCTTGCGAGCAGCCCTCGTTCGTGATGGGGTCAGGGAGTGACCCCGTGGGATAGAAAGGCCTCGGCGCACTACGAGTACCGCCAGGTCAGTCTGCCGCGCACCGCGTCACGGGATGTGGCTCGGGCAGTCCTCACGGAATTCGCCGAATACGGACGATGGGAGCTCGATCGGCACCGCATCTATCCGGACGGGCGCCGAAGCGTGCGACTGCGCCGTCGGATCATCAAATTCTCCTCCGGAACGTTCTGAGGCCACCGCGGTTCCTGTTCCGCGTGAGATCCGCAGGCCCGCCGGAGATCAACAGGTGCGAAGGAACCGGTCGAGTACCCGGACCCCGAAGTGAACCGATTCGATCGGGACACGTTCGTCAACGCCATGGAACAGAGCGGCGAAATCGAGTTCGGGGGGCAGGTTGAGGGGCGCGAATCCATAGCCCTTGATTCCGAGGGTGGAGAATGCCTTGGCATCCGTTCCGCCGGACATCAGATAGGGAATGGCATGAGCGTGCGGATCCTCCGTTTGAAGCGCCGCGCGCATGGCATCGATGCTCGGACCCTCGAAGGGAACCTCGAGGGCGATGTCGTCATTGAGAAGCTCCACGTCGATCTCCGGACCCGCGAGATAACGCACGCAGGACACCAACTCGTCCCGGCCACCGGGAATGAACCGGCCATCGACATGCCCCTCCGCGACCTCAGGAATCACGTTCACCTTGTAGCCGGCCTTCAACATCGTGGGATTCGCCGTGTTCTGCAGTCCCGAGCCGATGAACTTCGCGATGGGACCGATGCGCTCCAGGATCGCCGGCACATCATCGATTTCGAGATCGTAGGCCTCGGCGATCTCGCGGAGGAATGCGGTCGTCGTGGGGCCTAGTGAGACGTCGAACCGGTGCTGTCCGATGCGCGCCATCGCGGTGGCAAGGTCGGTGACGGCGTTGTCCGAGTGCAGCATCGATCCGTGTCCGGCCGTCCCTGTGGCGTGCAGGCGCATCCACGCGATGCCCTTCTCGGCCGTTTGAATGAGATAGAGCCGCAGATCCTCTCGGACCGTGAGGGAGAACCCGCCGACTTCACCCACGGCTTCCGAGACGCCGGTGAACAGATCCGGTCGGTTTTCGACGAGCCAATGTGCGCCGTGCCTGCCTCCCGCTTCCTCGTCCGGCGTGAACAGGACCACGATGTCGCGTGGCGGGCGGAACCCCGTGTGCGCCCATTCGCGCAGGATAGACAGGATCATCGCATCCATGTCCTTCATGTCGACCGCGCCACGTCCCCACACCATGCCCTCGTGGACCTCGGCGCCGAAGGGAGGAATCGTCCAATCTGAGGCGATGGCCGGGACGACATCGAGATGACCGTGGAGGAGCAGACCAGGCCGCTGCGGATCCACTCCGGGAATTCGAAGCGCGACTCCTGCCCGCCGACCGGAGGTGGTCGTGATCAATTCGGGGTCGTACCCCACCTCTCGCAACGACTCCACGACGTATTCGGCCGCGAGGATCTCCCCTGGACCATCCCCGGTGCCGTCATTACTGGTGTCGATTCGGATGAGGTCGCGCAGGATCGAGATAGCCGATTCCTGCATCGTCATGGAGGACATGGGACCCATCTTGGCCCACTCTCATGCGGATGCGCAGCGCCCTGCCCTGGTTGCTATCCTCTCCGAGCACCCTCCCCGGGGTGTTCCACTCGTCCGGGTGGCGGAATTGGCAGACGCGCTAGCTTGAGGTGCTAGTGCCCGTATTAGGGCGTGGGGGTTCAAGTCCCCCCTCGGACACAGAACCGACGAGGGAGTGCCGTGGGACCTCTGTCTGCTTGGTCGATTCGGCGGCCGATCGTGGCCCTTCTGGCGTGGGTCGTCGCTGTGGTCGTGGTGGGCTTCTTCGCATTCACCCTGGATGGGAAGTTCAACGACTCCTTTTCCCTGCCCAACACCCAGTCGGCACTTGCGCAGGAATTCCTCCAGGAGGTCAGTCCGCAGGATGTCGATGTCAATACGGCAACCGTCGTCTGGTCCCCGACCTCAGGCACCGTCGAAGATGAGTCGGTCAAGTCGAGCGTAGACGCACTTCTCACCAAGTTGGCCACGATCGACGGCGTCACCTGCATCACCTCCCCCTATGGGAAGACCTACGGATCGTCCTGTCCGACACCAGCCTCAGCGGCCCCGGACTTCCCCCCGGGCACACCACCTGAGTTCGCCAAGCAGGTCAAGGAAGCATTCGAGAACGGCACGACTGACGTCACCTTCCCCCCGGGAACGCCTGCATCTGCTCAGCAGCAGTTGCTCAGTCTCCTCGAGGCAAACAAGGCCGCGAAGGAGGCCACCTCCACGATCAGCAAGGACGGGAAGGTCGCCTACGCCACGGTGACCTTCACCGGCGCCGGACCCAGCATCGCCAATCCCCAGCAGGCTTCCGCCTTCGTCTCCGATGTGGAGGCCGCAAACACCGCTGACCTGCAGGTGGGCGCCACAGGTCAAATCCTTACGGCAGCCCAGGAAGCGCCTGGCTCCAGCGAGGGCATCGGCATCCTCGCCGCGATCGTCATCCTCATCATCCTCTTCGGCAGCCTGGTGGCCGCAGGACTGCCGATCGTGGTCGCAGTCGTCGGACTCGTCGTGGGGCAATTGCTCATCCTGGTGATCGCCCGCTTCTTCGACGTCGCCTCGTTCGCACCGCAACTTGCGTCGATGATCGGCTTGGGTGTCGGGATCGACTACTCGCTGTTCATCCTCAATCGATTCCGCCAGGACACCCTCGATGGGAAGGACCCCAAGGAAGCAATCCGGATCGCTGTCCGCATGGCAGGTCGTGCAGTCCTCTTCGCAGGCAGCACCGTCATCATCG
>JBDQGZ010000183.1:0-2996 GCA_040265115.1 Candidatus Nanopelagicales bacterium
ATCGCAGCATGCGCCGTGGGCCTCGCCCAGGCAGCCCTGCAGGCGGCGGTTGCTTATGCGACACAGCGGCAGCAGTTCGGTCGGCCAATCGCCGACTTCCAGGGGTTGTCCTTCATGCTCGCAGATATGGCGACCTCCGTCGAGGCGGCCCGTGCCCTCTACCTGCAGGCGGCGGCTCGTGCAGATGCGGGTCAACCCTTCAGCGCACAGGCGGCCATGGCGAAACTCTTCGCGACCGACACCGCCATGAAGGTCACCTCGGACGCGATCGGAGTTCTCGGAGGGTACGGCTACACGCGGGACTTTCCGGTCGAGCGCTACTTCCGAGAAGCGAAGGTGCTCCAGATCGTCGAGGGAACCAATCAGGTGCAGCGCATGGTGATCGGTCGCTCGCTTACCGGCGGGCGCGGATAGCGATGCCCGCACTCACCCTGGACGCACAGCTTCCCCGCCGATATCTGCTTCACCGAGGACATGTCTACTCACCCTCCGATCCCTTCGCGACGGCCATGCTGGTCATCGACGGAACAGTGGCTTGGATCGGATCCGATGCCGGCGCCGCAGTGCACTCTGATTCGGTTGATGCGATGTTCGACCTCGAGGGCTCGCTCGTCACTCCCGCCTTCGTCGATGCCCACGTGCATCTCACCGCACTTGGCCTGAGCCTCACCGGCCTTGACCTGTCGGGTGTGTCCGGCCCCGAAGAGTTGTTGCTCCGCCTGGCCGACACAGCCAAGGATCAATCGTTGACTGCGGTGATCTGGGGGCATGGCTGGGATGACAGCGCCTGGACGGCGGCACTACCCACACGCCAGCAGATCGATGCCGCTAGCGGGGGCCGGGCGGTGTTTCTGAGCCGGGTCGATGCCCATTCTGCGCTGGTATCAAGTGCACTGGTGGAGCGGAACTCGCACGTTCGACAGGCCGATGGTTTCGATGCCGAGGGTGCTGTCAGCCGTGATGCCAACCTGATCCTCCGCGCTGTTGCATCGGAAAGCATTCCTGACGGACAGCGTCACGCCTCGCAGCTGGCTGCGCTGCAACGAGCAGCCTCGCGTGGGATCGCGAGCGTGCACGAGATGGGCGGTCCGGGAATCTCGAGTGCGCTCGATCTGTCCTCTGCTCTGGCCTTGGGCCAGCACCCGGGACACGTCGAAGTGATCGGCTACTGGGGAGAGGTGCTCGGACTTGAGCGAGCCGCTGATCTCGGGGCCCACGGGTGCGCGGGGGACCTATTTGTCGACGGTTCGCTCGGCTCCCACACCGCCTGCCTTCGGGAGCCCTATGTCGATGAGCCGACGACGCAGGGCGTGGCCTACCTGGAGGCCGAGGTGATTGCCGAGCACGTTCGTGCCTGCACCAATGCGGGTATCCAGGCCGGATTCCATGTCATCGGTGACGCCGCCATGGATCGAGTGATCGCAGGGTTTCTCGGTGCTGCGTCGCAGGTGGGGGACGAGGCCATGCGCCGTTGCGGGCACCGCCTGGAGCACGCGGAGATGCTTGATTCGGATGCCCTGACCACGCTGGCTCGATGGGGTGTCACCACGAGCATGCAACCGAGCTTCGATGCTGCCTGGGGTGGCGCGGGGGGCATGTATGTCGACCGGTTGGGGGCAGAGCGCGCCCGCACCCTAAATCCGTTCGCTGCTGTGCTCCAGCATGGGGTCCCCCTCGCCTTCGGTTCTGATGCTCCCGTCACGGCCCTCGAGCCCTGGGCAGCAGTCCGTGCGGCCGCCTTCCACCACCAACCAGAGCATCGGATCTCCACACGCGCAGCGTTCGCGGCACACACTCGCGGAGGTCGTCGGGCAGCTCGGCAGGAGTCCCAGGAGCCGGGAGTCCTGCAGGAAGGAACACCCGCTACGTTCGCCGTCTGGGCAGACACCGAACTGCGTGTCATCGCGCCCGATGATCGAATCGCTGCTTGGAGCACCGATCCACGTTCCGGCACTCCGGGGCTGCCCGATCTCACACCCGGCACACCCGAGCCTCACTGTCGTGGGACCGTGCGCGCCGGGCAGGTGCTCTTCGACGGCACGAACTCGGGGGAGGGGCTCTGAGGGACTGGTGGCGTTGGAGTGTGGCGCTGGTGTCCGGCGCCCTGCTCGCCCTGGCCTTCCCTCCTTTCGGTGCGTCCCTGCTTGCCCCGATCGCTGTTGCCGGACTCACGTGGGTGACGTGGCGGCAACGTGCGTGGACCGGCGCCGCGTTGGGCTTCGCTTTCGGCGTGGTGTTTTTCGGAGTCCTGTTGCGCTGGGTTGCGTTGGTCGGCACAGACGCATGGGTTGCGCTGACGGTGTTCTGCGCAGGATGGTTGGCGCTGCTCGGCGCGGCCTCGGCGCTCCTGTCAAAGTTGCCGTGGGCACCCGTGTGGATAGCCGCGGCCTGGGTCGCTGAGGAGGCTCTGCGAGACCGCGTCCCGCTGGGCGGGTTCCCGTGGGGCCGATTGGCGTTTGCGCAGACCGCCACGACGGTGACGCCGTGGGCATCCATCGGGGGAGCGGCACTGGTGACATTCCTCACCGCTCTAGCCGGGACCCTGCTCGTCGCACTGGTGATGTGGTGGAAGACGCTTCGTCGACGCGATGCTGCCCTCGCAGGACTGGGCGTCGTGCTCATCGCACTCTCCGGACTGGCACTCCCTCGCGCCGAGGGCGGGCAGGACATCGACGGGCCACCGACCAGTGTCGCCGCCGTGATCCAAGGGGGCGTGCCGAGCACCGGACTCGGCTTCGGCGATGAACGACGCGAGGTCCTGCGTCGCCACGTGAGCGCCACGCTTGCCCTGGCCGATGCCGTGCAGCGCGGGGATGAACTACCTCCCGATTTCGTCGTGTGGCCGGAGAACTCCTCCGATATCGATCCCTTGACGGACGAAGAGGCGGCCGCACAGATCGACACCGCAGCGCGTGCCATCGGTGTTCCGATCCTGGTGGGTGCCGTCCTCGGCATCAGCGACACCACCGTGGCCAACGTCGGGATCGTGTGGGATC
>JBDQGZ010000184.1:0-2937 GCA_040265115.1 Candidatus Nanopelagicales bacterium
CGACCTCCTCACCTGTGTGTTGTCCGACCTGCGATCGGTTCTCCCCACGTCGCTCCCCACACCGGAGGATGTGATCATTGGCATGGCCCGCGGTCCCGGTGGAAATCCCGCTCGCGTGGCCACCCTGGCCGCAGGCTGGCCGAACACGACTCCCGCGGTCACCATCGATCGACAGTGCGGCGCCGGACTCGACGCCCTCTGCCTCGCCGCCGCCGAGATCGGTTCCGGGCAGGCCGGGGTGGTCATCGCCGGAGGAGCCGAAAGTGCGAGTCAGGCGGAACCGGGGCGCTCTCCCTTCGCCCCCGATTCCCTCGGCGATCCCGACATGGGTCCCGCCGCAGAAGATCTCGCCGCACACCGCGGGATCACACGAACCCGCCAAGATGACTACGCCCTGCGCTCCCATCAGCGAGCGATGCTCGCCCAACACGAGGGTCGCTACGGCGCGGAGCTGATCAGCGTGCCGACCGGTGCCGAGGTGGTCGACCGAGACGACCGGCCACGAGCCATGCGATCCGACCTCCTCGAGCGGATGCCCCCTGCATTCGTCGAGGGAGGGAGCGTCACCGCCGGGAACTCCTGCCCCGTCAGCGATGGCGCTGCTGCGGTCGTGATGGTCAGCGAGAGCATCCGGGCGACACTGTCGCTGCCGGGACTAGCGATCCTGGGGTGCGCCAGAGCCGGCGTCGATCCGCGATGGCCCGGCCTCGGCCCTGTCACTGCCGTGCGAGAGGTGTGCGCACAGACCGGTATCGGTGTCGATGAACTCGACCGCATCGAGATCACCGAGGCCTTCGCCGCCCAGGTTCTCGCAGTGCTCGACGAGCTTCACATCGCCGAGGATGATCCTCGTGTATGCGCCGATGGCGGGGCGATCGCACTCGGTCATCCGTGGGGAGCATCTGGCACCGTATTGGCCGTGCGACTGTTCTCGGCACTGCGCTCACTGTCCGCTCCCGGGCGCCGGGCACGTGGGCTGGCGACCTGCGCCATCGGGGGCGGTCAGGGGGTCGCCATGATCGTCGAATGGATCGAACCATGATCGAGTTCGTTCACGTCGGACATTCCTTCGGCGAACGACGGGTCCTCGAGGACATCACCTGCACGCTCACCGAATCCCGGATCGGCATCATCGGCGCCAATGGTTCGGGAAAGTCCACCCTGGCCCGCATGATCAACGGATTAGTGCATCCCGATGAGGGCACGGTCCTTGTCGATGGGCTCGATCCAGCGCGCCAGGGACGCCAGGTGCGCCAACGGGTGTCATTCATCTTCTCCGATCCTGATGCTCAGATCGTGATGCCGACCGTGGGAGAGGACATCGCGTTCTCCCTGCGTCGCCGATCACTGACCTCCGAGGAAACGCGCGAACGCACGGCCGCCATCCTCGAACTGGTCGGGCTGAACGGCTATGTCGACCACCCCGCCCATCTGCTGTCCAGCGGCCAGAAGCAGTTGCTAGCGCTGGCCACCGTCTTGGTCACAGAGCCCAGCATCCTGGTGTGCGATGAGCCAACGACGCTCCTTGACCTTCGCAATACCCGCGAGATCGCCGGACTCCTGCAGGCGCTCCCGCAGCAGATTGTCCTGGTGACCCACGATCTCGACCTGATCAGCGACTACGACCGTGTCCTCGTCATCGATCAGGGCCGGATCGTCTCGGATGGAACAGGCGTCGACTCTTGCGCTTTCTACCGTGACCTGCTGGGAGTGCCATGATCAGCGTCTACCAGCCGGGCTCCTCCCTCGTGCATAGGACCCCCGCGGGTCTGAAGTTGCTCGCGCTCCTCGGATTCACCACCGTCCTGCTGATCTGGCGGTCCCCGATCACCGTCGGAATCGGGACACTCGTGGTCCTCATTAGCTACGCCCTCGCCGGATTCGGCATCCGCACTCTGATCACCTCGGTGTGGCCGCTTCGCTGGATCGTGCTCGTCCTCGTGCCCTTTCAGTGGTGGCTCGGCGGGTGGCGTTCCGCCATCGCAATCGTGGGCACCTTGATCCTGGCCATCGCCGCCGCCGCCCTGGTCAGTCTTACGACGCGGATGACTGATCTGCTCGACGTTCTCGATCGCCTGCTCGCTCCGCTGCGCTTCATCCGCGTCGACCCGGAGCGGATCAGCCTGCTCATTGCCCTGTCGATCCGAGTCGTGCCTGTCATGGTGGACCTCATGCAGGACGTGCGGGATGCCCGCCGGGCTCGAGGCACCGAACGCAGTCTGCGTGCGCTCGCAACTCCGATGGTTGTGCGCACCGTCGGCTACTCACAGCGGCTCGGGGACGCCCTCGTCGCGCGCGGGCTCGACGACTGATCAGGGCGCTCGGCTAGCCAAGCGTCCCGGCGTCTCCGGATCGTCGAAGGCCGCCACCGTCGCCTCGGTCTCGGCCGCCAGGGCGGTCTCGATGACGGAATGGTCAATGCGCACGAAGGCTGACTTCAGGTCCCGGACACTGCGCTCAGGGAGCTCGGCGAGCCGAGTCGCGAGGGCGATCGCAGCATCGACGACGGCTTCATCCGGCACAACCTGATAGGCGATCCCCCACTCTTGCAGATCGGCCACGTCGATCCGTTCTCCGAGGAGAAGCAGTTCACGTGCCTTGAAATCCCCCACGATCCGCGGCAGCAGTGCGGTGACCGCCCCGGTGGGAAACAACCCAAGGCTCATCTCCGGGAAGAATCCCTTCGCCGAATGGCCAGCGACGACGAGATCGGCATTGAGGACCCACTCCAGCCCGCCACCCACAGCCCAGCCGTGGACACCAACGACGACGGGACACCGTCCGGCGATCATCAATCGGGTGACATCCTGCAACCGGTCGACGAAGGCACGATTCGCCTGCGGCCCTGCGGTGTGCGAGGCCGAGTCGTGCAGGTCGTCTCCCGCACAGAACGCCCGACCCGCCCCGGTCAGCACGATGGCCCGGACACTGCCATCG
>JBDQGZ010000185.1:0-2859 GCA_040265115.1 Candidatus Nanopelagicales bacterium
GGGTCGCCCGGTTCATCGGCTCCTGGGCCTTCATCGCCTGGATGACGGTCGTCATCTTGAT
Organism: Candidatus Nanopelagicales bacterium; assembly: GCA_040265115.1. Lineage (GTDB taxonomy): Bacteria > Actinomycetota > Actinomycetes > S36-B12 > S36-B12 > M55B157. The sequence goes on from JBDQGZ010000185.1 coordinate 62, forward strand.
GTGGGTTGCCTTCAACGTCTTCGCGCCGGGGGGAATCCAGCCGGACGCCTACCCGTTCATCTTCTTGACACTGCTGCTGTCCGTCCAGGCGTCCTACGCTGCACCCCTGATTCTTCTCGCCCAGAACCGGCAAACCGACCGCGATCGTGTCCAGTATCAAGAGGATCGTCAGCGCAATGAGCGAATGCTCGCCGATAGCGACTATCTCGCCCGCGAGGTGGCCTCCTTACGCACGTCTCTCGGAGAACTCGCGACCCGGGACTACGTTCGCAGTGAATTGCGCGAGACTTTGGACGCCATCATGACTCGTCTAGATCAACTCGAAGCCGATCGGCGCGATCCGCATTCCGATGCTGTGACTTCCGACGCTGTGACTTCCAATGCTGTGAACTCACGCAAATCCGATGACCGTCCCCAGGCCTCGACACCGGCCACCGAAGCCGATCCTGAGGATTCGCCCCCTGCCTAGTCGGCCAATACCATCGGGGCGTGCCCACTCACCCTGACGCCGACGCCATCCACGCGGCACTTGCGACCGTTCACGACCCCGAGATCCATCGGCCGATCACCGAGATCGGCATGCTCAAGGGCGTCGACATCCACGACGGTGGTGTCGTCGATGTCGGCATCTACCTCACCGTCGAGGGCTGTCCCATGCGCAGCACCATCACCGATCGGGTCGTCGAGGCGGTCATGCAGGTGCCCGACGTTTCGACGGTGAATGTCGAGCTCGACGTCATGAGCGACGAGCAGCGCGCCGACCTGAAGAGGCTTCTCCGCGGTCATGATCAGCGCGAGATCCCCTTCACCCAACCCGGATCGACCACCAAAATCTTCGCGATCGCTTCCGGGAAGGGCGGCGTCGGCAAGTCTTCGGTCACCGCGAACCTCGCCGTCGCTCTCGCGGGCCAGGGCCTGAGCGTCGGCCTGCTCGACGCCGATGTGTACGGGCACTCCATACCGCGCATCCTCGGCGCCACGAACCCTCCGACGATGGTCGAGGGAATGCTGATGCCACCGCAGGCTCATGGGGTTCGGATCATGTCGATGTTGCCGTTCAAACCGGGAGGCGTTGAGACACCCGTGGCGTTTCGCGGACCGATGCTGCACCGAGCCCTCGAGCAGTTCCTGTCCGATGTGTGGTGGGGAGATCTCGACATCCTGCTTTTGGACCTGCCTCCCGGTACCGGAGACATCGCGATTTCCACCGCTCAACTGCTGCCGCATGCGGAGATCATCGTCGTGACGACGCCGCAGTTGGGGTCATCGGATGTGGCGGTACGGGCAGGAACCCTCGCCGAGCAGACTCACCAGAAGGTCCTCGGTGTCGTCGAGAACATGAGTTCCTTTCCGTGTCCGCACTGCGGGGAGCCGCTGGATCTCTTCGGTGTGGGCGGGGGCGACCTCGTCGCCGAGCAACTCACGTCGACACTCGGGACCGATGTACCCGTCCTCGGCAAGATCCCCTTCGACCCGCGACTCCGCGAGGGTGGGGACAGCGGACACCCTCTGGTCATTTCTGAGCCGCAGGCTCCGGCGAGTATCGCGCTGACGGACATCGCCGCGCACCTCGGAGCCCGACCCCGCGGCCTCGCCGGCATGGAATTGGGTATTTCGCCTACCGGACGCTGATCACGGCGAGGCGGGCGCGCATCACCGCGACGTCGGTGAGAAGGCTCAGGGAAGATCCGGCTTAGGAAAGATCCGGGTCGAAGGTCTGCGCTGGCTTCTTTGGTGCGCCCGTCGATGTGCCGCTGTCGCCGGAGTCTGCAGTCCCCGCCGCTGCCGGAGCGTCCTCGTCGTCCAAGAGCCCAGACATCAGGCGCTTGGGATGCAGTTCACTCAAGCTCTTGACACTGTTCACCGAGTCCGCCAGGTCGACGCCGGCGGAGTCCACGATCTCCTTGCGCGCCGACGATGCCATCTCGCGAATCTGGCGCACCCAACGGCCGGCATCGGCGGCTGCCTTGGGCAGCCGTTCGGGCCCAAAGATCAGCAGCCCGATCACCGCGAGGGCGACCAATTCACCGATGCCGATGTCGAACATCTCAACCGATGTCTTCCGAGCCACCAAGAACGAGATCGACGGTCTGGGACTCCCCGCTGCGCAGGTAGGTGATGCTCACGGTGTCTCCGGGAGCGAAGTCCCGGATCGCCACGACAAGCTCTGTCGAGTCGGTCGTCTCTCGTCCCGCGAGAGCAGTGATGATGTCGCCGCTGCGTAGTCCGGCAGCTTCCGCCGGCCCACCCGGATTCACCTCGCTGATCCGAGATCCACCATCGGTGTAGGACGTGTCGAGCGTGACACCGATGATGGGTGTCTTGGAGTCACCCGTTGCGATGATCTCCTCGGCGATGCGTCGCGCGGAATTCACCGGGATCGCGAACCCGAGACCTATCGACCCGGCTTCACCGGTGAAAGTCGGCGCCAACGTGGCGATGGCTGAGTTCACGCCGATTACCTGCCCCGCACTGTTCAATAGCGGCCCACCGGAGTTCCCCGGGTTGATCGCCGCGTCGGTTTGCAACGCGTTGATGTAGGCCATCTCTCCTTGACCACCGGCGGTCACCGGTCGATCCAGGGAGGAGATGATGCCGGCGGTCACCGTTCCCTGAAGACCCAGCGGCGCTCCAATGGCGACGGCGAGATCCCCAACCGTGACCGCATCGGAGTCTCCCAATCGAACAACCGGAAGATTGTCCGCGTCGATCTTCAACACCGCTAGGTCGTATGCGGAGTTTCGGCCGACAATCTCCGCGTCCGCGCTGTCGCCGTTCTCGAAGAAGACTCTCAACGA
>JBDQGZ010000186.1:0-2780 GCA_040265115.1 Candidatus Nanopelagicales bacterium
GCCGAAGGGCTTCGTGCACTGGCTCGACATGAGGGTGCGCGCCCGTGCACCGAGGACTGGGAGACCACGAATCTGCACACCGTCGCTCGACTGCTGGTCGACCATGCGCGCCAGCGTGAGGAAACTAGAGGCTCGCACTGGCGAGAAGACTTCCCCGAACGCGATGACGCTCGCTGGCGAGTGCGCCTGATCAGCCGACTCACCCCCGCAGGTGACGTAGTCAGCCGTCATGAGACGGTGACCGCCATGGAGCCCGAGCGCGAGGGTGTAGATCGTGCCCGCATCGAGGGGGTGCTCGTCGATGCCGGACTCGATCCCGCGGCAGTAGGCGCCCTCGCCCGCGATGCTCTCGCGGAGGATCTCGCCGGCGGTGTCGATGTCACCAGCGAGGCGACGGTCCCGCGCAAGCAACGTTCCCGGCTCCTGCTCACGGCCCGCGCGGAAGGCGTGGCTGCGGGCATCCCGGTCGCGGCCCTGGTGTTCCTTGAAGCCGCCAAGGGTCGCGTCGAGATCGATCTCGCGATGAGTGATGGTGAGCGAGTCGAGCCCGGCGATGTCCTCCTCGCCGCAACCGGATCAACACGCGATCTGCTGCTCGCCGAGCGCACCGCACTGAACCTGCTGTGCCATTTGTCGGGCATCGCGACGCTCACCCGCCGCTGGGTCGATGCGATCGACGGGACCACTGCCAGCATCCGAGACACCCGCAAGACCACCCCGGGTCTGCGTGCGCTGGAGAAGTACGCCGTGCGCTGTGGTGGGGGAGTCAACCATCGGATGTCGCTGTCGGATGCTGCACTGGTCAAGGACAACCATGTCGTTGCAGCCGGTGGTGTCGCTGCGGCCTTCGATGCGGTGCGCGATGCCTTCCCCGGGATTCACGTCGAGGTCGAGGTTGACTCCCTCGACCAGCTCAGCGAGGTCCTCGACGCGGGCGCCGACCTGGTGCTGTTGGACAACTTCACTCCCGCGGACATGCGCCGAGCCGTCGACATCACCTCGGGACGAGCCCGTCTCGAAGCCTCCGGCGGTCTCACCCTCGATTCCGCTGCGGAGGTCGCCGCCACCGGCGTGGACTATCTCGCCGTCGGCGCACTCACCCACTCCGCGCCCGTGCTTGACGTCGGCGCCGATCTGGAGGAACTGTCATGAGTCTGCTCGCCATCGATGTCGGCAACACCAACACCGTCCTCGGTCTCTATGAGGGTGAGGAACTCACGCACTCCTGGCGGATCAAGACCGATCCTCGGGCGACCGCGGATGAGATGGCGCTCATCCTGCGCGGGCTGTTGCATCGAACCCCGGAGATCACCGGCATCGCCCTGTGTTCGACCGTCCCGGCGGTCCTGCATGAGATGCGCACCATGCTCACGGGCTACTACGACGACGTGCCGACCGTCATCGTCGAACCGGGAACGAAGACAGGTGTCCCGGTGCTCACCGATAATCCGAAGGAGGTGGGTGCCGACCGGATTGTCAACACGATCGCCGCGCATCATCGTTTCGGTGGTCCGTGCATCGTGGTGGATTTCGGCACCTCGACGAATCTCGACGTGGTGAGTGCGAAGGGTGAGTTCCTCGGTGGTGCGCTTGCCCCGGGGATCGAGATCTCCATCGAGGCGCTTGCGAATCGAGCAGCGCAGTTGCGCAAGGTCGAGCTCGTGCGGCCCCGCTCGGTGATCGGCAAGAACACGGTCGAGGCGCTGCAGGCGGGGGCGGTATACGGATTCGCGGGGCAGGTCGATGGCCTGGTCCACCACATCATTGCCGAACTCGGCGACGTCACCGCTGTCGTCGCGACCGGTGGTCTCGCTCCCGTTGTGATCGAGGAATCCCGAACCATCACCCACCACGACCCGAATCTCACCCTGTCCGGCCTTCGGTTGGTGTTCGAGAAAAACACCTGATCGGTCTCTTTGCCATGTCGACCTACCTGCTCGTGCACGGTGCGATGCACGGTGGTTGGTGTTGGCGTGATGTCGAACCGTTGCTCCACGCGTCGGGGCATGAGTCGATTGCGGTGACGCTGACCGGTCAGGGGGACCGCGCGGGTGAGTTGACTCCCGAAACCGGCGTACGCGACCACATCGCCGACATCGTCGAGGCGGCCGGGGATCAACACGATCTCATCGTGGTCGCCCATTCCTATTCAGGGGTCCTGCTCGGCCCGGTTGTGGAGCGGCTCGGCGATCAAGTCACTGGTGTGGTTGCTGCGGGTGCCTTCCTCGTCGAGCCGGGCCAGAGCTTGCTCGATGTCGAACCCGAGGAGACTGCGCGCCGCTACCGCGAGGTGGCGGCGGAAACTGGAGATGGCTGGCGGATTCCTGCCTCACCGGTTTTCCTCGATCAGTGGGCCGTGACCGACCCAGACCTGCGTACCTTTATTGGTCCGCGGCTCACCGATTTCCCGATGCGCTGCGCGACCGATCCGGTCGACTACGACCCTGCGCCCCTCCAGGCTCTGCCGAAGACATACATCGAGCACACCGATCCGCCGCTGCTCTCGCTCAACCTGAGCATCGAGCGGGCGAGGGCCGACGGATGGCGTATGCGCACCATCCCCACCGGCCACGACCTCATGCTCACCGCACCGAGGGCAACGGCCGAGACCCTCCTCGACGCTGGCGCATGAGGAAGGCGCTCTGCCGGAGCAGATACGCTTGCCGACCGTGAGCGATGAGCCCTCGGCGCCGAGCCCGGACTTCGACGAGGATCTGCCTGAGCAGATGCGGATCCGGCGCGAGAAGCGCGATCGCCTCGCCGAGATCGGTCGGGACCCC
>JBDQGZ010000187.1:0-2768 GCA_040265115.1 Candidatus Nanopelagicales bacterium
AGCGCACGGCGGTGCCGCTCAGCGATGCCTACGGCTCCCTCGACGCCATCCGGGCGGCCGCGGAGGTTGAGCCCCGAAAGCCCCTCACACCTCGGATTCCCGCGGCTCACTCCGCGGCCGCCAGGATGGCGTCGAGGGAGCCGTAGGCATCGATGAGCGACACCGCCGTGCGCTGCCCGATGCCCGGGATTCCGGGTAGCCCATCGCTAGGGTCTCCGCGCAGCGCCGCCATCGTGGCGTAGTCATCCGGTGCCACCTCGAAACGTTCGTTGACCCCCGCAGGATCCAACTCCACCCATGGCTGACCACCTCTCGATTTCGTGGTGCCGCCCGTGTAGAGGAGGTATACGTGAGAGCCCACCAACTGCACCAGATCACGATCGCCGGAAGCGATATCGATAACGTCCCCGATTCCAGAGTGACGTATCGCCAGCGTGGCGATCACATCATCGGCCTCGCACTCGGGCGCCCCGACAACATCGATACCGAGAGCGGAGCAGAACTCCACGATGATGGGAATCTGGGGCGACAGCAGATCGGGCACCTCCTCCGCCTCCGGTTCCTCGACGACGGTCCCAGCCTCCTCGACCCGGTGCGCCTTGTAGGACGGCACTAGCTCGACCCGCCACGCCGGACGCCAGTCGTCGTCCCAGCAGGCAACGATGCGATCAGATCCGCGTGCCTGAGCGATACGCCCGAGTGTGTCGAGGAATCCCCGCACCGCGTTGACCGGCGTGCCGTCAGTGGCGGTGATCGAGTCCGGAAGGGCATGAAAGGCCCGCCAGTACAGGGAGGCTGAATCGGCCAGGAGCAGTCTCACGGTCGCAGCCTGCCCTATGGCAGGTCCTGAGCGCATCCATGACCCTCCCGGCGATACCGTGGGGCTCGTGGGAACAGGACACGTGGCTGCGACGCCAGAACTTATCGAGACCCTAGGAGCCAGGTTGGCTCGCGCTGCCTCAGGCACGGCTGAGGCAGGCTGGGACGCCCTCATCGTGACTCCTGGCGCCAATCTGGTCTATCTGATCGGCTACGACGCGGTCCCGCTCGAGCGCATCACCGCGCTCGTCATTCCCGCCCACGCGGATCCTTTCCTCATCGTGCCCCGATTGGAGCGTCTCGCAGCCGTCGCGAGCCCTGCCGGCGACCTGCAGATCCCCGTCGTGACCTGGGATGAACACGACGATCCCTACCAACTCATCGCAGACAGGCTCGGTCAGCCCACTCACCTCGCGGTGGACAACGACATGACCGCGTCGAAGGTGCTCCGACTGCGAGATGCACTTCCACAGGTCCGCCTCGAACTTGCCGGACCGGTCCTCGACGAACTCCGCCAGGTGAAGGACCCGTGGGAGATCGATGCCCTGCGGGAGGCCGCCGCAGCCATCGATCGGGTCCACGCCCGTGTGGGCGAGTTGCTGAGACCCGGTCGCACTGAGGCGGAAGTGGGCGCGGACATCGCTGAGTAGATTCTCGCCGAGGGCCACACACGTGTGGACTTCATCATCGTCGCGTCCGGGCCCAATGCAGCCAGCCCTCATCATGCGGTGAGCGAACGAGTCATCGGGGTCGGCGATCCGATCGTGGTCGACATAGGCGGGACGATGCCTTCGGGCTATCGAAGCGACTGCACACGCACCTACTGCATCGGTGCACCACCAGAGGAGTTCCTGCGCGATTACCAACTCCTGCAGGAAGCGCAAGAGCGTGCGGTCCAGGGCGTTCGGCCTGGTGTGACCTCCGGACAAATCGACGGCCTTGCTCGCGAACACCTCGGCGGCACCGCTGAATTTTTCATCCATCGCACCGGCCACGGCATCGGGCTCCTCACCCACGAGGAGCCCTACATCATGGCGGGGAGCCCACTGCCCCTCCGCGAAGGTATGGCCTTCAGCGTCGAGCCAGGCTTCTACATCGAATCGACGTGGGGAGCCCGGATCGAGGACATCGTGGTGTGCACACCCGACGGAGTCGAGTCACTCAATCGCCAACCGCGTGATCTTCACATCGTGCCCGCGTCGGCAGAGTGAGATCGGGCGAGGCCATGACGACGGAGCAATCGATCCCGGAACAGATCGTGGATCCCCGCGTTTCAACCGTCCCGCGGTCGCTGCCCTCGGACGAGAGTCGACAGCTGCTGGACCTCACGCGGCAGATAGCAGGGGACATTCTCGTTCCACAGGTCGATGACGCGGAATCACAGGGTGAGTTCCCGCGCGAACTTCTACGCACCCTGGGACGCTCGGGCCTGCTGTCCCTGGCCTATCCGGAGGAGATCGGGGGAGGGGGACAGCCGTACGCGGTCTACCTCCAGGTCCTCGAGGAACTGTCGACGAGTTGGCTGTCCGTAGGCATCTCGGTCAGTGTGCACTCCCTGGCCTGTTTCCCCCTCGTCCACGCCGGGTCACCTGAGCAGGTCCAGCGGTGGCTGCCCGACATGCTGGGAGGCGACACGCTAGGCGCCTACTGCCTGTCGGAACCCCAGGCAGGCTCTGACGCTGCTGCCTTGAGCACTCGTGCCTCCGCCGCAGAGGACGGCTACCTCATCAACGGACGCAAGGCGTGGATCACCCATGGCGGGGTGGCCGACTTCTATCACGTAATGACTCGAACAGGGGGTGATGGACCTGGGGGCATCTCCTGCTTCCTCATCGACGCCGACACGCCCGGAGTGAGTGCCGCGCCGCCGGAACGCAAGATGGGGACCTGGGCATCCACCACCGCCGGGATCATTCTCGACAATGTCCGCGTCGATGCCGATCGCCTCA
>JBDQGZ010000188.1:0-2702 GCA_040265115.1 Candidatus Nanopelagicales bacterium
CTGAGCGGGCAGGTGTCACGCGCACATTGTCCGGCTCCCCTCACCCGCCGCACAGTAGGGGTATGTATGTGCCGAACTCACCTCGATAGGTTGCTTTCGTGATCACTGTCCCTGTCTATCGCCGCTTCTCCGATCTTGATCCGCTTGGCCATGTCAATAATGTGGTGTTCCACGACTATCTCCAGGAAGCCCGCGTCGGATTGATCGGTGGCCTGGACGGCGTCCTGGGCCCCGGGTTCTCCCAGATCGTGGTGGACCAGCACGTCCACCATGTCGCCCCTCTCGGTCATCATCGCGATCCGATCCAGATCGATGTGTGGATCGAGTCGATGGCGAGATCGTCCTATGTCCTCGGCTACCGGGTTCGCGACGAGAAGGGGACGACCGTCGCGGAGGCGACGAGCCGCCTCGCAGTCGTCGACCCGGACTCCGGCCGACCGATCCGTATCCCCGAGGAGATCCGGTCTCGGCTCGAGGCTGGGCTCGAGTCGGCCGATTAGGAGTCCCTTGGCAGAATCCCGCACATGGAGCCCTCGCCGGAGATGCCGACGCAGTACGTCCCCGATCCCACTCGCTACGACGGCCGGATGCCGCAGCGACGCTGCGGTCGAAGCGGTCTGCACCTGCCCGCCGTCACGATCGGCTGCTGGCACAACTTCGGCGACGACACGCCCTTGATGACGCAGCGGGAGATGCTGCATACCGCTTTCGACCTCGGCATCACTCACTTCGACCTGGCGAACAACTACGGACCGCCCTACGGCTCAGCGGAGATCAACGTCGGGCGCATCCTGCGCGAGGACTTCGCGCACCTGCGCGATGAGTTGATCATCTCGACCAAGGCGGGCTGGGATATGTGGCCTGGTCCATACGGCAACCTCGGGTCACGCAAGTACATGCTGGCAAGCCTCGATGCGAGCCTGAAGCGCCTGGGTCTGGACTACGTCGACATCTTCTATCACCACCGCCCTGACGATGACACTCCGCTGGAGGAATCGATGGGTGCGCTTGCCGCCGCGGTGCAACAGGGCAAAGCTCTGTACGTTGGAATCTCCTCGTATTCACCGTCACGGACCTCTCGCGCCGCCCGGATCCTGTCGGACATGGGTGTTCCACTGCTCATCCACCAACCGTCATATTCCATGCTCAACCGCTGGATCGAAGAAGGCTTGCTCGACACCCTCGAAGAACTCGGTGTCGGCGCGATCACATTCTCACCCCTCGCCCAGGGCCTGCTCACCGACCGGTTCGCCGCGGGCATTCCCGAAGGTTCCCGGCCGACACAGGGCAAGAGCTTCGATCCCGCACTCGCCACCCCGGAAAACCTCGGGCGGGTTCAGGGTCTCGCGGCCATCGCGGCCGAACGCGGGCAGACCCTGGCGCAGATGGCAGTGTCGTGGACGCTACGCGATGACCGGGTGACCTCCACCCTGGTCGGAGCCTCGAGCGCAGCCCAACTTCGCGAGACAGCAAAGGCGGCCACGCGCACCGACTTCACCGACTCCGAACTCGCCGCGATCGATGAGTTCGCGGTGGAGGGTGGTATCGACCTGTGGCGCTGGGTGTCGCGTTTCAACTAGCCGAACCGGTCGTGACCCGACGGACGATGGCCTGGGCGGTCAGCTGGTCGGAGGAGACGACAATGGACGTGTACTCCTCATTCACCAGATCGAGTACGACTCCGGGATCACGCTTGTAGAGCGCAACGAAGTTTCGGCCATAGCGATGACGCAATCCGCCGAGGAGAAACAAACCGGGAACACCGGCCGGAACCCTCCAGCCACGTGCCGCCTGCCACGGATCAGAGGAGTATTCGGCGCGCTCGATGTGATCCCAGGGAATCACCAGATCACCGCGCAGCGCATACATCCGCTCCCATCGACCCAGTTGCACCTCGAGACAGGAGTCGGTGAGGACGAGTCGGGCCACGTAGCTAAGCCTGGCATGCGTGTCGGCCCGAGTCAGTGTCGGACCGCGGTGGCATGCTCGGACGTATGGCAGGCAGACCCGGTCGCGACCCAGTTCTCGTGGAGGTGCCGACGGACGCTGTCCCCAGCGGCCCCTGGTCGGCGACGAGCGTCGAGGCCTTCACCGGCTGCCCCTTGAAGTACTGGTGGTCGAAGGTCGAGAAGTGGGAGACCCCATCGACTGCTCCGCTCGTGGTCGGTCGAGCCGTCCATGCCGCGCTGGAATCCCTGCTCGCGCTGCCGCCAGCGGAACGCACCCGTGAGGCCGGCGAACCGATGCTCGAGGCCGCGCTGGCCACGGAACTCGCGGAGGTTGCCGACGCCACGTTCCACATCGGCATCGACCCCGAGGCAGTCCGCGAGGCGGCGTTCCTCGCCTACGACGCCTACTTCGCCACCGAAACCCCCGAGCAGATTGACGTCGTCGGACTCGAACGTGAAGTCGCCACCGAACTACGCGGACTACCCTTCCGCGGATTCATCGACCGCATCGCACTCGCCGATGCCGGTCTGCGTGTCACCGACTACAAGACCGGGGCGGCGAAGCCCAAATACTGGTGGGGCTATTGGCGCCAGCAGTTGCTCTATGCCCAGGCACTCACCGACTCCGGCGAGCCCATCGCCGAGGTGGAACTGCTCTTCCTCAAGCCCGCCCGCGCTGTCACCCGGCCGGTCTATCCCGCCGCAGCTGCTCGGGCCGTCGACGACCTTGAGCGGGCCCATGAGGAACGCGCC
>JBDQGZ010000189.1:0-2674 GCA_040265115.1 Candidatus Nanopelagicales bacterium
CGATGAGGAGACCAGGGCCCAACTAGAACTCGAACTTGCCGCGGAGCATGAGGTGATCTCCGGCGGCATCGGTCGAGCCCTCGACATCGGTGTCGTCGACGAGATCGTCGAACCCCAAGACACTCGACGACGCATCGCCCAAGTTCTTCTCGACACCCCCGGGGTGCGTGGGGCTCACGGAAACATCCCCCTGTAACGCAGTCAGTTCGTCAGATCACGTGGTGCAGCACGCGCACCGGTGTGTCGCTCGTCGCCACACGGTACGGCTCGAGTTCCACGTCCCAAGCCTCCCCGAGGAGATGAGCCAGCCCATCGGCGAGATCGACCCCGTGCTCACGGGAGGCGGTGATGACGGCACGAACACGATCCTCGTGGAGATAGATGTCCCCGTGCACTCCCGTGGTGGCACGGAACAGACCGAGAGTGGGCGTAAAGGCATACCGCTCGCCGTCCCGCTCCGCCCCCGGATCTTCGGTGACCTCGAACCATGTGTCAGGCATGACCCGTAGAGCTGAGACGAGCCGTGCCCCGCTACCGGGAGTCCCACGCCAGGCTGCGATCGCCCGCTGAGATCCCGGCGCCACCGGTTGGGGGGAAAAATCGAGTTCGGGAGCCTGAGACACGAGCACATCGCGTACCGCCCAGACCACGTGCGGAATGACAGCCCGCGGGACTGAATGCAGCATGAGCAGACCGTGCGCGGACGGCTGCAGGATCGACGACATGGTCACCTCCGATCGAGTGTCGCCTTCCCCTGCGTCCTCGATCCGCGTGTGACCTGATGAAAGGATAGCCTGTCCACGTGCCGAATGCGCTACGCCGGCGTTCTGGGGCCCGGGATCTTGCGCTCATTGCCTCCTTCACCGGCCTCATTTCCGTGCTGGGGCTACCCGGCGCGATCACGGTCTTTGGCAATGCCGTCCCCCTCACCCTGCAAACCCTCGGGGTCATGCTGGCCGGCTCGATCCTCGGCCCACGCCGAGCGATGGCCTCGGTCGCGGTGTTCCTGGTTCTCGTCGCCCTCGGCCTCCCGCTGCTCGCCGGGGGCCGCGGGGGGCTCGCCGTCTTCGCCGGCCCCAGCGTGGGCTACCTCATCGGCTGGGTGTTCGGGGCGGGCACCATCGGGTGGTTGGTCGCCCGACGCCTCCCCCAATATCCGCTGTGGTGGGGAGCCCTGGCGAATGCGGTTGGAGGCATCGGGGTCGTCTACGCACTCGGCATACCGCTCCAGGCTCTCATCACCGGCACCTCGGGCCTCGTCGCCACCGCCGTGGCCGCAGCCGTCTACCTTCCCGGCGACGTGATCAAGGTCGTCATCGCCACCGGAACGGCAGCCGGGGTCCATCGCGCGTATCCCGGTCTGATCACTCGCCCGTGACGTCCGGTACCCGCGCACCCCACCCGTCGATCCTCGCAGCCCATCGGGCGATGCTCGAAGATCGATCTTTCCTCGCCGCACCCACGGACATCGATCCCGCCACCATGGATCGCCTGTCCGCCCTGCTCCCGCCGGGACATCTCGGCGTCTTCAGTTCCGGATCCACCGGTGAACCGCGATGCATCATCCGAACGTGGGGGTCATGGACATCGAGCTTTGCCACCGCTGATGCTCTCTTCGCGGTAGACGACGGCGAGACAGTTGGACTGCTCGGCCCCTGGACATCCACGATGGTTCTATTCGCCGCCCTTCACGCTCTGGACTCCGGAGCGACTCCGATCCTGGGAACGCCGGACGAACTGAGCCGAGTAGTTGATCTTCCTGTGGTTCACGGCGTGCCGTCAGCGGCCTCCTCATATCTCCATCGGATCAATGAGCGACGATTCTCTCCCCCGAGACTGCTCGTCACCGCAGGCGCTACCGCCCCGGTCGAGTTGTGGCACACAGCCGATCACCTCGGCATCGACATGGTGGAGTACTACGGCGCTGCGGAACTCTCCTTTGTCGGCGCACATCGTGACCCCGGCGGATTCGATGCTCTTCCGGATGTGGATGTCGAGATTCGGGACACCGTGATCTGGGTTCGCTCCCCCTATCTCTCCGGTGGCTATCTTGCCGGCGCCGAGGGTGCCCTGCTCCGCGACGGCGACTGGGCCAGCGTGGGTGACCATGGAGCGCTCGATGAACAGGGTCGGCTTCATGTGTCAGGTCGCGGAGACACCGCAGTGACCACCGCTGGTCACACCGTCCTGGTTGAAGATGTCGAACGGGCTCTCACGGCGGTTCCCGGGGTGCGCGAGATCGCAGTCTTCGGACTTTCGCACGATGAACTCGGAGAAGTGCTCGCCGCGGCATTCGTCGCTGATCTCGACACCGGGAGCCTTCGAGCCGCCTCCCAGCATCTCCCGGGCCCGATGCGTCCGCGGGCCTGGTTCCCCATGTCGGCTCTGCCCCGAATGGCGAATGGCAAGATCGACCGAGTCCGACTGCGCACGGAGGTGACCCGGTGATCGATTCGCGTACACCCGTCATCATCATGGCGCGGCGCACCCCCATCACCACGAGCGGTCGCGGCCTCGCCAGCTTCACCGCTACCGACCTCCTCACCTGTGTGTTGTCCGACCTGCGATCGGTTCTCCCCACGTCGCTCCCCACACCGGAGGATGTGATCATTGGCATGGCCCGCGGTCCCGGTGGAAATCCCGCTCGCGTGGCCACCCTGGCCGCAGGCTGGCC
>JBDQGZ010000190.1:0-2607 GCA_040265115.1 Candidatus Nanopelagicales bacterium
GGCATCGCGGCCGAAGCCATCGTGCCCAGCGGCTGGGGTCCGCGCGTGCATGCCATCCCCTCCGAAGAGGCCCTTGCCCACCGCGACACCTCGACGCTGCCGTCCTCCGCCGCTCGCCTGCGCCTCAGTCTCACCGGGGTCGCCGGGAAATACGACTATGTCCTGCTGGACTGCCCACCCTCGCTTGGCGAACTCACCCGCAACGCCCTCGCTGCCGCCGACCTTGCCCTCGTCGTCACCGAGCCGGGCTTCTTCGCACTCCGCGGAGCCCAACAGGCCCTGCGCGCCATCGACGTCGCGAACACCTCGATCAACCTCGGCCTACGCCCCGCGGGCATCGTCGTCAACAGAGTGCGGCCACAACTGAAGGAACACCAGTTCCGCATCGCCGAGCTTGCCGAGTCCTATCCCGATCTGCTCCTCGGGCCGGTGATCCCCGAGCGAACCGCGGTCCAACAGGCCCAAGGTGCGGGGGTTCCGGTCCAAGCCTGGCCCTCCCCCGGAGCCCGTGAGATCACTGACGCCTTCGACGATCTGCTCGATCTACTGATGACGAAGCACCCACGAAAGGAGTCCCGATGACGACACCTCCGCAACCGCGACCTGCTCTGCGTCGCGCCGCCGACGCCGATGTGCATCCCGTCACCGGGCGCACTTCACTCAAACCCCGCAAGGGTGGTGCGACAACATCGGATGCCATCCTCACCGAGACGAAGGACAAGCGGGTCGACCTTGCAGTCACCATTCCGAAATCGCTGCGCAAGCGACTGAAGAAGCAGGCCAAGGAACGTGGTGTTTCAATGGATGACCTGGTGTCGGGCATCCTCGCCGCGGCACTACCCCGGGAGAACTGACCCGGCTACGGCGATAGCCGCTGAATAGTCCAACCCTGCGGATCATCGAGCGGCGCTCCCTCGTCTGCAGCGACGTACTTCACTCGATCGTGCAGTCGAGATTCGCGGCCTTGCCAGAATTCGACCGACACCGGGCGAATGAGCCAGCCGCCCCAAAAGTCGGGGAACTCGACTTCACCGTCAGCGAAGCGCTGTTCGACCTCTCCGTAGCGCTCCTCGAACTCCGCACGGCCGGAGACGACACTCGATTGCCGGCTTGCCCACGCTCCGAGCTGGGAGCCTCGCGGTCGGGAGGCGAAATACGCCGCCGCCTCATCTCGGGGCACCGACTCGACGCGGCCGGTCACGATGACCTGACGATGCTGCGGGTACCACCCGAACACTGCCGTCGCCCACGGGTTGGCCTGTAGATCCCGACTCTTCTCCGACGTCAGGTTCGTATAGAACGCGAAACCACGGGCATCGGCCTCCTTCAACAGCACCGTGCGCGCGCGAGGAACTCCATCCGCGCCCGCCGTCGCCACGACCATGGCATTCGGCTCGACGATCCCCGCATCATGGGCCTGGGCGAACCAGGATCGGAACTGCGAGAGAGGGTCTGCGGCGATCGCGGTCTCCATGAGCACATCGAGGTCGTAGTGCACCCGAAGGTCGGCCAGCCGGGGGTGCTCAGCGTCGGTCATGACCCCATCCCACCATGACCCTCATCGCACCGCTGCGCCTCGACAGGGTTGAATGACGCTATGGGTGAATTCGTTCCGGGCCTCGAAGGTGTGGTGGCGTTCCAGACCGAGATCGCCGAGCCCGACCGCGATGGCGGCTCACTGCGCTACCGCGGTGTCGACATCGAGGATCTCGTCGGCCGCGTCTCCTTCGGCAACGTGTGGGGACTACTCGTCGACAATGAATTCAACCCGGGCCTTCCCCCAGCCGAGCCCTATCCGATCCCGGTGCACTCCGGAGACGTGCGCGTCGACGTCCAGTCCGCGATCGCGATGCTCGCCCCGGCCTGGGGCCTGAAGCCACTGCTCGATGTCGATGACGACACCGCCCGGGAAAACCTCGCGCACTGCTCCGTGACGGCGATGTCCTTCGTCGCCCAGAGCGCCCGCGGCCTCGGCGTGCCGATGGTGCCGCAATCAGAGATCGATCGGGCCCGCACCATCGTCGAGCGCTTCATGGTCCGCTGGCGGGGCGAGCCGGACCCCAAGCACACCCAGGCCGTCGATGCCTACTTCGTCTCCGCCGCCGAGCACGGCATGAATGCCTCGACGTTCACCTCCCGCGTCATCGCCTCCACCGGCACTGACGTTGCCGCGGCGATCTCGGGTGCGATCGGCGCGATGAGCGGGCCGCTCCACGGTGGAGCGCCCTCCCGCGTGCTCGGCATGATCGAGGAGATCGAGCGCACCGACGATGCCCCCGGCTACGTCCGCGGTGTCCTCGACTCCGGCAAGCGACTCATGGGCTTCGGCCACCGCGTGTATCGCGCCGAGGATCCACGCGCCCGAGTCCTGCGCCAAACCGCCCGCGAACTCGACGCCCCCCGATACGAGGTGGCCGTGGCCCTCGAACAGGCCGCGCTGGAGGAGCTGCGCAATCGCCGCCCCGACCGCGTCTTGGAGACGAATGTCGAGTTCTGGGCCGCCATCGTGCTCGACTTTGCCGAGGTTCCACCGGAGATGTTCACCTCCATGTTCACCTGTGCTCGGCTCGCCGGGTGGAGCGCGCACATCCTGGAGCAGAAAAAGAC
>JBDQGZ010000191.1:0-2605 GCA_040265115.1 Candidatus Nanopelagicales bacterium
ACCTCGAAGTCGGTCGACACCGCGGGCCCACCGGCGAGATGGGCCGACATCCAGTTCGCGGTCAGGTCGCGCAGTCGATCGGTCTCATTGACTCCCCCGTCATGCCCGGCGGCATGCCAGACGACCTTCACCGGAGTCTCGGGATTAGCCGCGCTGATCTGCTCCGCGTTCGCGTTGACCTGATCAAGGGGGAAGAGGGAATCTGACTGCCCGCCACCGAGAAGCGTGGGCGCGGTGATCCGGTCGGTGATGCTCGCCGGCGAGGAGCGACGCATCAGTTCGGCCGACGCTGGAGATACCTGAGTAGTCGTGGCCGCCTCGTTGTAGGCCGCACACCAGTCAGGCGCGAAGCGCCCGCATTCGGTGACCGGCTCGCCGGGTCCCACCTGAAGGCCGGCGGAGAAGAACAACGCGGACCACAGGCGTTTGTAGACCCCGGTGGCTTCCGAGCCGAGCGCGTTCTGGGAGAACAGGGAGGACTGAAGGTTGTTCCAGGTGATGTCCGATGCGATCGCATCCACTCGATCGTCGTAGCCGGCGATCATGAGGGCGAGCGCTCCGCCGTAGGAGCCACCGGCGAAGCCCACGCGTGGATCACCCGGCGCCTCCTGGATCACCTCGGGGCGGTCAGCGAGGTAGTCGATGACGCCTGATGCGTCATCGACCTCGAAATCGGGGGAGTTCATCGAGATGGTGCCGGAGGAGTTGCCGAAGCCACGCGCGGTGTAGGCGACGACGACGAAACCGCGCTCGACCATGAACTGCGCATCTTCGACGACGGAGTCCTTGCTGCCCCCGAATCCGTGGGCGAGCACGACCGCCGGAGCTGGCGTGGTCGAGGGGAGGTAGATGTCGGCGTCGAGGAGGACCGGAGCCGGATCGGAGAGCGAGGTCGGACCCCCGCGGATCGTTGTGGTCTCGGTGGCACCCTGCGCGGAGGCGGGAGGGGAGATCCACAGCAGCGCCATCACCGGGATCACGAGAGCGAACACGCGATGTCCCCGAGGCATCCCTCGACTATAGGTTGCCGGTGGCGGGGGTGCCGCCTCGGACTGATCGGGTTACCGTCATGGACGTGCCCGATCCACTCGCCCCACGCCCGCTGGGTCAGCCGCACCCGGATCGGCTCGATCCGGCGCATCCGCTGTATGCGGACATCTGCCACCGGCATGAACAAGCGATGACGCATGGCGAATCCGGCTATCTCGATCCGCAGACCGGATTCTTCGTGATGACGGCGCAGTACCTCGCCGATCGTGGATTCTGCTGTGGCAATGGCTGTCGACACTGTCCATACCTGGTGTGAAGACGAGTCGCTGTGATCTGATCTGTGCCATGCGGTTGTATTCCGAGATCGCCGAGTGGTGGCCCCTGATCTCCCCGCCGGAGTAGTATGCCGACGAGATTCCCCGCCTGCGGGCGGCTCTGGGACCTCCCGGGCGGCTGTTGGAACTCGGCAGCGGTGGCGGGCATGTTGCATCACATCTGAGTGACTTCGAGCGATCCCTGGTCGACCTATCACCGCAGATGCTCGAGGTGTCGCGCGCTTTGAATCCTGACTGTCATCACATTGTCGGGGATATGCGCGACATCCGGCTCGGAGAACGATTCGATGCCGTGCTCGTGCACGATGCGATCGACTACCTACTCACTCGCGACGATGTAGCGGCGATGCTCAAGACCGCAGCGGAGCACCTCGTGGATGGCGGGCACCTCGTGCTCGCCCCCGATGGGGTCCGCGACACCTTCGTCGACTCCACGACTTGTGGCGGAGCCGACGCCCCCGACGGGCGCGGTGCTCGCTTTTGCGAGTGGGTGTGGGATCCCGATCCTGACGACACCACGGTGCGCGCCGAATACAGCTTCATGCTCCGCCACGCCGACGGTCATGTCGACCTCGTGCAGGACAGTCATGTCTGCGGACTGTTCAGCATCGCGGCATGGCAGGAGATGCTCAGCGACTGGGACGACGTCGTCGTCGCCGTCACCGATGAAGCCTGGGGTGAAGGGGTCCTGATTACCGCTCGATGTCACCGGCGATGAAGTCCTCGACCCGCTGACGACAGACATCGTCGGCATACTGCTCGGGCGGGGACTTCATGAAGTACGACGAGGCGCTCAGCAGCGGTCCGCCGATGCCACGGTCGAGGGCGATCTTCGCCGCGCGGATGGCGTCGATGATCACACCGGCGGAGTTCGGGGAATCCCACACCTCGAGTTTGTATTCGAGGCTCAGCGGAACGTCACCGAAGGCCTTGCCCTCGAGTCGAACGAAGGCCCATTTGCGGTCATCGAGCCACGCGACGTAGTCGCTCGGGCCGATGTGGACGTCGCGGGGCGCGATCTCACGATCGATCTGGGAGGTGACCGACTGCGTCTTGGAGATCTTCTTGCTCTCGAGTCGATCACGCTCAAGCATGTTCATGAAGTCCATGTTTCCGCCGACGTTGAGCTGGTAGGTGCGCTGCACTTCCACGCCGCGATCCTCGAACAACTTCGTGAGGACACGGTGCGTGATGGTCGCGCCGACCTGGGACTTGATGTCATCGCCAACGATGGGGAGCCCGGCATCGACGAACTTCTGGGCCCATTCCGGGGTTCCGGC
>JBDQGZ010000192.1:0-2596 GCA_040265115.1 Candidatus Nanopelagicales bacterium
GGATATCGATCACGATAGATCGATGGATCCATCGACACGATCTCGAGGAGTTCGTCGACACGCTCCTTGATCCGCTTCTTCGGCCACTTCAACAGGCGCGGAACCGTGGCGATGTTCTCCGCGATCGTGCGATGAGGGAACAGGCCGATCTGCTGGATGACGTAGCCCATGCGACGTCGCAGTTCATTCGGATCGCTCTTGGTCACGTCCTGACCTTCATAGATGATGCGTCCCGAGGTCGGCTCGATCATCCGGTTGATCAGTCGAAGGGTCGTGCTCTTGCCGCATCCCGAAGGTCCGACGAGGACGAGGATCTCCCCTGGTTCGACGGCGAGGTTGAGCGACTTGACCGCTGGTTCCTCAACCCCCGGATAGGACTTGGTGACGTCCTGCAGGTCGATGAGTGGCTCGGTCATAGGTTCCTCCTCAGGAGCGGGCCTCGGTCAGGTGTCGGGGTCTTCGAGAACTGCCTGCCGTTGTCCATCAGCGCACCCCCGCGGGTGTCGTAACTCGCCCGAGGAGTCTCAGCAGCAGATCAATGGAGAAGGCCAAGGCGAGGGAGAGGATGACGCCGGTCCAGATCGCCTCGAGGGAGTTCGGCAGCGGGAGTCGAGCGAGCCCACTCTTGATGAAGTCGCCGAGCCCACCACCGGCGACGAGCGTGGCGATGGCGGAGATGCCGACGGTGAGCAGTGCCGAAACACGGATGCCCGCCAGCATGATCGGCCACGCGAGGGGCAACTGCACCTGCAACAGCACCTGGGACCTGGTGAGCCCCATGCCCCTGGCTGACTCGAGGACGCTGGGATCGACGGCGTCTAGTCCAGCGACGGTATTACGCAGAATCGGCAGAAGTGCGTAGAGGAACAGCGCGATGAATGAGGGGGCGAACCCGAGGCCCACGATCGGGATGAAGATCGTGAATAAGGCGAGGGACGGAATGGTGAGGAAGACCGACGTGATCGCGAGAGAGAGCTCCTTCGCGAAGGGGTGGTGGCGGGTGAGGATGCCAGTCACGATCGCGACGAGTCCGGCCGTCACGGTGACCGTGACGACGTAGACAAGGGTTTCGGTGAGAGTTTGCCCGACGAGGTCCCAACGGCTCGACAGGTACTCCCACCAGCTGACGATTCCGTCCACGGGTCCCTTTCCGTCGAATGCACCGAACCAGGAGGCAGGCTCTTACCTAGTCGGCTGGGTCGCGGGTGTGCGGCGACCTGATCGAGGCCGACAAGGGATCCGATCAGATTGCCAACAGGTGGGCGCGGGGCTCGATGTGCACCCGCGCCCACCCGTTGTTGACTAACCGCCGATGATGCCTTCGGACACGAGGTACTCACGTGCCACCGCCGAGGGCTCCTCACCCTCAGCGGACACCTTCGCGTTCAGCTCGGCCATCCGCTCGTTCGACAGCGGCGCGAGGATCGCATCCACGATGCCCTGGAAAGACTCAGGGTTCTCATCAAACTTCGCCTGACGCATGGTCGCGGAAACGTTGTAGATGATGTTGACGCCCGGATCCTCCACGAGGGTGAGTTCCAGCGCCGGGATACGACCATCGGTGGTGAAGACCTCACCGAAGGTGCAGTTGTTGTTCGCCGTCTCGGTGTAGATCACACCTGTGTCCAGGATGCGCTCCTGGCTCGCCGGCAATTCGATGCCGGTGGCTTCCTCGGTAAGGATCAGACCATCGGGACGGTCGGGGAACTCCGACTCCATGCACACGACCGCATCCGGGTTGTCCCGGACGTACTCCATCATCGTCTGCAGGGTGAACGGGCCACCATTAGCTTCGGTCACCGCAGGGCTCGAGGCGAATCCGTAGGTGTTGTTGAACGGTGAACGACCGATCCACACGATGCGGTTCTCCGCGAGATCAAGCTCGCGCACACCGTTGGTCAGTTCGACGGAGTCGAAGGACGGATCCTCCTGGCCGAGGTGAACGGTCCACCCGGTGCCGTTGTACTCCATGTAGACGTCGATCTCACCGGACTCCAGTGCCTGACGGGCCACGCTCGTGCCACCCAGGTTCACCTTGTCGTCGACGCTCGCGCCCGCGGCACCGAAGGCTTGGACCAGCATCTGGCCAAGAATCAGCTGCTCGTCGAAGTCCTTGGAACCAACAGAGACGCTGATGCCATCCAGCGGATACTGCGCCACCACCGTGTCGCCACCCGAGGTCGGCGAGCTGTCTCCGCCGCTATCGCCGCTCGAGCAGGCGGCCAGGGCAAGAGCCCCGACACCAGCGAGCGCCGCAATCTTCATTCCCAGTCGTGCCATGAAAAGGCCTCTCCTCTCAACGCTTTCGTGCGGAGTCGTTACTCCAGCGTTGAACGTACCCGCGGGTACGGGACTGATCCGTCGCTGAGCGAGAGGGCCCCCGTGACCGAAACGGACCTGGGAAGAACATGCGACAACTGAGACACTTCTTACACGTTGCTGAGACATTCATCGTTACCCGATCGTGACGCCCCCTAGCCCATTTTCGGGTAGGACGTGTCCTCCTGGGGCCTGATCTACCCCGGGAGCTACCCGAAGAACACGACACTCGCTGCGACATGCGAGGCTTCCCGCCGTGGCAACTCTCCCCCGCCCC
>JBDQGZ010000193.1:0-2553 GCA_040265115.1 Candidatus Nanopelagicales bacterium
CGGGGCGAGATCCGCGGGTCTGGGCGCAGGCCCTCGGCCGCTTGACGGATCCTGTGCTGCGATCAGCGGACGGCGCTGCAGCGAGGGAGTGGGTCCGGGCGTGTCGAACCTGGCCTACCGTCATGCAGGGCTATGCAAGCGCGTACGCTTTCGTAGGTTCGGATGTGTGAGGAGCGCCGCGGATAGGAGCGGGGTTCCACGGCATCGGGCGTGAGGCGACAGCCTCCAGGGACGCGGCCGCCGGCGAACTCGGCCGAAGGTGTTGGCCCAGCGAGCGCGGGTGCCGAGGGGCACGAGAAGTGGAGGAATCCCATGGCGGTGGATACCGAGGCAACCGGTGCGCCTGCACCGGTGGATCTCGTCGTCATCGGGATGGGCTATGTCGGCCTCCCGCTGGCCCAAGAGGCCACCAGGGCTGGGGTGAGGGTGGTCGGGCTTGACGTGTCCGAGCCGGTCGTTTCTCGCCTGAATGCCGGCGTATCTCATGTGGACGATCTCGACGACGCGGATGTCCAGCGGATGATCAATGACGGATTCAGGGCCACGACTGATCCCGCGGTGATCGCCCAGGCGGGCACTGTCGTCATCTGCGTCCCCACGCCCCTCACCCCCGAGGGTGGGCCTGATCTCGGTGCGGTTCTGTCCGCTACCGCGGCAATCGCGACGCATCTGCAACCCGGCCACCTCATCATCTTGGAATCCACGACCTATCCGGGAACGACATCGGATGAGGTGCGACCTGTGCTCGAGGCGGGTGGACTGGTCGCCGGTCGGGATTTCAATCTCGCGTTCAGCCCGGAGCGCATCGACCCGGGGAACCCGGTGTACGGCATGCGCAACACTCCGAAGGTGGTCGGTGGCCACACGGAAGGGTGCACCCAGGCGGCGGCGCAGTTCTACAGCCGATTCGTGGACACGGTGGTGCCGACCCGGGGAACCAGGGAAGCCGAGATGGCGAAGTTGCTGGAGAACACCTACCGCCACATCAACATCGCCCTGGTCAACGAAATGGCTCGCTTTTGTCACGAGTTGGACATCGATCTATGGGATGTCATCGAAGCGGCGAAAAGCAAGCCATTCGGTTTCCAGGCGTTCTATCCGGGGCCCGGCGTCGGTGGGCATTGCATTCCCATCGACCCCAACTACCTGTCGTATCAGGTGCAGGCGAAGCTCGGGTATCCCTTCCGATTCGTCGAACTCGCTCAGGAGATCAACGCGGGAATGCCTGCGTACGTCGTGCGACGGATCCAGGATCTGCTCAACGAGGACGGCAAGGCTCTCAAGGGAGCGCGCGTCTGCTTGCTGGGAGTCACCTACAAGCCAGATATCGCCGACCAGCGTGAATCGCCGGCAATGCCGATCGCCCTACAACTGATCGACAAGGGTGCCATCGTGGAGTTCCACGATCCGCTGGTCAATGAATGGCGGCTCGGGGGCCGGACTCTATCAGCGGTCACAGACCTCACGGAAGCGGTGGAATCGGCTGATGCCGTCGTGCTTCTGCAAAACCACCGCTCGTATGCCGTGGATGATCTCGTGACGTCAGCGCGTGCGTTCCTCGATACGCGAGGGGTGACGAACCACCCGAAGGCGGTGCGGCTCTGATCCTCGTCGATGGCCGTGAGGTGCCGGGCAGCGAATTAGCTGCCGCGGCGGGTCTTCGGGCTGTCGATTCCCGACCGTCCTTTCACTCCTACCTCGTCCAGATCTGGCAACGCCGTGCATTTCTGCGGGCATTCGCCGGGGCGAAGATGGAATCGGAAAACTCCAAGAGCCGATTGGGTCAACTCTGGCAGGTCCTCGATCCGGTTTTCACCATGGCCGTCTACTGGTTCTTGTTCGGTTATCTCCTCGGTGGCCGCGGCAGTGTCGTCAACTACACCGGCTTCCTCGCCGCGGGTGTGTTCTCCTTCGCCCTCATTCGCCAGTCCATCACCGCCGGATCGAAAAGCATCTCGAGCAACCTGGGCCTTGTCCGCGCGATCCATTTCCCGCGGGCGGTGCTTCCTCTCGCTGTCGTGGTGAAGCAGTTGCGGGTTTTCTTCATCTCGCTGCCGATCATGATCGTGATCTTGTTGATCACCGGTGAGCGGATCACTACAAACTGGCTCCTCGCCCCGGTCGCCTTGGTGTTGATGACCATGTTCGCGATCGGAATGGCGCTGGTGATGGCGCGAATCGTGGCGGTCGTGGAAGACGTGTCCGATGTGCTGCCCTACATCCTGCGTATCTGGGGATACGTCTCGGGCGTGATGATCCCCATCGCCGATCGACTGGATCGCCTCGGCCTGCCACCGTGGGCGGTGTTCATCGTCGAGATCAATCCTCCGACGGTGTATCTGAACATCATGCGCGACTGTTTAATGAACACCTATGACGCTCCAGGCGGGGCGTTCAACTGGATCGTCGCTGCGATCTGGGCCGTGGTGATGCTGCCACTCGGCCTGTGGTTCTTCTGGCGGGGGGAGGGACGCTATGGCCGTGGCTGAGTCTTCCCCCCGCACAGCCGAAGCAGGTCGCCCCACCCCCACGCCCGCCGATGCGCCCTTGAAG